>JAZRLQ010000080.1:0-6042 GCA_045646925.1 Eubacteriales bacterium
GGCGTGATCGCTGATCTCTACGGCGCTGAAGCTGCAGAAGCAATCACCATCCAGTACGGCGGTTCCATGAACGCAAAGAACGCTGCAGAGCTTCTTTCCATGGAAAACATCGACGGCGGTCTCATCGGCGGCGCTTCTCTCAAGACCGACGACTTCACCGTTATCGTAAAGGCTGCTCAGTAATTCTGATATAAATAAAAAATCCACCGTTCTCTCTGCATTCTTAGCGGAGAATTGGCAGACACAAAAAAACGGCAGAGAACTTGTTTTCTCTGCCGATTTGTGTTATAATGGAGCTAACGAGAAGCCTCCCTCCGAGAGGGAGGGGGACCGCGTTAGCGGTGGAAGGAGCCTGCGTGACTTTAGGTTTGTGATAACTTAATTGTATCGCGCTCTCCCTCAGTCAGTTTCGCTGACAGCTCCCTCCCGGAGGGAGCCTTTGGATGCGCGCAACCTTAGGGGTATGGGCTTTGCCCGATGCCAGCGTTGCAAGCAACGCTGTAATACAAATGCGAAACTGGCGATAAAACAGAACGATAAATAAGAATTTGATGAACGGAGAAAAGAATAATGAATAACAGTGTATCAAATTGGATTGATAAAATTTTGGATCAAGAAATTCCCAATACTGTTGTAGCTTTTTGCTTTAATCTTTATGAGGAATCCGATGGAAGCTGGGCAATGGAATTGGTTGGAACAGAACGCTTTGACCTTGAAGACGAGGACTGGGCATGCAATGAATTGACCGATTTTGGATCACGAGAGTGTTTGTATAATTGGGAAATGGAGTGTGAATGGGACGAAGCTTTAGAATATATGGTTAAAGAATTAAGCCAATATTTAGAAAATGGCAAATATGCAGAATTGCTGAAATCAAAAGATGGTGTTGGCGTTGGATTTGTAGATGGGAATATCGAAATTTTACACACTAAATAAATAACGAACCCCCGATGGATTTTTTAAAATCTATCGGGGATTATTATTTGTTTTCTGTGGATCAAATTTTTGCGCTAACGGACAGTCGAGGGTCTCGCTGCGGCTCGGTCACACTCGCGTTCTGACATGCCACTGGCATGTCATTCATTGCGCTCGTGCCGCTTCGCTACGCCTGTCCCTACAAGGGAATGGTAACATCCTTATGAGAACCTGCCTTTGGGGTGGATTTTTTATTTATGCTTTTGTTGAATAAGATTTCGATTACCATTTTCCGCTTGTTTTGGAGACAAGCGTGTTATTGACGGGATCAATGACGAATCGAAAATCGCCTGCAAAGCAGATTAGCAGATCTTTCTGCTTGTTATCATCGGAATCATTATTGGCGGTCAGCGTGGCACCGGTGAACGGTGTTTTGATATCGCCGACAATATCTCCGATATTCCACAAGTGCCTTCCGTCCCAATCATAAGCATTGATATTGTTGATTCTCCGGTCATCCTTATAGATGGGCGTATGGAGTGCTCCGTTGCGAAAATCGCGGTCTTCCGTCAACAAAATAATCATATCTTTGATTATGAGGATCGACAAAATTTTATCGGGCGTATGAATGGTATGCATATGTGATAGAAAATTCAATTGATGCAATTCGCTTGATTCTGTCTCAAAAAAAGTTTTTTGCCGTCAATTTGTATTTGCGTTTGAATATAGCCCATAAATAGATCTCCTTGATAAAAAGGGTTGGTAAAGCAGCCAACCCTTTTGTCTTTTTTATTGATTTATACGGTAAAGGATGATTATGCCATCTTCGACATTTCTCTCTGTGCCATGACGAGATTGTAGTAAATGCCGTGCTTTTCGATCAGCTCGTCATGCGTACCGATCTCGGCGATTCTGCCTTTATCAAGTACGACGAGACGGGTTGCGTTTCGGAGCGTGGAGAGACGGTGCGCAATGGCGATGGTTGTGCGTTCGTGAGAAAGCTTCGCGAGGGATTCCTGGATCTGCTTTTCGGTTTCCGTGTCGAGAGACGCGGTCGCTTCGTCGAGAATGAGGATTTTCGGGTTATGAAGCAATGCGCGCGCAATGGCGATACGCTGCTTTTCACCACCCGAAAGGGTGTTGCCCTTTTCACCGACCCAAGTGTCGTAGCCGTCGGTCAGACGGATGATGAAGCTATGCGCGCCTGCGGCTTTCGCGGCGGCGATAACTTCTTCACGGGTCGCGTTCTTCTTCGCGTAAGCGATGTTATCGTAAATGGAGCCGTTGAAGAGGAAGGTTTCCTGCAATACGACACCGATCTGCGAACGGAGGCATTCCTGCGAAATATCGCGGATATCAACGCCGTCGATGGAGACGGAGCCTTCGTCGACCTCATACATACGCATGACGAGGTTGATGAGCGTCGATTTACCCGTACCGGATTTACCGACGAGACCGATAAATTCACCGGGCTTGATCTCGAGGTTGATGTTACGGAGAACGTCGACGGATTCGTCGTAACCGAAGGTGACGTTTTTCAGCGAAACGGAGCCTTCGATCTGGATCTCCTTTGCGTCTTCCGCGTCCTTGATATCTTCGGGTTCGTCGATGATTTCAAATACCTTCGTAATGGAGGTCTTTGCCATCATAAGATGACGGGGGAATCCCGCAAGGAACTGCAAGGGGGTGTAAAGCATACCTGCGTAGCTGGAGAATTTGGACATTTCACCGAGGGTCATTTCGCCGCCGAGAATGGCGTTGCCCGCGTAGAACAAAATGAAGAATTCACCGAAGCTGATGAGGAACTGCAGAAGGGGATTGATGTAAGCCCATCTCGTTTCGATCTTGAGCTGGGTATTCTTTTCAGCGAGCGCGTAATCGGAGAAGCGTTTGGATTCGCGTTTTTCCGTGCCGTAGGATTTTACAACGCGGATACCCGAGAAGATATCGTGCAAAACGGCGTTGGACTGCGCGGAGCGCTCCCAGCTGCGATGGAAGAGCTTGCCCATGATACGACGGAACATGAAGAATGCGACCGCGATCAGAGGCGTGGGGAGCACGACGAGAAGCGCGAGCCTCCAGTCGTAGACGAAGAAGGCGATACCAACGACGACGAACAGAAGAAGCTGCTCGAGAAGATGGGGGATCTGGTTGACGATGAACATACGGATTCTGGAGGTGTCCTGAGAAACGCGGTTCATCAGTTCACCTGCGGTGCGCTTGGAAATACGCGCGATGGAAAGTCTCTGAATCTTGTCAAAGACGATTCCGCGCAAACGGTGAACGACCTTGTTACCCGCAATGACGAGCGTCCAGTTTCGTACGGAAGAAAGCGCTCTGGATACGAGCTGTACGAAGAGGATGCTTGCGATCACGACGAGATATTCGAGCGCGCCGATCTTTTCGGGCGTTTCGCTCAAAATGAAATTGTCGGTGAGGTGCTGGGTGAGGATCGGTGTGATCAGACCGAGCAGGGAGATGAATATGAAGAGCGTCATGGAGGCGATGATCAGCCATTTGTAAGGTCTTGCTACTCCCCAGAGTCTCTTTGCCGCTTTGGTGGTGTCGATACAGGTCAGACAGGTTTCGGAGCCCTGGCGGTAAGCGCGTCCGCATTTGGGACATACGTTTGCCGCGGGGAAGTATTTCTCGAAGGCGTGGGCGCCGAAGAGGAAATAGTGGTTTGCCGCTTTGATCGCCGTTGCGATTCTCGTTTTATGAGAGCTGCTTGCGCGGGAAATGAGAAAGGCTTCGCCGTTTTTGTTCACATATTCCGCGAATACGCAGCCAACGCCCGCTTGAAAACGGAATTCCTTGATATTCTCCATAGGCTCACAGATCGCGATCTCGTCGTTTTCATACACGGTGAGCGTTTTGTCGGAGATGAGAACGAAGCCGTTCTTCAATCCGCGAGGCGCTTCACGGTCGAGATCGTATTCCCAGAGGGAAACGACCTCTTCGTGCTTCAGCTCGGGTTGAAGCTTGTGCGCGCGTTCGAAAAGTTCTTTGGTTTTGTTACTCAACTTTATCACTCCTTATAGGTAAAGCTCGATTTTCTTGTGGCTCTTTTTGTCAAGCGCTTCGATGTTTTCGATCACGAAACGGTTGCCATCCACGTCGGAAAAGAAAAGCTTGTTGTCACCTGCGCGGGAAATACTCTTGAAGGTATCCTGAAGAGTGAAGGTGACCTTGCCGGATTCCGTTTCAACGTCCCAGTAGGAGAAGCCGAAGCGGTCCTTGACGGAGAGGATCTTTTTGATGGAAGGTGTGTAATATTTGCGTTCCAATTCACGAACGATGAGCGCTTTTTCTTCGCCGTCGAAAAGATCGACGTTCTGAATGAATGCGAGCTCCATATTTTCCGTACTGAGAACGGAGATGTATGCCCACGGGTGATCAAACGGAAAGTCTCTGTGCAGAAGAACGCGGCGAGGCTCCGCATCCTTCGGACAAGCCATGAAAAGGAAACCGTTTTTCATGGAAAAAGAAGCGTTGTCTTTGGAAATCTGTACGCTGTTGGGATTTTCTCTTACGGGACGTCTGTTTCCGGGACCGCCGGGGCCGCCGGGACCGCCAAAACCGCCCATTCTCGGTCCGCCGGGACCGCCCATCATCATAGGTGTCATATATAGGATCTTCCTTTCGATTATGTATTTTGTGAAATTTGATTTGAGAATGATTGTTGAGAATAAATGGATCTGCCGTGCGGCTTATTCTGCGATACCCGCATTTTTCAATGCTTCGATCTGCAGACTGTAGAGTCTGTGATACGTGCCTTCTGCCGCCATCAATTCCTCGTGCGTGCCGCTTTCGACCATCTTACCGCCTTCGATGACGATGAGCTTATCGGCATCGCGGAGAGTGGAAAGTCTGTGCGCGATCATGATGGTCGTTTTGCCCTTGACAAGCTCGGTGAGAGCCGCCTGGATCTTGCGCTCGGTCTCGGTGTCCATTGCCGCCGTCGCTTCGTCGAGGATCAGAATTTTGGGGTTGCGGAGAATAGCGCGCGCGATGGAAAGTCTCTGGCGTTCACCGCCGGAAAGGTCTTTGTAGCCGAAGCCGATCTTCGTGTTATACGCGTCGGGCATTTTGATGATAAAGTCGTGTGCGCCTGCCGCTCTTGCCGCCGCGATGACTTCGTCGTAAGTTGCGTCGGGACGGGCGTAGCGGATGTTTTCCAGTACGCTTCCTATAAATAAGTAGGTTTCCTGAGAAACGACGGCGATGTTCTGATACAAGTCTTCAAAAGCAAGCTTCTTGACGTTGACGCCGTCGATGTAGATCTTGCCTTCTTCGGGGTCGTACAGACGGATCAGAAGGTTTGCGAGCGTACTCTTGCCTGCGCCCGTGTGACCGACGATACCGAGTGTCTGTCCCGCCTCGATGTCAAAGCTGACGTGGTCGATGACCTTGCGGTTTTTGATATAGGAGAAGGAAACGTCATCGAAGCGAACGTTGCCTTCCATATTTTCAATATGAAGAGGATTGGGCGCTTCGCAGATTTCGGATTGGGAGTCCATGATCTCGAAAAGTCTCTGGAGCGCGTTGGAGCAGTCTGCAGTCATGTTGGACATTTCGTTGAAGAACTGCAACGGCGCGTAGATCATACCGATGTAGGCGATGAACGTAACGAGGTCCGCGTAGTCGAGATGTCCCTTGATAACGAGCCAACCGCCGAGACCGAGAGAAATCAGGTTGCCGAGCGAGTGGAGCAAAAAGCCGGAAAGAGGAGAAATGAACGTGTTGAACGTCGCGCTCTTCGTGTCGGCTGCCGCCAGCTTCGCGGATTTTTCATGGAAACGCTCGATCTCGTCTTTTTCCTTGGAGAACGCTTTTACAACGCGCATACCCGAAAGCTCGTTGGAAAGGAAAGAGGTGAGAGATCTGTTCGTGGAGAAGCGTTTTGCATGGAGCTTGCGGTTGATGCCGTAGCTGACTCGCATGGTGATGATGGAGATCGGAATAACCAGCAAGGAGCAAAGCGCAAGCCAAGGGTTGATGAGGAACAGAAGAATGACCAGCACGACGACCTTCGCGATATTGACGAGGAAGTGAGGGATGACGTTACAGAAAAACTCGTAGATCGTATTGGCGTCCGTGTTGACCTGCGTCATCAGACCGCCCGTT
>JAZRLQ010000081.1:0-6436 GCA_045646925.1 Eubacteriales bacterium
AATTCTCTTGCCATATGCATACCTTCTTTCAAAATTTGTCTTGCACGGAGAAGTCGAGATTTCACCGTATTTGTTGAAAGTGAAAGCTCTTCTGCAATTTCTCTAACATTTTTGTTTTCTATATAATAGGCAACAACGATGTTTCGATAATCGCTTTTAACAAATGCCAACTCTCGTCGAAGCAGATTCAACTGTTCAGTATGTATAATTGCGTCAAAAAGATTTGCGCTTTCATCCTCAATTTCGCAATCACTGATATCGAAATCGGTGATCGAGTTGTTACGAATATTTTTTTCTTTTGCCCATACCGAATATCGATTATGTGCAATCTGCCATACCCATGCAGAAAAGTTCATGGGTATTGTTCCTTTATTAAAAGCCGAAATAATCTGAAGAGCGATGTCCTGCGTCAAGTTTTCTGCTTCATTATGGTCCCCCGTCTTTTTCAAACAAAAGTAGAATAGCTTGTCCATATAATTCTCAGCAAAATCTTGAACTAATCGCTCGTTCTTTTCTTTCGTATTTTGCATTTTCTCACTTCCCTTCACTCATATAGTGTGATAATTTTGAATTTGGGTGCATTGATTCCCAAAATTATATTATAAATTTCCAAATTTGCCTATAAAAATCCGCCGAGAGCAATCGAGCATTTAGATCCATTCTCTCAGCGGTTTGTTATTATTTTGATTTTCTATACATTTATTGTAATTTCAGCGGAAATAGGCTCAAAATCTCCCGTATCACCGTATGCGTGAGCGTTTTTAATATCGGAAACAACGTAATCACCGATCATTTCCGCAGAATATACGGAAAATGATTCCCGCAAAAGAGTTCTGATCCGCTCCGTCTTTTCATCATCCGCAAGAAGCGCCAACGTTTCATCTGCCAAACCTTCCAGCGTCTCTGCGCTAACGGCAAATTCATTATTCAGAAAGAAATCCAAATTTCTCGTTTCACAACCGGCAACCACGTTCATAAGCACCATGGGGAGCAATTTTGTTGCAGACTCTGTGGAACTGAGTCCACCGGGTTTCGTCATAACAACGTCGCACGCGTCCATATAAATATTCATTTTGTTTGTAAATCCAACGATTCGAAGGTTTTCATTCGGTGAAAGCTTTTCAAACTTATTTACAAGCTTTTCGTTGCTTCCGCAAACAACGACCATTTTCACATTCTCCGGCAATTTCTTCAAAAGCATTTTCCCAAGCTTATAGACCGGACCGCACCCCATGCTACCGCACATCAGAAGAATGATCTTTTTATTTTGTGACAAGCCCAAAAAGTCTTTTGCTTTTTCCTTGGGAAGAGACTTATAAAACGCTCTCTTGATCGGAATACCCGTCGGCACCAGATTGTACTCCGGAATACCGTAGTTTACGTAATCGGGAATCAAGTATTTATGCGCAATAAAATAAGCGTTCGCCTTCACTTCCTCGATACCGGGATAAACGGCATAATCCGTAGCAACGAAATAAAAAGGAAGAGAGAGACCATATTGCTTTTCAATCTCCGTCATCATCATTCCTGCGAAAACGTGCGTACAAAGAACGGCGTCAAATTGATTTTCGCCTAAATAAGCATATAATTTTTCCGTTCCCCTCTTCATGATGGAATACATCATAGAATCTTTTCCCTCTTTGGAAGGATGCTTCTCTGCAAATTGATATCCCGCGCCAAATAATCCGGGAGCCTTTTTATAGAGCAGCACGTGCCCTTTGCTGATAATATCCGATTTAAAACGGGAATCAAACGCCAAAGCGTCCTGTATCTCACAAAAAATCTCTCTTGAATCAAAATACTCTTTGATTGCGGCAGCCGCCGAATTATGACCTCCTCCGGTATTGCAGGAAAGAATCAAAATTTTCATGCATCGAACACCTCGCTTTTGGGATTCAAAATATATTTATAAATAAATTATAGCACAACAGGCAGAAAAAATCAATTGTTTTTTCCTCATATGTGTAAATCTTTCCGATTTAAAGTCAAATCGCGCCATGTGAAAGCGCAGTAATATAAAAGATTTATTGACATTTCACACTACTTATGATATCATGAAGATAATATTTATTTTACATTCAATATGAAAGGAAATCTATTATGAAAAATATTCTTATCATAGGCAGCATTAATATTGACCTCGTCATCAATACGGACATTCTGCCGAAACTCGGAGAAACCGTGCACGGAAAGAACTTCATGACCTCTTACGGCGGCAAAGGCGCAAATCAAGCGGTTGCCGTTGCCAAGTTGTACGGTGAAGCCGATATGATCGGCGCTGTCGGCAATGATGAATTCGGAAAGCTTTTGAAAGCAAATCTCGAGGCAAATCATATTCGCACTGGTGGTGTAAAAATTGCAGACACAAACTCCGGTGTTGCGGTTATTACCGTTTGTGGAGGAGATAACCACATCATTTTGGACGGTGGCGCCAACGACGCCGTATCTCCCGAATGGATCGACGCAAATCTTGATCTGATCAAAAATGCCGACATCGTTATTTTCCAATTGGAAATTCCGATGGAGACCATTATCTATGCCGCAAAGAAAGCAAAGGAATACGGATGTAAGGTTCTGCTCAATCCCGCTCCTGCCGCAAAGCTTCCGGACGAGCTTCTCTCCTTCACCGACATCATCATCCCCAACGAACATGAAGCAGCTATTATCACAGGCTATACGAACGAAGAGGAAGCGCTCAAAGCTCTTTGGAATGATGGTAAACGCACCGTCATCATCACGCTCGGTGAAAAGGGTTGTCTGTATAACGAAGGAAAAATTATTAAAACACAAAAAGCATTCTCTGTAAAAGCGGTTGACTCTACCGCCGCAGGCGATAGCTTTATCGGAGGTTATTGTTCCATGATCGCCGAAGGAAAAACTATGGATGAAGCCGTTCGTTTCGCAACTGCCGTATCTGCAATCACGGTCAGCCGTCCCGGCGCAAGCGCTTCCATCCCTACCAGAAAAGAAGCCGAAGATTTTCTGATGGCTAACATGAAATAATGAGCAAAACAATTGCTTAGCTACCATATTCCAAAATCAAAAACTGATTTGAACTAAATAAACCCGCCTTGAGTTGCCATTTGGTTACTCGAGGCGGGCTTTATTTATGAATCTATTTAAACCTTTTCAGTTGTGTAAGAGAGTGGGATCTGATACTCCGTTTCGTAAATACGTTTCCAAAGAGCCGCATTGTCTTCCATCATTTTCTCAACGCGTTCTCTTCTGCCGAGCGTTTCATCGGGATAGATCGGCACGCCGATATGTACGGTGTATTCTTGAATGAAGAAACCGTCCTCGCCCATAATGTCCGTATCCTTCATCGTGATGAAGCAAGGCAACACGGGAACATTATTTCTGGAAGCAAACTGGAATGCGCCTGCTTTCAATGGCTTTGGCTTTCTATAGTTCCACCACATACTCTGTTCGGGATAGACGAGAATGAAATGTCCTTCCGAAAGAAGTTGATCGACCGCAACCATAAATTTCTTCATCGTTTTAAAATTGGATGAGAGTGGGAGCGTATTGCAATTACGCATAAGCATACCGTAGAAGCCGGGGAAACTCGTGTAATTGCCTTCCCTGATCACACGATAAAATCTTCTCTTCGGCTGTTTTGCGGCATCGTAAGCCATCTGGATCGCAAAGCTATCAAACGCATTGAAATGATTGCAAGTAATCACCGCGCCACTATCCAATGATTGAAAATTCTCAATTCCCTTGATTTCTTTTACGATCAGCTTCTTATCCTTGATCAGATCCTTAACGAATTTACGAGCCGCTTGGAAAGCCATCTCCGTCTTTACCTTATCAGCAGGGCTATTTCTTACATATTCGATATCCTCAGGCATTAGTACCTTCCCGGGCGGATCTTGTTCGACATCAAGATCAAAAATTCCCTTGCGTTCGTATTCGTCAATCTTTTCAAGAACCTCTACTCTGTCACGCGCTCTGACGGTACGGTTCAAACGATTCAGATAATTATCCTCTCTGTTCGTTTCCTTGATTGCAAGCGCAAGAAGCTTCTCGCCGGAAATTGCGTCTCTTTCTCTTTCTTCATCCGTATATGCGGTCAAAACGCCTTTGATCTCATCGTAAACGCTCGTTTGCGCTGCGTAATTCCAGAAGATATCTCCGTGTCTGCAATCTCCGTAATGCCACGGTTTGCTCGTCATAATATAGTGAAGTATATTGGCTTCTTCGATAGGATACGCAATTTCTCCGAAAATTTCCGTATTCCAGCGTTGATCCAACCAATGCACGCGATCTTTGCAAATGAGATTCAAATAATCTTCATCCTGTGTCACAACAAAATCGTACACGTGCAAATAAGAGATAAACTTATCCAAAACACTGTGCTTTCTGAACTGCTCGCAGTTGATCACGATCATACCCGCATTGAAGAAATTATGTCTGGATATACCGATAACCTTTTCGACATATGTGCCGTATACGTCCACCTGCACCATCGCCTGCTCATGACAAGCGCCGACGTAGGAATCTCCGATATCAATCGCATAAAGTTTGCTGATGTCGCCTTGTACAACGGTATCGCTGTCTATGTAGATGGCTTTATCATATTCCGGAAACATTTCAGCAATAAAAAGTCTGTAATACGTTGTTTTGGAATAATAATCGCGGATCGGAAGTCTGTCGTAGATCGATTCCAGATGATCCGTTACATCGCAAAAGTCAATTTCAAAATTTTCGTTCTGCAATTCATATAATTTCTCCTTCATTTCATCGGTAATGAAGGTATGCAAAACATAAATGTGGTATTGATATTCCTTGGATGCATTTGCAATCATAGAGGAAAGCGAAACGATCGTATACTTCACAAAATTATCATCGCACGCATAAAAAATCGGTATGCTTTTTTTATCCATTTTTCTAATCTCCCTTGTAATTTTCTTCAAATGCCGTGGTATTCAATTTTGTCAGATAAGAGAATCCATCAGTTTTCAGCACTCAATACAGATAACAACAAAATCCTGATTTTGACAAATTATACAACCAAAACATAAACTGAAAATAAACAAATGGGGATTATTCGGAAAATATAATTTTATTTTTCTTCCATGATGACGGACCACGCGGCTGCAAGACGATCAAGTGACCACGCAGCATTGGCGGGACTTGTGGAAGGCAGACAACACGCATTTTCTCCATGATATTTCCGATAAAGCCGATCTGCCGTTTTTCCGTTAGTAAAAACGGCATGTATATCCGCCAACTCAAAAATTTTATCGAGATCATTCAAAATGACATTGCGTATGCTCTGATCGGAGGAGTTTTCGATCTCACAGGAAGCGATCACGTCCCAGAGCGCGATTCCTCGCTGAAGCAGAAAACTCGTCTTTTCTTCGATCGTCTCCGGAATCGGAGTCTCATATAATCTCGCAAGCAATTTCCAAAAACGATTTTGAGGATGGCCGTAATAAAAATTATTCTCGCGCGAACGCACGGATGGAAAGCTTCCGAGGATCAGTATACGGGAATTGGCGTCATAAATCGGCGCAAACGGATGTGAAGTACGCATAAATACTTTCCCCCTTTCATGAAATCATTTGTACGATACTCTCTATCATGCAATACATCCTATCAAGAAGCACATATTTTGTCAATACCTTTTGGCAATTTGATCAAGAATACAATTGTTATGCAATAAAAAGAAGTTTTTTCTTGACTTTCGCCTATAATATATGGTAAAATATGTTTGATATTCATATGATGTCTTTGAAGCGAATGGCGTTCAGCATATTCGCTCAAACAGTAAAAATAAGAGTCTATTTTAATAATTTAATCGGAGGATGTTCAAAATGCCAAAACCTTTTAAACCTGTTGACGAATCCCTTTTCAAAACAGAGCCTTGTATCACAAGATATCCTGAAACGATCCTTTCCCGCAAAGATGTTCCCTACAAATCTGCGCTGACCTTCAACGCAGGCGTTCTGAAGCGTGACAACGGAGAATATATCATGATTTTCCGTAATGACATTGGCGATTACGATGCCCAGACTCTTGAAGGAACGAACCTCGGTCTCGCATTTTCCAACGACGGCATTCATTGGAAAGTTGAACCCGAACCTTGTTTTGCAATGAAGGACGATGAGATCAGCCGCGTTTACGACCCCCGTATCACCGAAATCGACGGTGAATACTGTATGTGCTTTGCTGTCGATACCAAGCACGGCGTTTGCGGCGGTATGGCTACCACGAAGGATCTCAAGAACTTCGACGTCAAATCCATCTCCGTTCCCGAAAACAGAAATATGGTTCTTTTCCCCGAAAAGATAAACGGAAAATACGTTCGTCTCGAACGTCCCATGCCCGTATATTCCCGTGGCGGACACGTTTTTGATATTTGGCTTTCTGAATCCCCCGACCTCGTTTACTGGGGCAATTCCAAGCTCGTTATGGGTGTAGAAGACGTTCC
>JAZRLQ010000082.1:0-12141 GCA_045646925.1 Eubacteriales bacterium
GGATGCGCCGATACCTTGCTCGATCTCACGAGTGGAGGGAGACCTGCCGTAATCCTCAAAATATTCATTCACAAAATCGATGATCTTGCCGAACAACGATTCATCTCTGCTTCTCATAAAATGCCCTCCGAAATATAATGAGCCATTTGGTTCTTTAATTATAACACAGCACGTATGTTTTGTCAAGAGGTTTTGGAAAATACTCGATTTTTGGAAAAGCAATTGAGATTGCACCAAAATTGTCACATTGTATTGAAAAACTCCCAAAAATATGATATAATGACTAATAATAAAAATTGCAATAGGATACCAACGAATTATGAAAACGATTTGGCAACTTACTTATGAAACAAAGCCAGGTAATGACGGTGAACAAACAAAAAAATACAGGTCCTTTGCCGAGGCAAAGAAGGATATCCGAGAGATTATTTCGCAAATTTATCTATCGCCATATATAAAGGCGATTCGTACAGAAGGTATCCACAAAGCTTACCGTACAGCAATGGCAGACTTTTTGGATAATTACGTTTCTCGTACTGATTTTTTGGATATTGATGAATCCATCCCGTCAGACGATCCCGATGATTATGAATTCGAGCGAAAGCCAACGACCAAGAACGATGCCGGCGTAAGTGTTGACGATGACGACTGGTACGACGAGGATGGAGAAACCGATGAATTCGATGACTTTGACATTTCCATTACCAGAGATTCATTATTCGTCAAGTGTCATTATGAGAGCTACCCTGAGCTCAACACGGATATGCTCGTAATGGAGGATGAAACTAAAGAGTATTACTTTCATTTCAACGTCGACAGAGCTCCTAAAAGCAAATTGCGCGAGGTACAAATGACATTGGTACCCCTGCAATATTGGGGAACCTCATCTTACCCTTTATTGATTCTTCGTACGTTGGAAAATAGTCAAGAACCTCTTGATCAGCAACGAATTATTTCGCACATTGAGGCGGCCTATGATACTACTATTGAGCGAAAAGCAATCGGAAGAAATATAACGTTGCTCAAAGACCTTGGATATGATATTCAGCATAACGGCGATGGGTATTTTATACCAAAGAAAGCACCCTCCCTTGAGCAAGATGATTTTCAAACAATCGTGGAAAGTATCAAGATGAATGAAACACTTGACGACAAACGTAAGCGAGAATTGATTGACAAGTTCTTTGAAATGCAGTGATGCACCATATTTGTCGCAATTCGATGTGATATAATGTATATAACAAGGCTGCCACTACATCGCGTTCAAATTTTTTTGAAATTTTTAAATGTGTGTGTTATAATAACGGTGCAATTGATCGATACCCCGAAAATGCAAAAAAATTCATTTTGAAATAAAAAGGAGAATAGTTATGAAATACCCCGAATTTCAGCAGATCATTGATACCATGACAAAGGCAGGTTACGATTATAAGAAAGAAATTGAGGAAATTGAAGTTATGCAAAAGCGCGCAACGCTTGGCATAGGTTCTGCAATATCACTCAATTCCTCTGCAGCTTCTGTAATATCGCTTACGCTGCCCGACCATGTAAAAGCTATGATTTACGCACAGCTTTCCAATAACCGTCCGTGGCAACCTATCTATAACAATCGCCTGACAATTGATTCGATATTTAGCCATTATGATATTGAATTGTTGAAGAATGCTAATCCTGCTACTCTTGTTGATAAAATCACAGGAATCCACTGCGGTAACAGACAAATCAAACGACAGATGCAGAACCTCAAAGCAAATATTGAAACATTGGAAATAATCGAAGAAGAACACGGTTCGATCAGTGGCTATTATGCTACAACAAGTCTTGTAGATGTTATTAAAAGCTTGAGCCAATCGGGAAAGAATTATAAACTCAATTGTATGGGCATCCCGCTTGTCTGCGAATATCTCAAAGGGGTTGGTGTTGAGGTGATCAAACCCGACTCGCTCCTTTGCAGACTTTTGGGTCGGTTGGGTTATTCCAAAAAGGTTCCTGCAACCCCATGGGAGGCAATAGAGATTTGCAAAGAAATTGGCGATGAGTATGGATTATCTCAGGCAGAGGTTGATACAATCCTTTGGCAGTATTGTGCAAAGGATAAATTCGAAGTATGTACTGACAAGCCCAAATGCGCTCAATGTGGTGTATATAATTGTCCAAGCAGAACTTGCCCGAGCTTAGTATAATTGGAGGAAAACCATGGAAAACAAAAAATCCCCACTTCTCGTTTACAGAGAAAAGATGGCAGAAGTACATACTCCCGAGGAGATCAAGGCTGCGTTTGACGAAAGCCACTATGCCGTATGCTTTAACTATGACCGCGGTCACGGCGGTGCCAAGCACGCGCTGTTCGCGGCGATCTGGGAGGTCAATCCCGATGTGATCATCACCGAAGCTGATCTTTGTATTATGGCGGTCGAGCCGGTCGTGTGGCGTGATCAGCTCTTGCTGATCGATAAAAACGGCAGCAAGGAAACCGCAAATATCATTGCCAAATACATGGCGGAATCGGGCATTATTTCCTACGAATACCGCTTTGTTAACAAAGACGGCGTGAAGAGCTGCTTGCAGCCGAGTGAAAACAGCAAACCTACCGCATTGCTCAATGGTAATTTGCTGATTGACGGTGATAACTTGCTTTTGACCGCAAGACATATGAGCAAAGCGGATAGAGAAAAACTAAAAGAAGAAAAGAAGGTGGACGCACAATGAGCATTTTGGAACAAGAAAATAAATTGGAATCATTGGCAAAAGCGCGAACAGAGTTTTTGACCGAAGTAAAGCAAGAATGCAATTTGAATGATGAAGACTATAACGATCTTGACGTTATAGAAGACGAGATCCTTTCCGGAGAGATTATCCTTGAATGGTTTGAGCACCGTGATCTTGCATATATCGGTGATATGATAGATTCCCAAAAAGCCTTGATTGATATGCTGAAAATGGCGGAGACTGGAGATAAAAAAGCTTTGCATAATGCAAACAAGGCATTTGATGAGCTGGTTCACGAAGCTCGCTGCATTAAGAAAAAGAGAAATGAGGACATTCAAAAAGCGCAGGAGGTTATCGCACTTATGGATGAAATCATTAAGGTTTGCGATGAGCATAGAAAAAATTAAACAAGCAGAATGCAAGCCCCCCGCGAATTTCGCGGAGGGCTTGCTGTTATCATATCAAAGTCCTAATGCATACTTAAGTTTTTTATCAAGCTCTGCCATTGTTTCATCGCTCAGACGCCCAATATGATTTTTCAAACGCTTGGTATCAATTGCTCTAATTCCAAAGAGCAGAAACCGGTACGAAAAAAGCGGAAGCTCCAGAATGTCCGCGGGAATCGTTGCCATTGCGTTCTGACTTTCGAACTCAGTGCTATTTGAGGACAACGGAGCAACAATAACTGTACCGCCATTTGAGGAAGCTTCATCGTTCAACTCATTGTTTTGAACAACGACAACATACCGCATTCCGCCCATTTCGGCTCCGAATACAGGCGACAGATCGGCAAAAAAGATATCTCCGCGTTCGATTTTCATAAGCTTACACCTCCTGCTTTTAGGCATCCTAATTATAACATAATTTTCTTTAATTTTCAAGTACTATAATCAGCCATTATCTGTTGATACTCGCTCGGATAATAGACTTGATACCAATTGAGAATAATAGAATACTGCAACTCCAACACCGCAAGCGCTTTGCTTGACATATACTGCGTGAATCGGATATAGCTGCCGAACCATCTGTCAAGTCCGAGCATTTGTAATGTACTGTTGGTGTAATCGTCCATTCCGTGCTCCCGGTAATATCCGCGCCGAGCTTTGTTCGCTACGTCATAGGCAAAGCCGTTGTCATAAAAATCACATTCACGCATCGCATCGCGGATTGACGTAAACACCTCGTCGCGCGTGCCGGGAATATCCGAGAGTGAGCAGATACCGTCCGCGAGAAGCTGCTCGGCGTTGTATCTCCACGTACAACTGCCGTGGGCAAGTCCGATCAGCTTCAAAAGGGCGTTATACGTCACCGGATGTGTGAGTGAGATCATTTGCTTGATTGTTTTTTCGCCGCCAACGCCAGCCAATTTCTCAAAATCACCTGTCAATAGTCGGTGCTTTACTTCGAGGTCTTTCAGGTCAATGCTACACATGCAAACGCCGGTAGCCTTCTCTAACTGCTTGCAAATATTAGCCGTATCCAACAGCGACTTTTGAAAATGAGAGAGGATGGAATCAAACAGCTGCTGATAGTTTTCAGGGACGGTGTCTGTGGTTTTGAGCTTCTTAGCATACGGCAAATAAGTTTCAAAGGGAATGTCAAATCCGTCGGGCTGCATTCTTTCGCCGCACGCGCAAGTACGGTAACGAAGATCGAACACGCACCTGCCGTCCATCCATTCCACCGTTTTGCACTTCGGGCAGAAATAATGCGCCGGCAACGGATTTTCGTCGGTTACTCCGAGCAAGTATGCCACAAGACAAGAGGCGAGCGGGGCTTTAACGATCAATCGCTCACCTGATTCCTCTGCCTCTCGGCGAAGCTTTGCAAGGTCGTAAAAGTATTTGCCAACCTCGTATTGCATAAAACCTTGTTTTTCGCTGTAAAAGCGGCTGACGATGCGCAGATCGGGCATATCGCCGTAAAGCTCAAATATGCGTTTGTACGCCTTATCCCAGATTTCTTTTTCGGTCATCTATGATTTTCTCCTTTATACTTTTCAAGTGCATCAAAAACCTTGTGATATACAAGCTGATTGGGATAATACCGATAATCCGCAAAAATATCGATTCCGCGCCCCTCAAAATGTTGCAATATTGCAGCGGCACAAGCGGCAGAACGGCTCTGTCCGAAATCGCATTGGCAGATAATATCGCGCCCCTCGACTCTTACCTCGTAAATGAATTTTGCAAGCTCATCCGCTTCTGCAAGATAGGTTTCGTAGGTGTAGCCGTAATCACCAAGGATCTCGATATCAATGTCGGGAATTAGGATATTAAATACGCGGTCACATACGTTCCCGAAATACACCCGTACTTCTTCGGCTCTGCGCGTTTTGCGCGGACTGCAAAAGCTGATAACGGCGATGTTTTTAGGGAACTCGCCCTTCATAAGCTCTTTGATTGCTTCTCGTGAGTAGATTTCAACCTTCATTTTCTTTTCCTCCATCGAGATCTATATACTGATAATTGCTGTGCTGAAGGCACAAAACGTAGCCTTTGGTCAGCTCGGTAGGAATTTTACGTTCGACAAAAGTACCGTTGCCGTCATAAATTCGAATGCTTGTTTCATTATCGGATAGCCTTTCCGAGGTACAACAGTATTTGAAAACTTGCTTTGTCATATTCGGCGGCGCATACGGCTCTGTGGTTATCTCATAGGCAAAATTCACCTTTTCCTTACTGCAATCCCAAGTGTCATAAATACATCCGTCCACGCAAGCCGACCAATGCTCATCCATATCGAGAATATATCTGCCGTGAAGATATTGTTTGCAAAATTCCTCGGCGGTCAATTGGTTATTAAGGGATATTTTTTTTGCGTTTAATACATCCTCAACGTATCGCAGATTTTTTACACTGTTGAAGGACTTCGCGCCCGTGACCTTTTTATATTTATTCAATTCTCGCTGAATTCTTGAGTAATCCATACCCGTCACCACGACGATGGCGCGCTTTACACAATCGTCGGTAGACAAGCCCTTGGGGTGAGGATTATAATATTTATACATCTTGCAGATTCCTTTCTTGCAATGCTTCTTTGTACTGCTCACGGTACTCAGCGAGTGTCGCGCCGTTGGCAGCAGAATAGTGATCTTCGGGAAATCCATCATATTCCCATCCGCAATGACGGCAAATATCGTAATTATCAAGTGTTTTGCGCTTGCAAACGGGACAAATTATAACTGAATGATCCTCGTCATAGGCTGTGCCGACGGGTGGTAAAACACGCTTGCCGTACTCTCCGCGTATTGCGGCATAAATGCTTTCTTTCATATGCGGACCATTTGAACCTTTTCATGCTTTATTTCAGGATAGCCTGAGCAAACTGAGATAAACACTTGTCTGCCCAAAGAAGCAAGCTTATCAAGAATTAAAGTGATGTCGATTGCCTCATCGAGACGGTCGAAATAGCTGTAAATGAAGATAGGACGGTCATCATCACGAGAGGTTATGTTGGCGGTTTTAATAAGCACATTGAAATCATCCGTGTCACGCTCGTTGCACTTATCTACAAACTCGCGGGTATCGTCCTCTGAAAAGTGTACACTGTTCGGCTCAAAGTTTGCGGCAAGGCGGTTGTCGCCCATAAAGTCGGCATTGCGGATATAGCATACGCTGTAATTCTTGTTGTCCATCTCAATGTCAGCGCGGATCACGAAGCATCCGTCGTCAACGCGGTCGGGATCATTCTGCGCGCCGTAGTCGCCAATCAACTCGCGCGCAAGATCAAGAACAAGATCGGAATAATGACCGCGAAGGATGCAAATAGGAGCAGTGATGGCTAAGTCAAAATCGAGAGCAGAGGCAGATGTGATCTGAAGATTGTTGATTTTCATTTTTATTCTCCTTTTATGTGAAAATAATAATTTGCTATTGTGAAAGGTATTATAACACACGATTTTAAAAATTTGAAATAAAAACAAGTTGGATTTGGAATCGATGGTTACACGAATAGTATATCACACCGACTTGCGACATTTATGGTGCATGGTGGGTAAAAAAGGAAAACACCACTTCAGTTTTCGTGGTGTTTTGCAGCAATACATTTTCATTCATCGTGTTCAGATTGGATCTCCATCGCCAACCGCGCCCCAAGCTTGAAGGCATATTCGAATAATGCCTCGTCAGAGAGACTTGCATATTCATTCCAGCAATCCTGGAACGTCTCGAAGATTTTCTTTTGCTCATCCGTCATAGTTTTGAGTAGGTCATCATTATGCCGGCTAATGTATTCCAACAGTTGCTTCATCTCGAGGCTATTCTTTCTACTGTCCTCGGGTGGCATAATGTTTCCGCACCATAGCTCTTTTATCATACTTTTAATAGAACATACCTCCTGTTAGCATACAACAATACCACAGAAGAGAGAGAAAGTCCAGTCGTTTTTCGAAAATAAAGAACTTTTTCTTGTCAGGCGTTATCTTTGATTTCTGCGTGGCAATTATTGAGCCTCGAGTTTCACAGTACGGCTTATTAAAGCAAAACACCACGGATTTTTCTTCCGTGGTGTTTTGCCGTTAGGGCTGCTCATTCGGTTGTTATAATTTTACCGCTAATTTTGCACGCCTTGCAAAGTGCGTTTCTATTTTCTTCCGTAAAAAAATATTGACTTTTCTTCCCTTTTATGTTAAAATAGTTGCAAGCGCAACCGTTGCATCCGCAACGGTTATATAAAAAGAAAGGAGACACCCATGCGAAAAATCAACGTCGTCAGCCGTTGCGAGGGAATTTACCGTCAGGACAAGCTGAAGGAAAGCGGACTCGGTCCGTGTCATCACAGCTATATCCTCTCGATCTGCTATAACCCCGGCATGACACAGGAACAGCTCGCAAAGCACATTTGTATCAACAAAAGCGGTGTGACACGCCATCTCGCCTATCTGGAAGAAAAGGGTTATGTGGAGCGCCGTCCCGATGCAAACGACAAACGGGCAATCTGCGTTTATCCCACGCAGAAAATGCTGAACATTTTACCCGAGGTCAAAAGAATCGTAACCGAATGGAATGCGTACTTGACCGAAGGCATTGAACCCGAAGAGCTTCTCTGCTTCAAGAAGGTTCTCGATACCATCGCGGACCGCGCACAAAAGTATATTTATGAAAAGGAGGAAACTGAGAAATGAAAATCATGCTCCGTTATCTGAAGCCCTTTTACGGCAGAATGTCGATCGGGCTCATCATCAAGATCACGGGCACGCTCGTAGAGCTTCTGCTTCCGTACATACTCAGCCACATTCTCAAAACCGTCGTCGTATCGCAGGATTTGATGGAGATCGTCAAATGGGGCAGTCTGATGATCATCTGTGCGGGCGCCGCTTGCTTGCTGAACATCGTCGCCAATCGCATGGCGGCAAAGGTCTCCCGCAACTTCTCCGAAAAGGTCCGTCACGACCTTTTCTCCCACACGCTTCGCCTTTCCGCGGCACAAACGGATAAATTCACGATACCCTCGCTGGAATCCCGTATCACGACCGATACCTACAATCTCCACAGCTTCGTCGGCATGATGCAAAGAATGGGTGTTCGCGCGCCGATCCTGCTCGCCGGCGGTCTCGCCATTACACTTTTGATGGACACCTATCTCGCGCTCGTCATGATCGCAGCGCTTCCCTTCATTTTCGTCACCGTATTTTTCATCTCCCGTAAGGGTATCCCGCTTTACGCAAAAGTACAAGATTCCGTCGACCGCATGATTCGTGTCGTTCGTGAAGACACGCAGGGCATTCGCGTGATCAAGGCTCTCTCCAAAACGGAATATGAACACCGCCGTTACGACGAGGTCAACACAGGTCTTTCCAACGATGAGCGCCACGCGGGCACGATCATGAGCGCGGCAAATCCCGTTATGACGCTTCTGATGAATGCGGGTATCACCGCCGTCGTAGCTCTCAGCGCTTCCCGTGTCGCGGGACATCAATCCGATCCCGAAACAGTCATTGCTTTCATGCAGTATTTCACGCTCATTTCCATGGCGATGATGTCCGTCTCCAGAATTTTCGTTATGTATACCAAGAGCGCCGCTTCCGCAAGACGTATCGCGGAGGTCATCGAAGCACCCGAAGAACTCAACGTTTGCAGTGAGCTCGACTTTCCGCCCATCAAGAGCGACGCGCTGATCGAATTCGATCACGTTACCTTCTCCTACAGAGGTAAGCATCCCAATCTTGAAAACGTCAGCTTTTCCTTGAAAAAAGGCGAATCTCTCGGTATTATCGGAGCGACGGGAAGCGGCAAAACCACGCTGATCCGCCTTCTCCTCCGTTTCTACGACGTAGATGAAGGATGCGTTCGCATCAACGGCAGAGATATCCGTACGATCCCGAAGGATGAACTTTATTCCATGTTCGGCATTGCTCTCCAACACGACTTCCTCTACGCCGATACGGTCCTGGAAAATATCAATCTCGGCAGAGATCTTTCTACCGCTCAGATCGTCAAAGCCGTAAAAATCGCACAGGCGGAGGATTTTATCCTTTCTTTCCCGGACGGCTACACACATATGCTTTCTCAGAAAGCAACCAACATCTCCGGCGGTCAGAAGCAGAGAATCTTGATCTCTCGCGCCATTGCAGGCGATCCTCAAATCCTCGTGCTCGACGACAGCTCGTCCGCGCTCGACTATAAAACGGACGCCAATCTACGCCGCGCGCTGAAGGAAAATCTGACGGATACGACGGTCGTTACCGTCGCACAGCGTGTAAGCTCCGTCAAGGACAGCGATCTGATCCTCGTGCTCGAAGACGGTAAGATCATCGGCTCGGGCAACCACGAGGAGCTTCTCGAAAACTGCTTGCCTTACCGCGAAATCAGTGAATCTCAGATGGGAGGTGCCATCGTTGAATAGAGGTTTTAACCGCGATCCCCGATTTGAAAACAATCCCAACAAAAGGGATGAAACCAAGCTCGACCGCAAAACGACAGGTAAAATCCTGAAGCGTCTTTTCGGTTACGTTATGAAGGAATGGCCTCTCTTTATCTGCGCCATCATCCTCACGTTTCTTTCCAATCAGCTTTCCCTGCTCGGTCCCCGTTTCTCCGGTGACGCTATCGATGCCGTTGCTGCAGAGGGCGGCGTACAGTTTGATCTCGTTTGGGCAAACGTCACGCGTATGCTGATTTGCTACGCCTGCTCCGCCGTTGCGGCGTATTTCCTTGCCGTTCTGATGATCCGCCTTTCCCAAAGGATCGTTTACAGAATGCGCAAGCAGCTTTTTGAAAAGCTGACTTCCCTTCCCGTCAATTATTTTGACACCCACGCGACGGGCGATATCATCAGCCGTATTTCCTACGACGTGGATACCGTCAACGCGTCTCTTTCTCACGACCTCGTACAGGTCATGACCAGCGTTTATACCGTCGTCGGCTCTCTGATCTTCATGTGGCAGATTTCCAAGCCGATGATCCTCGTTTTCGTTATCACCGTTCCCATTTCCATCATCTTTACGCGCTATCGCTCCAAAAAGGTACGCCCTCTCACCCGCAAGCGCTCCCGTATGCTCGGTGAACTCAACGGTTACGCAGAGGAAATGATCTCCGGCTGCCGCACCATTCAGGGCTATCACCGCGAGGAAGAGATCGGAAAACGCTTCGATAAGCGCAACGAGGAAGCTATGGACGCATATTACAACGCGGAATTCTACGGTGCGGCACTCGGTCCCTCCGTCAACTTCATCAATAACCTTTCCATCTCTTTGGTTATGATCTTCGGTGGTATCCTTTATATGTATTCCCAGAGTGGCGTCGTTCAGGAAGCCTCCATCTTCTTCATCACACTCGGTGGTATTGCGAAATTCGTACAGTATTCCCGCAAGTTCGCAGGACCGATCAACGAATTCGCCAATATTCTCCACGAATTCCAATCCGCATTCTCCGCAGCGGAACGCGTATTCCGCGTGATCGACGAAGAACCCGAAAAGCCCGATACTGCTGAGGCAAAAGAGCTCACCTCCGTTTCCGGTGAGGTCGAGTTGAAAAACGTTACCTTTGGCTATACGCCCGAAAAAACGATACTCAAGGACGTTTCCGTCTGTGCAAAGCCGGGCAAAACGATCGCGATCGTCGGTCCGACAGGTGCAGGCAAGACAACGATCATCAATCTGCTCATGCGCTTCTACGACGTGAACGACGGTTGTATTTACGTAGACGGCAAGGAGATCCGCGAGATCAAGCGCGATTCTCTGCGCCGTGCCTACACGATGGTGCTTCAGGACACTTGGCTCTTCCACGGAACGATCTATGAAAACATCGTTTACGGCAAGGAAAACGCCACCTTCGAGGAGGTCAAGGCGGCCGCGAAAGCCGCGCGTATCGACAGCTATATCGAACGCTTGCCCGACGGCTACAATACCATTCTCTCCGACGAGGGTGTCAATATCTCCAAGGGACAGCGCCAGCTTATCACCATCGCGCGCGCCATCCTATCCGACGCCCCCATGCTGATCATGGACGAGGCGACCTCCAACGTCGACTCCCGTACAGAGATCAAGATCCAGGAGGCGCTGAATGAGCTGATGGAATCCCGCACCTGCTTTATCATCGCGCACCGCCTTTCCACCATTCAGAATGCGGATATGATCCTCGTATTGCAAAACGGTAAGATCACCGAGCAAGGCAACCACGACGAGCTCATGCGCAAGGGTGGCTTCTACAGCACACTTTACAATTCGCAGTTTACGTAATTTCTTGTGGATCTTCTCACAGAAATATCGAAAAAATCGGCAAAGGACTTGTTTCCTTTGCCGATTTTTTGTTATAATGATACCATCAATAAAAATAGATGTAGAAAAGGAAGTCACATAATGGAAATAACCATATATGATCATCAAATTTTTGCAGTCAACAGAAGCAAAGCCGAAAACGAAGCGGATTCTCTGATTTACAAAGCGAAAGATGGCTTACACCAGATCGATTTTGACGAGTGCGCAAAAAATTTCAAAGCAAAATGCCCAACCGCAAGCAATCGGTGCATCGGCGAAAGAAATATGGAAAAAGGCTATTTCCTTTTGTTTACCAACGGTCTGCAAACCAAAATCGTTTTTCGGAAGTCTTTCGTTTTTCCTATTCAAAACGCTCTCTTGAATGGGACGAAACAAGAACGCTTTCTGAAACTGCAAAAATTGCTTGCACAGACCAAATATACTACGTACGATCTGACGTAAAATCCACTCGGCGTTTTGCCATATCACGATTTTCTACGAAAGAAAAAATCCCGACTCACGTCGGGATTTTTATATCAGATGTAATTAAGCCTTGCCGTTGGAGCCGAGAACGTCAACGATCTTGTGCTTAACCATTGCCTTAACTTCTTTACGAGCAACGGTGAGGTAAGTTCTGGGGTCGAATACGGAAGGATCGTCGCTCATAACGCGGCGGATACCTGCGGTGAGAGCAAGACGGATATCGGAGTCGATATTGATCTTACATACAGCCA
>JAZRLQ010000083.1:0-2147 GCA_045646925.1 Eubacteriales bacterium
GCGCCCCGCGGCAGAAAGAACTGCTCCGATATCAATTACTGTATGCGCGACGCGCTCGGCATTCCGCGCGGCGAACGCTACGAAATGTGCCGTTCCGTTCACGCGGAGGCAAACGCGATCATCGCCGCCGACCGCGACAAAATGCTCGGCTCCACGCTCTATATGTCCTGCATCGATCCCAAAACGGGCGCGCTCACGGGCGGCGTCTGCTCCTGCATGATGTGCAAGAGACTCGTTCTCAACGCGGGTATCAAGGAAGTCATCGTCCGCGAGACCGAAACGGAATACACGATCTACAACGTCGCAGACTGGATCGAAAACGACGATAGCCTCAGCGGAAAATTCGGATATTGAGCGTCGAAAGGCCCTTTGTGTAAAGGAAAACGCGATTGCGCACGAACCCGTAGAGCGATCTGCGATCGCCCGTTCTTGTGCCTCTGTCGAACCTCACCGCCCCCACTCGCAGATCCTTTCCCTCCGTGTCGTGAAGCGTAACGCCAGAGCCATCATCCCTGCAAACACGCTTCATGTTAAACGAAAAAAATCCGGCTATCGCAAACGCAACAGCCGGACGGCAAGAGGAGGCTCATTCCATCTCCGCGGAAAAAGCCATGATCGCGGGATTCTCCTCGATCTCCTTCATTTTTTCGAAATAAGCGTTGATCACCGCGCTTTCCAGAATGTTTCGGGAAGCGGCGTTGATCGGATGTACGATATCGCGGAACGTACCGTCGGGATTTTTTCTGCTGGGCATGACGACGAAGTATTTTTCGCGCGCATGAATGACTTTCACGTCATGAAGCGCGAGCTCGTTGTCGAACGTGACGGAAACGATCGCCTTCATGGGGCCTTCTTCAAAAACTTTTCTGACTCTGACATCCGTAATTTGCATAATTTGATAATCCTCCTGATAATGGAATTTTTTGAGGAGCCTCCGATTTTCGCCCGAAGCTCCGTTATGACCCTTGTCCGATATATTAACGCGGATAAGTTTTTCCGATGAGTCTATTATATCTCATATTTATGAATATTCTTTAAAGACAAAGTAATAAGTTTTTTAACAATCCATCGAAAAAAGGAAGATTTTGTTGACGTGTCCCGCGAGAACGATTTCTTCCGTTTTACATTATACGAACCATCTCCCCAAACTATGAAACCTCAAACGAAAAGGAGTCTATCATGAATCTTCAAACCAATATCGAAGACGTTCTCGCGCAGGCGAAAAGCCTGTTCTTCGTCGGAATCGGCGGCATCAGTATGTCCAGCCTTGCGTTCTGCTGTCAATCGAGAGGCTGGCGTATCGGCGGCTCCGACCGCGCGTATTCCGCTATGACCGACAAGATCGAAGCCGCGGGCATTCCCGTCGTTCACGTCCACGACGGCAAAAACATCGAAGGCTACGACGCGCTCGTCTACACGGGCGCCGTTTCCATGGAAAATCCCGAAATGGCGGCAGCCGCGAAAAAGGGAATCCCCATGATCTACCGTGCGGATCTGCTCGCGTATCTCATGCGCTTCTATAAGCACCGCGTGGGCGTTGCGGGTATGCACGGCAAATCTACCTGCACCTCCATGCTTTCGCATATCTTTATCCACGCTGGAAAAAAACCGACGGTGCTTTCGGGTGCGGAAACCAAGGAAATGAACGGCGCGTATACTGTCGGAGAAAAGAATTACTTTATTTTTGAATCGTGTGAATATAAGGATTCTTTTCTGCATTTTTATCCGAGCGTTTCCGTTATGCTGAATCTTGATCTTGATCACACGGATTATTTCACGGACGGTATTCCGCAGATCCAGAGATCCTTTGAAACGTACGCAAAGCTGCCGTTTGCGGACGAGACCGCAGTTCTTCCTTTTTCCGTTGCGAACGCAGACGATCCTCTGCTCATGGAGGCCATGAAGGATATCCCTTGCCTGATCACCTACGGTATCGAAAAGCCTGCGGATTACACGGCAAAGAATATTAAAGAAAACGCAGGCAGATATTCCTTTGATATCCTCAAGGGCGGAGAGCTTTTCACACACGTTGATCTCGGTGTGGTTGGCTACCATCATATTTTCGGTTCGCTTGCTTCCGCGGCGGTGTGTGATATGCTCGGACTTACCCCTGAGGAAATCAGCGCGGGACTTTCCACGTTTGAAGG
>JAZRLQ010000084.1:0-43573 GCA_045646925.1 Eubacteriales bacterium
GACTTGTCGTTTCCGGTGACGTCGTCATCGGCGCGGACTCCCATACCTGCACCTACGGCGCGCTCGGCGCATTCTCCACGGGTGTCGGCTCCAGCGATATGGCGTGCGGCATGGCAACGGGCAAGGCGTGGTTCAAGGTTCCCTCCGCCATCAAATTCGTTCTTACGGGTACGCCCCGTCCTCATATCACGGGTAAGGACGTGATCCTTCACATCATCGGCAAGATCGGTGTGGACGGCGCGCTTTATCGCTCCATGGAATTCACGGGCGAAGGCGCTCGCGCGCTTTCCGTGACCGACCGTCTCACGATCTGCAACATGGCGATCGAAGCGGGCGCGAAAAACGGCATTTTCGAGGTCGATGAAAAGACTCTCGCTTATATTGCCGAACGCTCCGACCGCAAGCCCGTCGTATACAAGGCGGACGAAGACGCGGTTTACGACGAAGTGATCGAGATCGATCTTTCCGAGATCAAGCCGACCGTCGCATTCCCTCATCTTCCCGAAAATACGCATACCACCGATGAGATCGACGAGATCAAGATCGATCAAGTCGTCATCGGCTCCTGCACCAATGGCTACTACGAAAATATCAAGGAAGCCGCAGAGATCATGCGCGGCAGAAAGGTTGCGAAGGGCGTTCGCGCCATCATCATCCCCGCAACGCAGGAGATCTATCTGCGCGCCATGAGAGAAGGTCTGCTTGAGGTCTTCATTCAGGCGGGTTGCGCGGTTTCCACACCTACCTGCGGTCCCTGCCTTGGCGGTCATATGGGTATTCTCGCTCCTCATGAACGCGCCGTTGCGACGACCAACCGTAACTTCGTCGGCAGAATGGGTGATCCCACCTCCGAAGTTTATCTCGCTTCTCCCGCAGTTGCCGCCGCTTCTGCTATTCTCGGCAGAATCGCAAGCGCGGACGAACTTTGATCCAGAAAGGAAACTGTCATGAAATTTGAAGGAAAAGTAATCAAATACGGTGATAACGTCGATACGGACGTTATCATTCCTGCAAGATATCTCAATACCATCGATAAAAAAGAACTCGCTTCCCATTGCATGGAAGACCTCGACGCTTCCTTCCAGGAAAGAGTGAAGACCTGCAATATCATCGTCGGCGGAAACAACTTCGGATGCGGCTCCTCCAGAGAGCACGCGCCTCTCGCCATCAAGGAAAGCGGCGTTACTCTCGTTATCGCGAAGAGCTTCGCCCGTATCTTCTACCGCAACGCCATCAACATCGGTCTTGCCATCTATGAATGTCCCGAAGCGGCTGAAGGCATTGCCGACGGCGACGTGATCACCTCCGATTCCGATACCGGCGTGATCAAGGATGAGACCACGGGTGAAACCTATATGACGAAGCCGTTTCCTCCCTTCATCGGCAAGATCATTGCCGATGGCGGTCTGATGGAATCCATCAAAAAAGGAAATATTAAATAACGGGGGAATTCTATTATGAAACTCAATATTGGTTTGTTGAAGGGCGACGGCATTGGTCCCGAAATCGTGGATTCCGCCGTTCGCGTTCTGGAAAAGATCGCTTCGAAATTCGGTCATGAATTTCAGTTCACACCTTATCTGATCGGCGGCGCGGCAATCGACGCGACCGGCGCTCCGCTTCCCGAAGAGACCGTGAAGGGATGCCTTGCTTCCGACAGCGTTCTGCTCGGCGCGGTAGGCGGTCCGAAATGGGATAATCTCCCCGGCAACGTCCGTCCCGAGAAGGCTTTGCTCGGCATCCGCGCGGCAATGGGACTTTATACCAATCTTCGTCCCGCGCGCTTGTACGCGGCTTTGAAGGACGATTCTCCTCTTCGTCCCGACCTCGTGGAAAAGGGCTTCGATATCATGATCGTCAGAGAGCTGACGGGCGGTATCTACTTCGGTGACCGCGGCTACCGCGAAGGTAAATACGGCGAAGAAGCGTACGATACGGAGCAGTACAGCCGCATGGAGATCGAGCGTATTGCGAGAGCTGCTTTCGAAGCGGCGCGCGTACGCAATAAGAAGGTGACCAGCATCGATAAGGCGAACGTTCTCGAAACCTCTCGTCTCTGGAGAAAGACCGTTCACGAGATCGCGGCGGAATATCCCGACGTGACCGTCACCGATATGCTTGTTGACAACGCCGCTATGCAGCTTGTCCGCAATCCCTCTCAGTTCGACGTTATCGTTACCTCCAATATGTTCGGCGATATTCTTTCCGACGAGGCTTCTCAGATCACGGGCTCCATCGGTATGCTTCCTTCCGCATCCATCGGCGCGACGAAGGTAGGTCTTTACGAGCCGATCCACGGCTCCGCTCCCGATATCGCGGGTCAGAATAAAGCCAACCCCATCGCAACCATTCTTTCCGCTGCAATGATGCTTCGCTATGCATTCGCACTCGAAGCGGAAGCGCAGGCGATCGAAGACGCGGTCAACCGCGTTCTCGACGCAGGTCTGCGTACGGCAGATATCGCTCACGGTGAAGAAGCGCTCGGCACGGTTGAAATGACCGACGCGATCCTCGCGGAGATCTGATCTCGGTTTTGTAATATACAACGAAAAAGCGTTCGCTCAATACCTTTCGGTAAAGAGCGAACGCTTATTTTTGTGTTTGAAGAAATGACTTTCGACGGTCAGGACCCTGCCGTCTTTTCGGTTTCCGCTTCTTCCTTTTTTTCGCGGATCTGAACGTTTTTGCAGAGGTTTCGGAGACACGCGCAGGTATAGAAGATCGTTCCGAGCAACACCGCTTCGAAGATATGCTCAACGTCGGAGGAAAGCTCCCAGTAAGCAAGCAGTACGAACGTCGGGATGATGTATACCATGGACGCGGTGAGAGAAATGAGCGAAAATACGAAATAGGGAACGGTCGCTTTTTCTGTGATGACCATTTTTCCGTCGTAAAGGAAAAAGAACACCAACGCGCAGATTGCCACGTTGCAAAGCGTGTGATTGAAATCCTTATAGTTATACGCCGGATTGACGTAGGAGGACACGAGGAAAGCAACGCACCAGATCGGAGGGATAAACGCGAGCTTCTTTTTGTATTCCTCGAATCTCGGATGTCCCGCGGCGTTGAGAATGAAATAAACGGCGCAGAAGAAAAGCAGAACGTAAGAAATGAACTGCGAATATTTGTAGAGAGGGAAGAGCGTGTTTTCCAACGTTGTTTTCATGTACATGGAAACGAAAACGCCGATCGCGAGAAAAACGAAGCCGAGAAGCGCGCTTGTGAAAACGGAGGCTTGATGCTCTGCGGCAGAAAACGTTCTGAATTCGAAGCGCGTCAGAATGATGGCAGAGGTAGCGAGGATCACGAAGATAAAGAAGAGGGTGAATCCAAGCGATTTGAGCGGGACACTCGCTTCCAACGCGTACTCGTTGTTATAGGGATCGTAATATCGGAGCATGAGGACCGTTCTCCAAACGGCAAGTCCGAGACCGGAGAGGACGGCGAACAGAATATATCCGAGCAAGAATTTTTTTATACGCAATGTAAAGACACTTCCTTTGTATGAATTCGAATTTTAAATTATTATACCACACATTTATGAAAAAAGTATATACAATTCCGAAAAATAAAAAAATATTTTTTGCCGTGTCCGCCGCTGCGTAAGTCGCGTTTCGAAACGAAGGAGAAATCGCCGTTTCAAAAAATATTCTCCGGAAAAAAGTGAATAATTTATGAAAAATCTTTACAAAAATAAAATTTTGTTGTATAATCAGTATAAATGCAAATGAATTTTTCGGAAAGGAATTCTTATAGGAGATGAAAAAAACAATTACGATTATTTCCGCGCTTATCGCGGTTCTGGCAATCGTTGCCGCTATCGTGATCGCAATGGGTCCGTACGACGAGCGCGGTTTGGAATATTCAGTCAATGAGGACGGCGTGACCTGCACGATCACGGGTGTCGGAAGCTGTAAGGTGAAAAAGGTCGATATTCCCGAGTATATGGATGGATACAAGGTGACCGCGATCGGCGCCAACCTCTTTTACGGTTACGGCAACCGCGTGACCAACACCGAGGAAGGTCCCGTATACAGCGATCTGAAGGAGATCACGATTCCCGACTCGGTGACGAGCATTGGCGCGGGCGCTTTTTACGGCTGCGATCAGTTGAAGGAGGTCGTTCTTCCTTCCGGCTTGAAGTCGCTGGGTGCTGCCGTTTTCTATAACTGCTCGAATCTGAACGGCGTCGTTCTTCCCGAAACGCTCGAAAGCTTGGGAGACGCGGTGTTCTATAACTGTCAGAAGCTTGAAACGATGACCATTCCTGATTCCATTACGAAGATCGGACAGGGTATGTTTTACGATTGCGCGTCCTTGAAGACCGTTCGTTTTTCAGAGGACGTGACCTCCTTTGGTGCTCTTACGTTTTACGGTTGCGCTTCGTTGCAGGAGATCGCGATTCCCGACGGTGTGACGGAGATCGCGGATTGGCTGTTTGCGCACTGCTCGTCCTTGCAAAAGATTACCGTTCCCGACGGTATTACCCGCATTGGAGAAAGAGCGTTTTCCTCCTGTGTCAGCCTTGAAAGTCTTGTGATTCCCGATGGTGTAACGGAGATCGGACATCATGCCTTTTTTGAATGCAAGAAGTTTACGGAGATCACGATCCCCGATTCTGTTACCGTAATGGACGTTTATACGTTTGACGGTTGCAGTGCGCTCACTTCCGTTAAGCTTTCTGCGTCTCTGACGGAGCTCGGAGACAGAACCTTCAATTCCTGCAAGGCTCTGGAAACATTGACGATTCCCGCTTCCGTCGAGAAGATCGGCGTTGCCATTTTGGCGTCCTCGGGAATCAAAACGATTTATTTCGACGGTACCGTTCAGGAGTGGAACGCCGTGGAAAAAGCAGATACCTGGTATAAGGTGACGGATCTGACGGAGATCGTTTGCTCCGACGGCACGGTTGCCTTGACGTCCGCTTCGCAGGATTGATCTTTTGACCGATGAAACGATTTCGTTTCATCGGTTTTTTGCAGTAAGGGTGACAATAAATGAATACAATTATTTCAAAATATTCAAGGGTTTCGCATTTTTATATTACAGTTACAAGCAATATGAGAGAATCGTTTGATTGTTTTTGGTTAGTTTTTATGACTGTTTGATACATTGACATCAAAGACCCGTCTATGGTATACTGTTGATATAAAAAATTATGGAGGTTTCTTATGAAACGGGTATTTTTTCACACTACACTGGCTTCTTTTTTAGCATTGGGTATTTATATCCTGTTAGTGGGTTTTCTATTAAGGGGAATCGTGGCAACTATGGATGAAATTTTTTGGAGATTTTTATTTACTTCTGTTTTGATGACAATATTTTATGGCGTTAGTCTTCTTTATTTTACCAAAATAAGAGGGCGTTTGGAAGAGCAACAAATAGTAAAAGATTATGAAAATCATCCATATGATTCAATTGTGAAGGATTTTTGCTTGATTATTCGCAGAGAGCGCGCTTATGTTTGTTGTCTTTTTGTGATTTCCGCGTTTTGTTTTTTATTGCATACACTTGACGGATATCTGTTTGAAGCAAAGACGCTCGGTCATGTTGCGTTCATATATTCTCCGATTACAATTATGAGTTCTTTCATTTCTTGTCAACCTGTCGCGTATTTGGTTAGCCCTGCGTGTTGCGCGATTATGTACTTAATTGCTGTTTGTATATACAGACGGCATTGCTATAAAAAAAGAAATTATGGAGTCTAAAAGTGGATTTGAATGAAAAATTGAAGAGCATGCGCTTGAAATACGGTATGACACAGGAATGTGTTGCAGAGTGTCTGGGCGTTTCATCGCAAACGGTTTCCAAATGGGAAAGAGGCGTTTTAGCACCGGATATCATGCTTTTGCCGCAAATTGCGATTTTATATCATTGTTCAATCGATTCTCTTTTTTCCATGGAATCCGTCTGGGATGAAAATCATGAAAAAGAATTTTCACAACGGATCAAGGAATTGAAGGAGAACGGAGATTATGAAGGTCTTTACCGCGCATGGATCAAAGAAATTGAGTTGAAACCGGATACATATCATTATTATCCCCAAGTCATAGATGTTGTTAAGAATTATAAACTTTTGGATGAAGATCATTTCAAGCGAATGATTCTTTTGGCGAACTATGCTGAGAAAAACTGCAGTTCTCATGATATTTTAAATGAGATTTTTGCGAAAATGGTGGTGCTTTGTTCAATGTTTTCAAGAGTGGAGCTTGCAAAATGTTTTTATGCAAAGCTTCCTAAGCTTGGCTTCGATCGAGAGCTTGTGGCAAAATATGTGATGAGTGAAGATGGATTTTGCGCACAAGCAAAGAAAAACGTAGAACATTTGACTATGCGTTTGGCACAAGAAATTGAAGTTTTGATTGCGTCTGAAACATCGGAATCGGAAGCTTTGGTATACAGAGAAAAAATAGTTTCTCTGTATCAACTGATCCATGAGAGAAAGTATGGCGGTTTTTCCGATGTGCATTTGGCGTGTGGGTATGTTCATGTCATTCGCATTCTTCATTATCAAAAAAGATATGAGGAAATTTGTCCGTATATAGAACGTTGCATAGAGCTTTTAAATAATTCTGCGGCAGAGAATAAAAAAGAGAATTCCTCCGAATTTTATACAATGGAACACTGTGAAAGGTCTATTTCCAATATTGATGGAAATTTAAAAATCGTTTATCGTCTTATTCAAAGAGAAGAATATTTTCAAAAGTATCGCAGTCCTTTCGAGGAAGCGCTCGAAAGATATGAGAACCATTATGGTTTGAAATAAAAAGCGGCGAGATTCAACCGAAACAATGAAAGAATCCTTTTTTACATAGCCAAATGCTTTCAATCGGCATTTGGCTTTTTGTTTTGAAGAAGCGTTCCGAAAAGTCGGCTTTGCCATATAATAATGTGACGGGATATTTTCCCGTTTCATCAATTACAGCAAAGAGGTGATTTCTGTGGGGATCAAAGCCGTAAAATTCGGCGGTACCTCGCTTAGCCATGCAGAGCAGATGGAAAAAGCCGCGGAAATCGTTCGATCGGATAAAGAAAGGCGTATCGTCACGGTGTCTGCACCGGGCAGGCGCTTTCCGCGGGATGACAAAATAACGGATTTGCTTTATCGGATGGATAAGGCACAAACGAAGGAAGAGAGAGACGGCATTTTCGCGGTGATACGGGAACGATTCGATGGGATCATTTCCGAATTGAAGCTTCCGCTCGATTTTTCGGAGGAGTACCGAAGGATCTCGCAAACGGCGCATGGCGCCGATCTGATCAGCAGAGGGGAATATCTGTGCGCCTTGATCTTTTCGGCGCTTGTCGGCTTTACGTTCGTTGACGCCTGCGATCTGATCTTTTTTAACGAAAAATGCGAGCCCGATATGCCTCGGATCGAAAAGGCTATGCAAAGCGCGCTTGCGCAATACGGCAGTATCGTCATCCCTGGCTTTTACGGAAAAAGACCGGACGGCTCGATTGCGCTCTTTCCGCGCGGCGGCTCGGATATCACGGGCGCGGTCGCGGCTGCGGCGGCAAACGCCGAGGTCTATGAAAATTTCACGGACGTGAACGGATTTCTTCTTGCGGATCCGAAAATGGTGGGCGCGCCGAAAACCGTGCGCGAACTTTCTTACGAGGAGCTTCGCAGACTGTCCTCCATGGGTGCTTGCGTATTGCATTCGGATTCCGTCTTGCCGCTAAGATCGAAGGCGATTCCCGTGCTGATCCGCAACACCAACGAGCCCGACGGGGAATTCACGCGCATTTGTACGCAGAAATCGGCGCGCTCCATCAGCGGCATCGTGGGTCAGAGAGGCTATTTGCTTTTCTCGGTCTATCTGACGGGAATTGGAAAGGACATAGAAAATTTTCGGAGATTGCTGGATATTTTCGGGGCGTATACCGCGAACGTCTACTCCACGCCGCATACGATCGATGCGGTCGGCGTGCTCGTTTACGGAGAGGATATCGGAGGTCGGCGCGCGGATATTTTCCGCGATCTCTTCGACGTTCTTCGCGCGGAGGCGGTGACGGTGACGGCGGATATGGCTCTTCTTTCCGTCGTCGGAGAGGGAATGTATTCGGAAAACGCGAGGCTGATCCTGCAAACGATGGAGGAGATCGGCGCGGAGCCGCTTCTCGTTGACGGCGGCGCGGATAAGCTCGGTGTGACGGTCGGATTTGACGAAGCGTATCTTAACGACCTGATCGCAAGGCTTTACGAAAAAACGTCGTGATCACTTGATTCGGAAAATCGGCTTTGATTTTCCGAATCATCGTTTATAAGGGGATATAAACGTAATTTTGCGGGGGAAACTCGTCAAAAGAGTAAAAACTGTTGACAATTTTTCGTAAAAATGTTATAATAACCTATGTTAGATTGATAGCAATACGATAGGAGGATGGCTATGATTTTTGAAAAACAAATTGTGAATATGTATAAGGGCATGATGCACACCAGATGTGACGATCTGGAAACGGTTTTTTATTTCTCTCCTGAAGACTTCCCCGGCCTACGGGCAGAGCCTCATTCCTTCACGGCATCCGCAGGACACACACTGCAGGGTTATTTTTATCAATACGAAAATCCCGTTTCCGACCGATTGATCGTATTTGATCACGGCTTCGGCGGCGGTCACCGCGCGTATATGACGGAGATCGCGAAGCTTTGCGGACACGGCTACAGAGTGTTTGCTTACGATCATACCGGCTGCATGGAATCGGGCGGAGAAACGCCGAAGGGACTTGCGCAATCTCTTTGCGATCTGAACGATTGCATTACCATGCTGAAATCGGACGAGCGTTTTGAAAATACGGATATTTCCGTTATGGGACATAGCTGGGGCTCGTTCTCCACGTTGAATATCACGGCTCTTCATCCCGAAATCTCGCATATCGTGGCAATGTGCGGCTTCGTTTGCGTGGAGGATATGATCGGTACGTTCTTCAATGGCATTCTGAAGGGATACCGAAAGGCGATCATGGAGCTGGAAAGAGCGTCCAATCCGAAATTCGTTGAATACAACGCGGTGGAAACACTCTCGAATTCGAAGACGAAGGCGCTTCTCATTTATTCGGAAAACGATCAGATGTGCAAACGTAATCATTACGATAAGCTGAAAGCAAATCTTGACGGAAAAGAAAATATCGAGTTTTTGTTCGTGACCGGCAAGGGACACAATCCCAATTATACCGAGGACGCGGTAAAATATCTGGACGAATTCGGCAAGGCGCGCGTTAAGCTCGTCCGCACGAAAAACGTTACGGCGGAGGACAAAAAGAAATTCGTCGCATCATACGATTGGAAGAGAATGACCGAACAGGACGACGCCGTCTGGTGCGTGATCTTTGATCATCTCGACAAATAAAATCATCATTTCGATAAAAGGAGCAAGGGAACGTTATGAAACATCGTACGCAAGAACATGAGTTTTTGAAAAAAATCGTCTTTATCGCACTGTTGACGGCTTTGACTGCAGTGTTCAGCATGATCAAGATTCCGGTTGCCAGCACGGCTACCGTCACCCTCGTTTTGCCGATCGTCGTTATCGGCGCGGCTCTTTACGGACCGATCGTCGGCGCTTGGCTCACGATCATTCCGACGATCACCTCTTTCGGAGAAGCGGCTCTTTTTCTGACATATAGCCCCGTTGGCACGGGTATTACGCTCTTTTTGAAGGGCATTCTCGCGGGTCTTTGCGCAGGATTGGTTTATAAAGCGCTCTGCAAGAAGCATCCGCTCGGCGCGGTCACCTGCGCGGCTATCGTGGCTCCCGTCGTCAATAGCGGCGTGTTCACGCTCGGTTGCTATATTTTCATCTGGGACGAGCTTGTGGAATTGGCGGCGGCAAACGGCGTCGGCATCGCGGTGCTTTTGCTTGGCCTCGTCGTGATCAATTTCATTTTGGAATTGATCCTAAACCTCGTGCTTTGTCCGACCATTTTCCGCGTGCTTCAGATCATCAAGAAAAATAACGTGCGCAAATAAGATCCATGGGGAAACCGCAAACGGTTTCCCCTAATTTTTTTGAATGGTCTTGACAAAGCCGATTTTTCTTGCTATAATAATGTTCAATGCGGGCGTGGCGGAATGGTAGACGCGCTGGTCTTAGGAACCAGTGGAACTCCGTGCAGGTTCAAGTCCTGTCGCCCGCACCAGAAAAAAGAAAAGACCACGATCATGTGGTCTTTTTCTTTTTTCAACGAAATAAATCCCGTAAGAGATTTGTGAAATGCACTTCGTGCGTGAAATACGCTTCGCGTGTGAAATGCGCCGCGGCGCGTGAGGGGATTTATTTCATTTCACATTGCGACGAAGGAGCAATATTTTACTTGAATGAATAGCGGTTTTTGGTTACCATTAAAAGACCGCTATTCGTTAAATTATAGGTTGATCAATTCCAAGAAACTCCGTTATCATCAAGTGCTTGCGTTGTGGAGCTTTCGGTTGTAATGCTCGGAGATTTATCGCCCAGCACCACTACGATGGCCGACAGAGAGACGGGCATCTTAACCGTTGCCGTCGTGCTTCCGATTCCCACAACGAGATAACCGTTCGCAGAAAGGCTCACGTTCTTTTTTGCGCCTACACTTGAGAAATTGTCGCAATGAGTGGCTTCGCTTGACATACCGCCCTGTGGCATAATGGCAATTACCGAGCCTGCCGTATAGGTGTATCCGTTTTCGGTATCAAGCGCAGAGTTCATTCCTGAGTTGGAGATGACCACGGTTTTTCCTTCTGTGAACACGATTCCCACGTCTGCCGTTCGGCTGTTGGAGTCAATGCCGTCACCGGTACAATAGATATATACCGTACCGCCGCTAATGGCGATTGCCGTTCCCGTCTGAGTCGTGGCGTTGATGCCGTCATCCTTGGAATTGACCGAAACGTAGCCACCCGAGATATCAACGCTCGTTCCTTCAAGTCCCTCGTACGCGCCCGTTACGCTGACCGTTCCCGACTTGATAGAAAGCATTCCGTCGGCATGGAGTCCGTCATCATTCGAGTATACGGTAATATTTCCGCCGTTTATCGTTACGTTTCCGAGCGGTGACGCTCCGTTTTCAAGCGTTGTATCGTTGTTCGAATGAATAGCGTCATCGTAAGATTTTATATTGATGGTGCCTGCGTTGATCACGATCTCGTTCGCGGCTTTGATGCCCTTGGTGGAATGGTCGCCCTTGTCGGTATTTCCGTCGCCAAAGCCTCCCATACCTTCCGGACCGCCGCCCCATCCGCTTTCTTCTTCCGTATCAGGCACGCTTACTACGCTAAACGAACTCGCTTTTTGCGATTGCATTGACTTTTTCCTTCTTCCATGCTATAATAGATGCAACGAACATACGGGAGGTACACCATGTCCAAAAGAAAGAAAATCGTGATATCGCTCATTGCCGCCGCAGTTGCCCTGCTGATCGGGCTCGGTTGCTTTTTCGGCGTGCAGTATTATTTGAAAAACAGAATTACCTATCATATCGAGGACACCTTGCCCGACGGCGAAGGAAAGCGCGCGACCGTGATCATTCTCGCGGGTCAGTCGAATGCGTCGGGTTGCAGTCTGGATGAATATCTGAAGAAAAACGTTTCTGCGGAGAAGTATGCGGAATACGAAAACGGATACGATAACGTATATATCAATTATTTGTCGGGCATGAACGTTTCGCAGGAATTCGTGAAATGTTCGGTCTTGCAGGGGGAAATTGCGGGCGGCTTCGGTCCCGAGCTTGGCTTGGCGGAAAAGCTCCACGAAATGTATCCCGACGAGACGTTTTTCATCGTGAAATGCGCGTGGGGCGGCACGAATCTTACGGAGCAGTGGCTCTCTCCGTCCAGCGCGGGAAAAACGGGACAGCTTTATAAAAATTTTGTGGCTTACGTAGAAACCTGCATGGATTACCTGATCTCCAAAAATTACGACGTGAAGATCGAGGGGATGTGTTGGATGCAGGGTGAATCCGACGCGTATCCCGTTGAGGTTGCGACCGCGTACGGTGACAATCTGAGCCGCTTCGTCACGGATATCCGCAAGGAATTTTCCGCGTATGCGGCGGACGACGGCATTGCGTTTATCGACGCTTATATTGCCGCAAATCCGATGTATTGGGTATATTATCAGTCGGTCAATCTCGGGAAAGACGAGGTTGCCGCGCTCTCGCCCATGAACGATATCGTGGATACGATCAAGGCGGGATTGACTTGCTCGCAGGAGCCTGAGGGTACGCCCGACATGGCGCATTACGATTCGACAAGCGAGATCAAGCTCGGTCATCTTTTCGCGGAGCATCTTGCGCAATATTTTGATTGAACAAAGAAAAAAGACTTCCTTATGACCGTTTCATAGGGAAGTCTTTTCGTTTACAGTTGTTTTTTGTTCATGATCGGTATGCTTGCGGCGATACAGATCACGGAGAGCAGAACGGTCAGCAAAATGGCGGGGGTGCATTCGCTTACTTCCTTTGCGCCAACCATGAGCGCGCCTGCTTGCGAGGCAAGGGATGTGGGCGTGAGCTTTGCGATCTTCGGGAAGAAATCCAGAACGTATGAGATCAGAACGACGGATCCCGTTCCGAGCAATACGCCGGAGCTGCTTTTGGAAAGCGCGGAGAAGAATACGCAAAGAGAAACGACAAGCGCGCCGAAGAGCCACCAAAGGATCACGGCGGGCATGAGTCCGACGGCAATGCCGTTGTCCCAGAAATACGCGTTATAGGCGTACGTGACATAGAAGCAGAGCCAATATCCGCACGTCCAGACGAGGAGCATGACGAGCGCCTTTGAAAGCACGACCTTGTAGCGCGCAAGCCCCTTTGTCAAAACGAGAATGAGCGTTCCCGATTCGTATTCCTTGGTAAAGATGCCGCCGTAGATCAGAACGAAAACGATCAGCGCCATCGGGATATTTTTGAAAAACTGCGTCCACGAGGTCAGCGCGTCGACGGTGACCGAGGTGATCACCATGCCGCTTTCCGCGAGGGATTCGGACATGATCTCCATGAGCCACGGTGTCAATTTCGCGATGGCGGGATTCATTACTCCAAATAAAAAGAACAGAACGCCGAGAATCAGAAGCTTGCCGCTCCGATAGCTTTCGAGAAGCTCTTTTTTGAAAAATGCGAGGAAGGATCTCATTTTGCGACCACCTCCAAAAATAGCGATTCGAGTGACGGCTCCATACGTTCAACACGGCGCACGGAGATTTTGTTTTCCGAAATAAAACGAAGCACTTCGAGAAAATCTTCTTCATCGCCCGAAAAAACGAGTGTGTCTTTTTCACGGCGCTTGACGTTCGGGAATGCGTTTGCAAGCGCTTCGGCGTGATTACCGCCGATTGCTTCCACGGTAAATTCCTCCGCACGTTTCGCTTGTCTCAGGCAATCCACCTTGCCCTCGAGAGCGATCTTGCCGTCGCAGAGAAGAGCGACGTCGGTGCAGATGCGCTCCACGTCGGAAAGAATGTGCGTGGAGAACAGAACGGTCGTCTGCTCCTTGACGGAGAGCAGAATGTCGAGGATCTCCTTTCTTCCGATCGGGTCGAGCGCGGAGGTGGGCTCGTCGCAGATGAGAAGCTTCGGACTGCCGAGAAGCGCCTGCGCAATGCCGAGGCGTTGCTTCATACCGCGCGAGAAGCCGCGGATCCTGCGATTTTCGTTTTCGAGTCCGACGAGACGGAGCAGCTCGTCACTGCGCTTTCGGACGTCCGCATCGGGCATTCCCATGCTTTCTCCGCAAAGCTTCAGATATTCGCGGGGCGTCATAAAGGGATAAAATTCCGGCACGTCGGGAAGATAACCGATGTTTCGGTTGGTTGCGGTCTGACCGAAAACGACCTTCTCTCCCGCGACGAGGATCTCGCCTTCATCGATTCGGAGAAGTCCGAGGATCGATTTCATGGCGGTCGTTTTGCCCGCGCCGTTGCGACCGACGAAGCCGTAGATGCTATGTTCAGGCACGGTGAGATCGAGTCCGCAGAGGACCTGCTTCTCTCCGAATCGCTTTTTCAGACCACGGATCGAAAGAATGTCCATGCTCAGTTATCCTCCTTGCCGAGAATGAAATAGAGGATCGGGCCAACGAAGTTCATGAAAACGATCGTGACAACGAGCCAAAGCGCGCGTGTGCCTCTTTTGTAGGTGTTGTGCGTCAGAATGTGGTGCAGAGTGTAGCCGAGCAGAGCGAATTCCGCAATAACAAGCGGAATCAGAAACGGCAAAAATTCAAGAAGTTGTTTGAGTTCATTCATTGCTCGTATGTTCCTTTCCGTAGGTTTCCACGCAGAAGCCGTGATAACCGCATTCCGTGCAGATCAGCTTGCGCATGGTTGGTGTGTGATTTGCCCAGAAGACTTGCTTCATCCTCGGGCGGAATACGCGATGGCATTGCGGACAGATATAGGACACCCGCTTGAAATAAAACGCGGAGATCCACGTTCCGTAGAAAGCCGCGACGGCAACGTAAGCAATAAACGGCCACCATATTCCCATTGACACCCATAAAATGACGGATACCCATTGGAAGAGTGCGATCGGTATTCCCGTGATCAGCATGATTGCGCGAAGCTGATGAAGCTTCTTTTTATTTTTCATAACGTGGGCTATATCGCTGATGGATTCAACGGAGAAGTTGTCGATGTTTTTCAGCTCCCTGCGAACGCCCTCGATGATGTTCAGTTGCTTTTCTCTTTCTTCGATCTCCTCGCGCAAAGCGCCCTTCTGCATTTCCATCAGAAGCGCAAGTGTGCGAGCGGGGTCGGGATCGGACAGAAATTCTCCGATGCTGTTGATGGAAAGTCCCGTGTCGCGCAGAAAGCAAACGATCTTCATCCGGCGCAGATCGTCCTCGGAATAGAGCCGTCTGCCGCCCTCGGAAAGCGCACTCGGTACGAGAATATTTCTCGTGTCGTAATATTGCACCGTCCGAACGGATACGCCGCAGAGCTTTGCGATCTCTCCCGTTGTGTACATTGACATAGCGATTCACCTCCTTCGTGTCCATTTTACCATATTACCCTGCGTAACGAGCAAGACCTTACGCAAGGGAATTTTTCGTTTATCGGCAATATTATATCATTTTGAGCAAAATATGTCAAGCCGTTCGATCGCTTGCGCGGGGAATCGATAAACTTTCCCCAATCCTCTTGAAAGAATTCAAATAATCTGCTATAATAAGATCGAATACGATTAAAATCAAAAAGGAGGATATCCCATGCCACCCCAGGTTTCCATTCGATTGATCTCGTCTCTTGAAAGCTGTTTTATGGATGAAAAGCTCGAGGACAAAAAGGAAAGAACGCATTTTCTGATGTACCGCAACGAAAAGCTTTCCTTCCAGCTTGCTTGCATGAATATCAAAAACGAAAATCCCGACGTCCCCTATTTTTATCTGCGTATGAAGGGTGCGCTCGCGCCCTACGTCAAGGTGAGGGAAGTGGTCTGCGTACCGAATCATTATCCCGTGACGCCGCAGAATCACGATGAAAACTATATGCGCACGGAGCCGGGCTTGTATCCGAATATGCTTCGTCCTCTGCTCTATAAGGGCTATAATTACAAGCGCTACGTGAATATCGACGAGGGCTTTATCCGATTGCCGCAGGGCAATTTGCGCGCGCTCTGGCTCGATATAGCGATTCCTGAGGGGGTAGAGGTTCCGACTGAGGAAACGGAGCTTGTTTTCACTCTCTATTGCAGAGAATTCGAGATGGCGAGCACGACCGCTCATATCCGCGTTTCTCCCGTCAAGCTTCCGAAGCAGAAGTTCATTCACACGGAATGGTTCTACTGCGACTGTATCGCGGAAGCGCACAGAGCGGAGGTCTTCTCCGACCGTCATTTTGAGCTGATCGAAAAATATATTGCCACTGCCGTGGACAACGGGATCAATATGATCATGATGCCCGTTTTCACACAGGAGCTGGATACGTACGTCGGCGGCGAACGTCTGACCACACAGCTTCTCGATATCTCGGTTCAGCCGAACGGGGACTATTCCTTCGATTTCACTCTCGTCGACCGTTGGATCGATATGTGTGAACGTCTTGGTGTCGGCTATTTCGAGATCCCGCACTTCTTCACGCAGTGGGGCGCGGCGCACGCGCCGAAGATCATGGCGACTGTGAACGGTGAAAAGAAGCGCATTTTCGGTTGGGAAACGGATTCCATGGGCGAGGAATACGGCAGATTCCTTTCCGTTCTCATTCCCGCGCTCGTCGAGCATTTCAAAAAGCGCGGTATTGACAAGCGTTGCTTCTTCCACATTTCCGACGAGCCGAACGTCCGTCAGCTTGAAAAATATCTCGCCTGCAAGGAAAGAGTCGCTCCTTATCTCGAGGGCTATCACATCATCGACGCGCTCTCTGATTTCGAATTCTATAAGCTCGGCGTTCTGAAAAAGCCGATCCCGTCCATCACCGCCGTGCAGGAATTTCTGGACAACGATATCCCCGGACTCTGGGTATATTATTGCGGCGCAAGCGGTAAAAAGGTCACGACGGACCGATATCTCTCCATGCCGATGGCGAGAACGAGAATTCTCGGCGTACAGCTCTATCTGAACCGCATCGAAGGCTTTTTGCATTGGGGCTACAATTTCTATCACAATCAGTTCTCGTACGATTACGTGGATGTTCTCGGCTGTACGGACGGTGAATACTTCGCGCCCGCAGGCGACACCTGTCTCGTATATCCCGGCTCGGACGATACCGTGTGGGAGACCATGCGACTCAACGCCATGCGCGAAGCCATGGACGACGTCCGCGCGCTTGAGCTTGCGGAATCCGTTCTCGGAAGAGAAGAAACCGTCAAGCTCGTGCAGGAGGGTCTGGCAGAGCCGCTGACGTTCTTCACGTATCCCAAGGAGGGCGAGTATCTTCTGAACCTCAGAGATCGCGTTTTGCTTGCGGTAGAAGAAAAAATAAAATAAATTTCGATTTTTATCAATATTTTTCCGCGTTTTGTTATAAAATGATTGTAAAAGCGCGGTAATTGTGGTAAAATAATAAAAAAAGTTTCGCGGGAGGGAAGAGATTCTCTCCCACGATCAAAAATGATTGAAGGAGAAAAATATGACGGCTTTTGAAAATTTCATTTACCGTGTTTTGGAGTTCAGAATGGAACGTCCCGCGCTTTACGGGACGTGGCACATCGTTTCCCTCATTCTGACGATCGCTCTGACGGTATGTCTGGTTAAATTTTTCCGTAACGCGAAGGACAGCACTATGCGCACACTCCTTTTCGTCGGTTGGCTCATTATGATCACGTTTGAGCTCGGCAAGCAGCTGGAAGGCGCTATGCAGTACGACGGCTACACGGTCACGTGGGCATATGAATGGAGATGGTTCCCGTTCCAGTTCTGCTCCACACCGATGTATACCTTCCCCCTTGTCTTTTTGTTGAAGGATTGCAAATTCCGCCGCGCAGTGATGGCGTATATTTCGACGTTTTCTCTGTTTGCGGGAATCATCGTTATGATCCTGCCGACGTCGGTATTTACGTCTCTCGCATTTATCAACGTGCAGACGATGGTTCACCACGGCCTGCAGGTCGTGTTCGGCGTGTACATGGCTGCCTATAACCGCCACCGATTGAACAAACGCTTCTTTGCGTGGAGCATGATCGTTTTCGCCGCTTTCGCGGCAGTAGCGTTGATTCTGGACGTTACCGTATATCCCGTTCTGCTGGAAAAGGGTCTGGCGACGGACTTCAATATGTTCTATATCAGTCCTTACGTCAACAATGACCTTCCCATTCTTTCCACGATCTGGACGAAAGTTGATTATCCCGTTTATTTGATTATCTACATATTTGGCTTTACGTTGGTTGCCGCCCTCGTATACGCCGTAGAGAAAGGAATCGTAGCTCTCACGCTTCGCAAGAACAAACGTGCCAAAGATAATACCTCAAATCAAGCATAAAAAATATCTGATCGCTGCGGTTTGTATTTTCGCGGTGTTGGAATTGATATTGGTTCATTGCATGTACAACATCGTGTTTTCGTTGTTTTCCTATTGCTGTATCATTTCATCCTGTCTGTTTTGCGCGGTGCTTTTTGACGGATCGAAATCCTGGCTTTTTACGCAGCTTGGGCTGATCGGAACGGTCGGCGCGGATTTCTTCCTTGTTTTTCTGCCAGTTCAGCAGCGTGTACCCGGATTGATCTTCTTCTGCGGTACGCAGATCGCGTATTTCCTGCGTATTTATTATGAAGATGAAAACGCATTCAGAAAGCGCGTTCATCTGGTTCTGCGCGCTTGCGCCTCTGTCGCCGCGTTGATCGTGACGCCGCTTGTGTTGGGCGCCCGCGTGGATGCGGTGGCTATGCTTTCCGTTTTCTATTACGCGAATCTGCTTTGCAACGTATTGTTTTCGATGTTGAATTTCAGAAAGTCGGGGTTGTTTGCGCTGGCGCTGCTATTCTTCGTGCTATCTGATACTTTGCTTGGATTTCAATCGCTCAGTGATTATTTTCTGATCCCGAGAGGCTCGTTTATTTATTACGCCGTCTTTATCGGAAAGAGAATATTCTATCCGCTCTATATCCTTTCGCAGATCTGCATACCGATCAGCGTGGCTTCCGAAAGATTAAAGAAAACAAATACTTGAAAAGAAACGCCCTGTATCCAAAAGGATGCAGGGCGTTTCTGTGAAGCGCTCTTGACAAAAAGGTTTTTTTCGGTTATGATAAAAGCATACATTGAAGATAACGGAGATGATTTTATGGAACAGAAACGATTTACGAAAAATGACGATACCTTTGTTTGCAAAAATTGCGGTCTGACCGTCAAGCCCTTGGGCTATAGCTCCCGAAACCATTGCCCGCGTTGCCTTTGCTCGTTGCACGTGGATATTAACCCCGGCGACCGCGCCAATCCTTGCGGTGGGATCCTTCGTCCGATCAAGGTGGAGCCCGATCCGAAAAAGGGATATATTATCATTCACCGCTGTGATAAATGCGGCGAGATCCGCAGAAATAAGGCCGCTAACGAAGCGAAGGTCCAGCCCGACGATATCAATCTGCTCATTCGTTTGACGTCGTTCTGACGGCTATATTCGCGCTCATTTGCGCATATCCGACATAATAAAAAACGCATTGAATGCCCGACTTGCATTCAATGCGTTTTGTTTTGGAGGGTTAGGGATCGGTCTTTACTTGTCGCCGTTTTTCAGCTCGTTCAAGCATTTTTCGCAGATGAGCTTGCCTTTGTAAAGCTTGGCTTCGTCCATGCTGCCGCAGAAAACGCAGGCGGGTTCGTATTTTTTCAGCACGATGGTGTCCTCGTTTACGAAAATCTCAACGGCATCCTTGCTGCCGAGGGAAAGATTTTTTCTGATTTCGATAGGAAGAACGATTCTTCCGAGCTCATCGATGCGTCTGACAATTCCTGTAGATTTCATAGGGGTGATTCCTCCGAGAAGATTGATTTTTTGTTGAATACAGTATAGCATAAACGGGAGAATATGTCAATCATTTACATCTTTCAATTGTCAAAACGGAACGATTCTACCTTTTTTACAATAAAATTCTTTTGATTTTATGGAAAATTGCACAAACGAGTCGATCTGTGTAATTTTTTGGAGACAAAATGGATTTATATACAAAAAACAGCGGTATTGTTGCTTCACAAATAAAAAAGTATCCCGTTTGCACGGGATACTTTTTCCATTATTCGTTTGTAAGTTTTGGAAGAAAGACAAACGCATGGAATGAGATTATTATATCCCAAAAATCTTCGTTTGTCAAGATGGAAAAGGAGAAAATTCGGATGGCAAGCTCGGTATCGTTTAAAAAGAGAGCCTGTACGGTGTACCGTACAGGCTCTTGCATGAGTTATGATTCCAAATTCAATTTAAAATCAAAGTTCTTCGCCGCAAACGCAAACTTTAGCTTTGCCGAAAATGCCACGGAAGAAGTTCATGATGCTGTTCCAGAGTCTTGCGAAGAAGTTAGCTTCGCAGTTATCGTGGTTAACAGTGGTACCGGGTTCGGTGGTGGTGCCGCCCTGTTCTGCGCCGTTGCCGATAACGGTGATGGAGGTCTTGAGCTTAGCATCTTCGAAGAGATCGTCGAGACCGGGGATGGTGGTACGGATCTGAACGCTCTTCTTACCGGGAGAAGCAGTGTTTACCTTGGTGGTGTAGTCGTTCTTGTCAACGGTTACTTTCTTGCCGTCAGCATAAACGAGAGAAACTTCCAAGCCTGCAGCAGAGAATGCTTCGTTGGGCTTGTATTCGGTCTTGGTGGGTTCCTTGGTAACTTCAACACCGGTGGGAGTTTCAACGGTAACGTCAACTTCCTTGGTGAAGGTCATGCTGTAGTCAGAGTTGGTAGCAGTGAAGGTAGCCTTAACAGTACCGGGGCTCTTAACGTCAACGGTAACAGAATATGTGAATTCGATGGTAGCGTCAGCCTTTGCAACCTTGGAGCCATCGCTGAAGATGAGATTTACGGAGAAATCGTTTTCTGCGTTGGGCTTGCTGTTGTAGCGATATTCTTTGTTAGCAGTAACTTCGATATCGGTTACCTGAATGGTGGTAATATCGAAGGTGGTGGACTTACCGAAGTAGTAAACGGTAACAGTCTGTTTGCCTGCATTTTCGAAGTCGCCTACGAATTTGAAGCTGGAGTTGGCGAGAAGAGTGGTTACGTTGTCGGGAGAAATGTCGGAGATCTTGGAGGTTCCGTCAGCGTAGTTAACCTTGATCTGGTAACCGTCGGAAACGAAGCCGTCTACGAGTTCTTCGATTTCAAAGGTGGTGTCATCGGGAGTTTTGTTAACTTCGATACCGGTGATATCGGTAACGGTTACGTTGTAGGAAACTTCGAGCTTACCGAACTTAAGGGTTACGGTGTTTACAACGTCGTTGAAGGTGGAAACGCTTGCGCTGGCGGTGGTAAGAATTTCATCTTCGTAACCGGAGCCTGCAGCGTAGGTTGCTTTGAGCTGGAGACCGTCGAGGTCGAGAGCTTCACCAACGTAGTAGTTGGTCTTGGTAGGAGCGGTGATGAGTTCGAGCTTTTCGATAGCTGCTTCTTTCTTTTCGAGGGCGCTCTGGTAGCTGTCAACGTATGCTCTGCTACCGAGAACAACGTAGTCGATGTCCATTGCAGCGCCGGGGTAGTTACCGGTACCGTCGCTTACGTCATAACCGAAGGGGAAGATAAGGATTTCGTACAATTTACCGGGCCAACGGGAAGTGGGTTCTACGCCTTCCTTGGTGGGATCGTAGAGAAGGTCGGAGTAGTTGGTGTTCATGTTGACGTCGTACATGGAGAAGGTGTAGGTTTCCCATTCACCGGAGCTTCCATAGGACTTGCCGTTTACGTCTTTGATTTCGCCGTTTTCACCAGTACCAAATTCGGTGAGGGTTGCCTGTACGAACTTACCGTTGTTGGTGTGGTTCATAACGAAACCGAAGGTGATCTGGTCACAAACGGAGTAGTTTCTTACACGGATCTTAACGTATTCGGTAGCGGGGCTGCCCTTGGGGGGATTTTCACGACCAACGGGGATGAGGTTATCCTGTGCTACGTCGAGAGTGAAAGCAACGCCGGGGTAAATGCTGGAGTCGGTGGATTCGATGTGGAGAACTTCACCGTCTTCGATAAGAGACCATCTACGAGCGCTGTAGGAGCTGTAGTTGTGGAAAACGGGAGTGATGGGGAAACCGTTTGCATCCAAGGGGATGTCAGCATACGTGTCGGTTGCATCGATGAGCAAGTCGTATTTGCCGGTTTCGGTGTTGAACTTGGTCCAAAGAGCGTTGGTGTCTTTGTTGAAGTCCATGAGGTTGGTACAATAGATACCGGTGCCTTCTTCAATGGTAACGCCGTAATCAGAGGTGTCAGCCATTGCGGTTACAGCCATGATCGCTACAGCGAGGATAACTGTAAGAAAAATAGTCAGAAATTTTTTCATGAGTAAAAATCCTTTCTTGAAAATATTTTTTTGCTCTTTCATTATAACATTTTGTGTGTAAAATGTCAATAAGCAAATGAATATTCGAGGGTTTTTTGATGAAATTTGTTAGATTTCGAGCATATCAACTCTGCGCTGGTGGCGTCCGCCGAGAAATTCTGCGCCGAGGAAGGCTTCCGTGATCTCAACGGTCTTCTCAAAAGAGAGGATACGGGCGCCCATGCAAAGCACGTTTGCGTTGTTGTGCTGTCTCGTGAGAGAAGCGGATTCGGGATCGCCGCAGAGACCTGCGCGGATTCCCTTGTGCTTGTTTGCCGCAATGCTCATGCCGATACCCGTTCCGCAGATCAGAATACCGAGGTCAGCTTCTCCGGAGGTCACCTTTTTGCAAACGGCGTCCGCATAGATCGGATAGTCAACGGATTCTTCCGTGTCCGTGCCGAGATTTATGCAGGTGTATCCCTTTGCGGTCAGATATGCGATCAGATCCTTCTTATAGGTTACGCCGGCATGGTCGCAAGCAATCGCTAAAATTTTTGCCATAAAAAACTCCTTTCCGTTGCCGGTGGCAACTATTTTGTTTTGACAGCAAAGCGAGTCCGATGGGAGCTTTGCCGAAATTGACGTTAAGTATTTGCGCGCGCTTCCTTTTCCTTCAGCTCGCGTTCAGCCTGAGGCAGACGGAGATATTCGGGACGAAGCATGCGGTCGTTGAAGACGGATTTGTCTTCCGCTTCATTATACGCGGCGATCGCGGCGAGCGCAACGCCGATGCCGTTCTGCCAACGGCATGCGGGAGGCGTTTCTCTCTGGCAGGAGAGCTTTTTTCTTTCCATGATATGATAGCCGTCACCGATAAAAAATACGGGCTTATCCATGGATTCCAGCTCTGCCGCAAGCACATCTGCCATGACGGTTCTGTCGGGAGTGAGGCGAAGGAGCTTTCCGCCGCGGTATTCGAAGAGCGCGTTGTAGAGCTGATTTCTTCTCGCATCCATGACGGGACAGATCACTGCATCCGTGCAGAAGGAAGCGACCGTGTACGCCATGGCTTCCAAAGTGGACACGCCGACGCAGATCTTGTTCTTGCCGAAAGCGAGTCCTTTTACAGTGGAAATGCCGATACGGATGCCCGTGAAGGATCCTGGACCTTCGGAAACGGCAAACATATCGATATCGTCGATGGAGGTGTTCGTGTTGTCAAGGATGTTCTTGACGATGGGGAGCATGGTCGCGCTGTGCGTGAGTCCCGATTTCTGCGAAGAGACGGCGATCGGGGTATCGTCCTCGCAAAGCGCTGCCGTTGCGACGAGCGCAGAGGTGTCGATAGCAAGTATTTTCATGATGATTTTCCTTCTTTATTATATCTTATATCATTATAACGTTTGTTTCACGCAGATGCAGTACGATTTTCGGAATATTCCGAAAAGAGCCTGTCGCGCTTTATCTGTATTCCTCGGAGATGGTGATGCGTCGGATATCGGGATCCTCGGGGGATTTTCGGATGGTCACGGTGTAGACGCGATCGGGAAGATACGGCTCGATCTTTTCGCACCATTCCGCAAAGCAGATGCCGCCGTTTTCCAGATAATCGTAATATCCGATGGAATAAAGAGAATCCTCGTCGTCGATGCGGTACATATCGAAGTGGTAAACGGGTATCTTCGCGGGATATTCGTTGACGACGGTATACGTGGGACTTTGCACGTTTGCGCGGGGGGCGAGATATTTCGCGGCGCCACGTACGAAAGCAGTTTTTCCTGCGCCGAGATCGCCGAACATGGCAACGAAATCGGACGGCTTCAGGCTTTTCGCAAATTCTGCGCCGACGGCTTCCGTTTCTTCCGTGGTTCTGGTGATGAATTCAAGCTGCATAAGTGGTCATGCCTTTCTTTGATTTTGTTCCGCTCAGCGCTTTACGCGCGCAAGCTTCGCTATGCTTTCTTTCAATGCAGAAAGGAAAGCGTCGATATCTTCTTTCGTGTTCTGCGCGCCCATGGAGATGCGCAGAGTGGAGTCGGTATCCGCATCGGAGAGTCCGAAGGATTTCAGAACGTAGCTCGAATGGCCCGTGTTGGAGGCGCAAGCCGAGCCGCTGGAAACGTAAATACCGTATGCGGAGAGGCTGTGCAGAAGCGTTTCACTTCGGTAACCGCTGACAGTCAGACTGATGATATGCGCCGCCTTCTGCGTGGATTCGGGCTCGTTGATCCGAACGCAGTCGCCGAGGTGCTCTCCGGACTTTTCGGTGAAATAGGCGCGAAGCTCCGCGAATTTCGCGAGATTTTTCATGAGGCTTGTCGCGCCGACCCTTGCGGCTTCGCCGAAGCCTGCAATGCCGATGACGTTTTCGGTACCGCTGCGCAGACCGTTTTCCTGTCCGCCGCCGAAAATGACGGGAGAAAGGGCTTTCGTCTTCAATATTTTTTCACTTACGTAGAGAGCACCGACACCCTTCGGTCCGCCGATCTTGTGGCCGCTTATGCTGACGGAATCCGCGAAGGGCAGAGCGCTCTGCGCGGTTTTCAAAAAGCCCTGAACGGCGTCGCAATGCACGAGAATATCGGGGGAGACCGCCTTTGCCGCTTTTGCGATCGCGGCGATGTCGTTGATCGCGCCCGTTTCGTTGTTGACGAGCATGGCGCAAACGAGAACGGTGTCACGGTCGAGCGCCGCGCGATACGCATCCATATCCCAGACACCCTTGGGCGAGGGAATATAGACCGCGCGGTATCCGAGGGATTCCAAATGCTTTGCGGTTTCGATCACGGAGGGGTGCTCGGTTTCTCCGACAATGAATTTTTTGCCTTTGTTGCGCGCCTTCGCCGTCATCATGCCGATCATGGCGAGATTGTTCGCCTCCGTGCCGGATGCGGTGAAGATGAGCTGATCGCGCTTGGGACGAAGACCCGTTTTGGGAGGACAAAGCGCGGAAAGGATCTTATCCTTCGCTTCGCTGACGCTTTTTTCGGCGAGAAGTCCCAGCTTGTGCAGGGAGGAAGGGTTGCCGTAGGTGTCCTTCATGATCTGAGTCATTTTTTCGATCGCTTCGGGGCAAAGAGGAGTGGTGGCGCTGTTGTCAAGATAAATTTCAGTCGTCATATGCGCTTATCGTTCTCCCGAATCAATATACGAAATTGGTAACGATGGAAGTAACTTCCTCGAGGTGCTCGGAGAAAAGCTCTGCCTGCGCGGTATAGGTCAGAATATAGAGATAACCGGAATAAACGGAGAAATACTGCATGATCTTGTAGGTGGAGCCGTCGCTCTCGACGGTGTAGACGTATTTGACCGCGCCGTTATTCACGGTGCCGAATTTCTGATTTTCGGTGCTGCATTCTTCCTCGAGAAGAACGATGTTCGCATAGGTGGACTGCAGCTTCTTGAAATAGTCCTCGCGGAAATACGCGTCGGCGCTGCTGTAGCTGCCGCCGGGAGTCATTTTCTGAATGGAAACATTGCTGTTGTCGGATGCCTTTGCAACCAGAACGCCCGTGGTGGTTTCGGGAGTCCAATCGTCGGGAACGAAGAATTTGCAGTCGATGTAATCGCTGGAAACGAGCTGCATACCGTCGGGGATCTCGTCGTTGTTTTTGTTGCAGGAGCAAAGCAGAAGCGCGCACGTGCAAAGCACGAGGGTCAATGCGATAAGTTTTTTGAAATTCATGGTGTTTTCCTTTCTTGTAAAAGTTGTATTTCTGCCGTCGGATCGATGTTTTATGATAAAGAAATTTGTCGATGACAGATATTTCAGAATTTATCCATTACTTTTCTTATTATACCATAAAAATTTGTACACTGTCAATGAGAAAAGACGATTTTTATTTGCTTTTATTATTTTCGCCAACGCTTTTCGTATGAATGCCGTGATAACGAAAAAATCGGCAGATAAACGAGATATCTGCCGATTTTGCAAAACGTATTGAATTACTGATCTTCGCCGAAGTCAGCGATGTACGCTTCCATGAGCTTTTCGGGCCAGTTGGAAACGGGCTCGAGCTTACCGGTGAAGAAGCGGAGCGTCTTGGGCTCGCGGACGAAACGCAAGCCGCCGATGAGATGACGGTGATCGTAGAGCCACTTCACGCGGTCGATCACGTATTCCGTCTGGGAGAGCGTGAACACACGTCTGGGGAATGCGAGACGAACCATTTCGACGGAAGCGATATGCTCGGTGCCGTCGGGGTTGCGTTCCTCGGAGAGCGTACCGCGTTCCATACCGCGAATACCGCCGCAGAGATAGAGAGCGGCTACGAGAGAGCCTGCGGGATACTGATCGGAGGGGATGTGTCCGACAACCTGTCTTGCGTCGATGTGCGCGCCAAGACCGCCGCCGGGCGTTACCATCGGAACGCCGAGACGATCAAGCTCTTTTACGCAGTGCGCGATGAACTGAGGTCCCTGCGAGATAACGTCGAGATCCATGGTTTCGTCGAAGCCGACGATCATGGCTTCCATTTCCTTGACGGACATACCGCCGTATGTGAGGAAGCCTTCGAACATGGTGATGTAATCTTCCATTTCGTGGAACATTTCTTCGTCACGGACGAGAATGCCGCCGCCTCTGCCGAAGCCGAACTTACGAGCGGAGAAGTAGATGATGTCGAAGAGATCTGCGATCATGCGGGTGATCTCGCGGATGCTCTTGTCCTTCATGGATTCTTCGCGGGTCTTGATGAAGTAGAGGTTGTCCTGAAGAAGAGAAGCGTCGAGAATGGTGATGATACCGTGTTCCTTTGCGAGATCGGTAGCTTCCTTCATGTTCTGGTAAGAGATGGGCTGGCCGCCGATGAGGTTGGTGCCTGCTTCCAGACGCATATAAGCGATGTTGTCAGCGCCTTCCTTTGCGATGCAAGCGCGAACCTTGTCGAGATCGATGTTGCCCTTGAAGGGAAGCGTGCTCTTGGTAACGAGACCTTCGTCCTTGACGAGCTCTTCGACGTGCGCGCCGATACGGGTAACGTGCGCCTTGGAGGTGGTGAAGTGGTAGTTCATGATGACGCAGTTGCCGGGTTTAACGAGGTGCTGAGCGATGATGTGCTCACAAGCGCGGCCCTGATGCGTGGGGAGAAGATTGGAAATACCGAAGATCTCCTCGAGCTTTTTCTGCATACGGTAGAAGGTTTCGCTTCCTGCGTAAGCATCGTCTGCGCGGAGCATGGCAGCCTGCATTTCGTCACTCATTGCGTTTACGCCGGAGTCGGTGAGCATATCCATGAAAATATCTTTATTATGAAGAAGGAACGTGTTGAAGCCTGCGTCATACATTTTCTGCAGACGTTCCTTGATAGGCAGAAGAGTAAGTTTCTGTACGATCTTGACTTTGTGCATCTCCATCGGTACGGGGGCGCGGTTATAGAATTTGATTTCGGGCATTTTCTGAGACCATCCTTTTTGATATTTGCGAAATTTTTGTAATTCAAAAAACTTTTAATGAATCGATTGCATTCTTGCAGTAATTAGTATATAATAAAAAAGTCCATCGGTCAAACGGAATTGTTTGATCGTTATTATCGAAATTTTCGATGGACATAAGTGCCGTCAAGGCGGCGGAATGGAGATTATTATGGAAATACGAAATCTGATCACTTTCGTTCACGTGGCGGAGTTGAATAGCTTTACAAAGGCGGCGAAGGCTTTGGATTATTCGCAGTCGACGGTTTCTTTTCAGATCAAGCAATTGGAAAACGAGCTGGATTGTTTGCTCTTCGAGCGCATCAATCACAAGATTTCTCTGACGGAAAAGGGAAAGGAGCTTCTTGCTTTTGCGCGGCAGATCCGATATCTGACGGATGAGTTCAACCAGACGATGTCGAAATCCTCGGAGCTGAAGGGATTTTTGCGGATCGTGACGTCAGACTCACTTTGCGAGGATATGATCTTCGCGAACTACCTCGATTTTCATCAAAAATATCCCGATATCTCCTTGCGTTATATTCCCGCCGACACGGAAGTGATGTTTTCGATATTGGACTCCAACGAAGCGGATATTATGTTGTCGATCGACCGACATACCTACCATCACGACTATATCATCGCGAAGGAAGAGCCCGTGGACGTGCATTTCGTGACGGGAGCGGATTCTCCGTACGCAACGAAGCAAAAGCTCTCTCTTTCGGATATCCTTCGTTTTCCCATGATCCTGACCGAGCCGGGTATTGGCTACCGTCGCGTTCTGGAGGAATTCGTAACGAGAGAAAATCTCTCTCTCGAGCCGATCATGGAGATCGGACGAACGGATATTATCGTATCCCTTTTGGAAAAGGGCGTCGGCGTTTCGTTTCTTCCGGATTTCGTGACGAGAAAAAAGGTTACGGAGGGGAAGCTCGTGTATTTGGACGTGGAGGGCGTTCACGCGCAGATATGGAAGCAGTTGATCTATCATAAAAATAAATGGGTGACGAAAAGCCTGCAGGCGCTGATCGATTACATCGCCGAGCATGAGTTCGGTCGTTCATAAAAAGACGCAAAAAGAGCGTGTTCTCCGTAAGGAGAGCGCGCTCTTTTTGATATATCGATGTCAGACGTTTTCCGTGCCCTCGGATGAGAAATTCCACTCTGCGAGATCATCGGGAAAATCGATCTCGCGGGGCGTTTCGGAATATTCGAAATGATACTGAATGTCGTACGTTGCCAGCGCTTTCGTGCCGTTCGACTCGATGGAGGCGGTGACGGTGAGCGTGTAGCTGCGAAGATAATTGAAGCGGTCGAGCGTCACGGAGAGCTTCGCGGAGTGAAGAACGCCGTTGAATTCCGTGAGGTCGTCGTTATAGACGGAATAGATGTGGTGGAAAATATTTTTTTCCTGCTCCGTTCCGTCGAATTCCATGACGGCACTGACGGATTGATCGGGATTTACCGTGAAGACGGCGGTTTTCAGCATTTCGGCGGTCAAAAAGAAGCTCGTGATCCCCGCCGCTTCCTTTTCTGCGGCAGATGCTTCGACGTTTGCGAGATATTCTTCTGCGGGATAAGGTACGGAGAATCGCGTTCCGTCCTCGGAATAATAGTACGTATCGTCCGTGTAGTACATTTCCTTCGTATGCTGCATTCCCATGGCGTCGAGGCGGCTTTCCGTGATGGAGACCTTCGGCGCTCTCGGCTTGGAAAGATCGATTGCCGTGACGGTCAGAATCGGGATCTTTACCCAATAACCTTCCAAAAAGTCGTAGGTTGCGGTGGAATTCGTGATCATTTCCGTATAGACTGCCGCGTCGGATTTTTCGCCGGATCGTTCAAAGCGCTTCAAAAACTCTTCCGCGTTGATCTCGGAAATCTCCGGTTCCGCTTCGGTATAGCCCGCGCGCGCTTCTTCGTCGGGAAGAATGGCGGAGAGCTCGTCTCCGACCGCGCGGCAATCCGCCTTCACGGAATAGAAAACGGGATATGTCTCGCCGTATCGATCGGTTCCCGCCATAATGGTTTCGATGGAATACCAAAGCAAAGAGTCATCCTTCATGCACATGGTGAGAAAGACCTCGCACGGATCGCCGTCCATGCCGTACGCATATCCGCTCGCTTCGATGCCGAAAAGCTGCAGATACTCCGCAAACGGCTCTCCCGACGCGCTGAGAGGAATGCCGATCTTTGCCGTGACGGTTCCGTCCTCGTTTTCGGTGAGGATCGCATCGCGGAAATCGTCAGTAACGTCATCTCCGAGCAACGCGGTGATCCCGTCGAAGGGAATTTTTCCCGTTGCCTGCGGGAGAGAGGCGAGCTGACGGTATTTCGAGGAGCTGTCCTTGACGTAAAAAACGCCCCGATCGTAAAACAGAAGGATCTCGGGCTCCGTCGCCGCAGGGTTTCTCTGCATGGAATAATAGAATTGCGGATTATCCGCATTGGAAAAATCGGATATCCATTTCGCGAAAAGAGCCTTTTCCATAGAGGAGACCTCGGAGTATTTATGTTTTTCGCGCACCTCGAAATCGACGGCAGTGCCTGTAGCGTTATGCAAAGCGGTCTGCAGACGTTCGGCAAAGTTGGTTTGGGTATTGACGGGCTGTTGTTGTTGGCCCGTGGCGGTGCTTGAAGAGGTGTTTTTTTGACCGTCTCCACCGCAGGAGGCAAGGAGTGAAGCGGTAATCAACACCGCGAGAATAAAGGAAAGCAATCTTTTTTTGTTCATGAGAGGTCCTTTCGGGGAAAAATTATTTGCGTTTGTTTGGCTTTTGCAGCTCCTTTGCGTAGGCGAGCGTTTGCTTCAGCGCTTCTTCTTTTTTCACGCCGGAGAGGCGGAGCTTGTGCGCGTGCGCCAGCAGCTGCGAGAAGTGCGGGCCTGCGGAAAGTCCCGCTTCGAGCAGATCTCTGCCCATGACGTACGGCTGCGCCATGGTCTGCTCGTAGATGCAGAGACGTTTCAGAAGAAAATCTTCGTGGAAGACGGATTCGGGGGAGCAGATCCTTCCGAAATGATCGGATTTTGCGAAATAAAAGAGATCCTTCGGCGCGCAGACGCTATCGTACATTTTGTTGGTTGCCTTGACGGAGGAGCCGAAGGCGGCGATGGCGTTCGGGCGCATATGATGCTCGGTCAGATTCAGTGCGTACGCGATGGTTTTCGTTTCACTCGTGATACGGCGCAAAAATTTCTCGACTAGCGGAAGTCCGAAGGTTTCGTGTCCGTGAGAGCAGAGTTTGCCCTTGATCGTCTTCGTACAGATCGCCTTTCCGAAATCGTGGCAGAGGGCGGTCAGCATGAATCCGAAAGGATCGGATGTGTCGTCGCGGTATTTCGCCGCTTCGTCCAGCACCATCATCGTGTGATTGAAAACGTCTCCCTCTGCGTGATGGACTGAATTTTGTTCAATTCCGATCAGCGCCTCTACCTCGGGAAACCAGAAGCCGAGCTGATTTGTTCTTCGGAGAACTTTGAAAAACACGGATGGCTTTTTTGCCTTCAGCATGGCTTTGCGAAGCTCTTCCCATACGCGTTCGCGTGACAACGCCGAGAGGTTCATCGTGCGGCAAAGCGCGACGGTTTCTTCGGCGGGTGTAAATTCAAATCGTGCGGCAAATTGCGCGAGACGAAGCACGCGCAGAGGATCTTCCGTGAAGGTCTCCGAGCAGACGTGTCGGAGGATTCCGTGCTTGAGGTCCTCGACACCGTCGAAATGGTCCGTCACTTCCTCTGTCAGTACGTCCATCATCAATGCGCCGATCGTGAAATCGCGTCTTTTTGCCGCCTCGTACGTTCCGATGAAGGGATCGGTGAACGTCTCGAAATCACGGTGTCCCGTCCCGACCGCGCGCTCCTTTCGCGGCATGGCGATGTCGATCCCATAGCCCTTCAGCGAAAAAATGCCGAAGCTTTCTCCGAAGGAAAGGCGTTCTCCGAGTGTATCCAGAATCGAGGCAAGCTCGTCGGCGGCAAGACCGTGTACCTCGATGTCAATATCCTTGTTTTCGATATGCAGAAGCTTGTCGCGAACGTAGCCGCCGACGTAATAAGCGGTTCCGCCGTGCGCGCGTACTTCTTGCGCGAGCTTTTTTGCTATATCGAGATTCTTTTGATCGTTTGTCATAGTGGTTATCCTTGTTTCAGTTTGCGGTTATTTTTCGGGCTACGACTATTATATCATACCTTGAACGCCGATTCAATATGCAAAACTTGACTTTTTTCGTCCCGCGGTATATAATGAAAACGATAATAGCAATAGCCAAAGGAGATTACGGCATGAAAAAAATCAATATCATTCAAACGAGGCTTCCGATCGGACTTGCGAAGCCGGTCCGTTTTCTGCAGATCACCGATACGCATATCACGCGTGACGATCCTTCGGGCAGACGGAGAAGAGAAGAGGTCTTCAACGTTGACTACGAAAATTGCGCGGAGGATTATTTTCTGCAGGCGATCGATTACGCGAAAAAGGAGAATATCCCGATTCTTCATACGGGCGATATGATCGACTTTTTGTCCAAGGGCAATTTTGATTTCATTGACCGCTATTTCGCGGATCTCGATTATATGTACGCGGCGGGCAACCACGATTTCTGTCACTGGGTCGGCCGCGCCAAAGAGGACTATGCGTATAAATGGGAGAAGATGAAGGAGATCGCGCCCCATATCGCAAGCAATCTGTATTTCGATTCCCGCGTGATCGACGGGGTGAACTTCGTGACGCTGGACGACTCGTACTATCTGATCTCCGATGCGCAGACGGAAATGCTTCGCGCGGAGGTCGCGAAGGGATATCCGATCGTGCTTGCCATGCACGTCCCCTTCTACACGAAGGCGTTCGCGGAGGCGATTATGGAGAACAATCCCTGCGCTTATCTGACGGGCGCGCCCGAGGAATTGCTCGCGGGTTATCCCGAAGATCGCAGACTTCAGCAGACGCCCGACGAGGCAACGAAGCGCGCGATCGAATATATCAGCGCAGAGCCCTTGATCAAAGCGATCATCACGGGTCACGTTCACCGCAATCTCGAGGATACCTTCGCGGGGAAACCGCAGATCGCAACGCGCGGAAGCTACGAGGGCGACGTACGCGAAATCATCCTTTGCTGAACTGAATATCGTATAAAAAACGAACGCCGTCAAAGCATTTGCTTTGGCGGCGCTTTCTTTATGCATTTTTGTCGCGTTGATATGCAATGCGCGTTTCTCCGTTTTCGAGCGTGACCGTGCCGCAACGGACGAAGCCGAGCTTTTCGAGCTGGTGTTGCATGATCTTATTGTTTTCGTGCGTGTCGATCTTCACGTTGTCGGAAAGAGAAAAGCAGTAGCTCATACAGAGGGGGAGAATGCCCCTTTTCTTTCCCGCGCTTGCCACACGGTGAACGGCGGCGTGAGGCTTGTCGTTGATCCATGCGCCGTCGATGCGGTCGTAGACGGGATCTCCGTCGGGCAGAAACGCAAAAACGCCTTGTACGCCGTCCTCGTCTTCGAGAAGATGAAGATATCCGTTTTCGATGTCGGATACGATGATCTCGTTTGTCGGATACGTGCTTTTCCATTGCGTTTCGTTTCCCGTTGTACGCATAATTTCGCGCGCATATGCATAAATAGAAATGATCTGCGTGAGATCGCAGATATCGGCTTTTCGGATATTCATGGCGGAAGCTCCAATCTTTTTGACGTTTGCTCTTATTTTATCACAAGCCGTCGGAAATGAAAAGACAAATTTGCAATATATTTTTAAAAAATGAGAAAGGCATGGTTGAGATTATGGATACGATATCTCTTTTTGATCTTTCGCGCAGCTTGGCGGGAGAATATCTGTCCGGATTCCGTTATCCGTGGGAAGCGCTCGATGGGCTTTGTGCGTGGATCGCGGAAAAGCAGAAAACGCTTTCTTCGGAATACAGAGAGCTTTCGATGGGGGTGTTTGCTCACGAGAGCGCGCGGATCGCGCCGACGGCTTTGCTTATGCCGCCTTGTATCGTCGGTGCGCGCGCCGAGATCAGACACGGGGCGTTCATCCGAGGCGCCGCTCTGATTGGTGAGGACGCCGTGGTCGGCAATTCGACGGAGATCAAGAATTCGATTCTTTTTGACGGCGCGCAGGCGCCGCATTTCAATTACGTGGGCGACAGCATTCTCGGATACCACTCGCATATGGGAGCGGGAGCGATCACCTCCAACGTTCGTCTTGACAAAGCGCCCGTCGTGATCCGTCTTTCCGCAGGTTCGTTGGAAACGGGAAGAAAGAAGTGCGGTGCCATGATCGGCGATTTTGCCGAAATCGGTTGCCACGCGGTGTTGAATCCCGGTTGCGTGATCGGAAAACGCGCCGTCGTATATCCGCTCGTTTCCGTGCGTGGAGAGGTACCGCGCGAACACGTCGTCAGAACGGACGAAACGATAAGCGGTCGGCAATGAGTCGGGAAAGGAGTCATATGGGAAAATATTTCGGAACAGACGGCTTCCGCGGAGAAGCCAACGAGGGTTTGAGAGCGGAGCAAGCGTTTGCGATCGGGCGCTTTCTCGGTGTTTATTACGGTCAGAAAAATAAAGAGGGGAAGGTCCGCGCCGTCATTGGAAAGGATACGCGCCGTTCCTGCTATATGCTGGAATACGCGCTCGTCAGCGGTCTTACGGCGTCGGGTGCGGACGTCTATCTTCTACACGTTACGACAACGCCATCCGTTGCGTATACGGTGAGAGCGGAGGGCTTCGATTGCGGTATTATGATTTCCGCGAGTCACAATCCGTATTATGATAACGGCATTAAGCTGATCAACGCCGACGGCGAAAAGGCAGAAGACGAGGTAACGGCGCTTGTGGAGCAATATCTCGACGGAGTGATCCCCGCATTGCCGTATGCGAAAAGAGAAAATATCGGACGTGTCGTCGATTACGTCGAGGGGAGAAACCGCTATATCGGTTATCTGATCTTGCTCGGGAAATTTTCGTTCCGTGGCGTAAAGATCGGCTTGGATTGCGCAAACGGAAGCACGTGGACGATTGCCAAAACGGTATTTGAGGCGCTCGGCGCATCCGTTACCGTCATAAACGATAAGCCTGACGGACTCAATATCAATCTGGACGGCGGCTCCACGCATATTGAGGGGCTTCGTCAAACGGTTCTTGAAAAGGGGCTCGATATCGGATTTGCTTACGACGGCGATGGCGACCGTTGCTTTTGCGTGGATGAAAAGGGAAACGTTCTGACGGGAGATCATATCCTCTATATCTGCGCGGAATATATGAAGGAGACGGGAGAGCTTTCGGGCAACACCGTCGCGGCGACGGTCATGTCCAATTACGGTCTTTTCAAATCCTTGGCGGAGATCGGTATCTTCTGTATCAAGACGGCGGTTGGGGATAAATGCGTCTGTGACGCTATGCGCGAGAACGCCTGCAAGCTCGGAGGCGAACAGTCTGGACATATCATTTTTTCAAAGTATGCGTCCACGGGCGACGGCATTCTGACGAGTTTGAAGATCATGGAGGTCATGCTCGCGCGGAAAAGGAAAGCGAGTGCGCTTGCGGAGAAATTCCGTTTTTATCCGCAGATCTTACATAATTTCCACGTGGCAGATAAAAGCGCTGTGATGGATGATCCTCGTGTGAAGGCGGCGTGGGAGCGGGCAAACCGCGCGCTTTCCGATCATGGACGGATACTTCTTCGCCCTTCGGGAACGGAATCCGTGATTCGTCTGATGGCGGAAGCGGAAACGGAGGAGTTTTGTCGCGTATGGGCGCAGACAGTCATTGACACTGTGGATGAGGTGATAGCGGAAAAATTCGGAAATGACGTCCGCTGAACGCGCTCTCCGCGAGGGATCGCTTTATGAAAGTAAAAAAAGAAGCAGACACGATGTGTCTGCTTCTTTTTTTCTTGGTGACCCGTAGGGGAATCGAACCCCTGTTTTCGCCGTGAGAGGGCGATGTCTTAGCCGCTTGACCAACGGGCCTTACGACTCAACGAAAACTATTATAGCACACCTTTTTTGATTTTGCAATAGGTAAATGAAAAATTTTTCAAAAATTTTCAAAATTTTTTTGAGTCATATAACATCAATATGGATTCAATTGGATAAAAGTATAAAAACGAAAAATACACTTTGTTTTCTTATCCGATCAACGACGGGACGGAAACACGATTTTTTATGTGAAAAAATATTTTCAAAAAAATCAAAAAACTTTTCAAAAAGGTATTGACAAAAGGGAAATTATGTGATATACTCTTTCTCGCGGTTGTGAATTGAAGACCGCTATTTGAAGGTGTAGCTCAGCTGGTTAGAGTATCTGCTTGACATGCAGGGGGTCGGTGGTTCGAGTCCACTCATCTTCACCACTTTTTCTTCCGCAAGTAAGTCGCCTCGCTTATTCTTCCAAAATCACTCTTTGAGGGCGCTTGCGTTTATATTTAAGTCTTGACGAACGTCAAGGCTTTTTGTTTTATCAGGGGCATACGGAGTTTTTCCGTATGCCCCTTTCTTTTGTTGCCGTTGGTGAGACGGCGCTCGGGAAAACAAAGACGGCGCGATACTCCGTTGGGAGCATCGCGCCGTTTTCTGTAGCCTTATTTAGCTTACGAAGTCGTTTTTCGCGTGAACGGGAGCAGTGTCGTCGTAGAAACGGAAGCCCGCCGTATCGGTAACGGGAAGAGAAAAAACGAGTGCGTGCGCTTTCGTTCCGGGGCCTGCACCGTCGGTGATTGCCTGCATGATCGCATTTCTCGTATCCTTTTTGGAAACGATATAGATGATCTCTTTTTCGTCTACCAAAGAAAGTCCGAAGAATTTTTCCGCGTATTCGGAGCCTGCGGTACCCTTTGCGTGCAGTACCGTACCGCCGCCTGCGCCTGCGCCTCTTGCGCATTCCATGACGTCTTCGGTGTGTCCTTTATTGCAGATGGCGATGATCAGCTCCATCTGACGAGGATTGGATTGTGTTTTTTCTTTCATTTCGTCCTCCGCGTGACCGCCCGCAAAAAAGTCGAGCGATTGTTTTGTTGAGATGCTTGCAAGCGGAATGGCAAGCGCGATTCCCTGGCCGGGAAGGTCAATGTGGAGCCGCCATTCCAATGCAGCGATCAATTCGTGTAATTTGTTATGTGTAACGACTGCCTGATGAACGGTTTTTTCGCAGAATTCCAGCCCGAGCATATCGAGAAGCTGGGATTTTGCCGTACCGTTGGCAAGACAACTGTAAACACGGGGAACCTCAAGCTCGTGATACAATTCGATCACGGCTTCGGCATCCGCGCGTTTGGATATTATAATAAACCAGTATAAATTTTGCATATAACACCTCGTATCGCGTATGCGATGAAAACGGATTTAGAATGACATCGGGAATTCGATGATGTCGGGATATTCCTCTTCGGGCTCGGGATCCTTGTAAATGGGCATTTCGACCGTCAGATGCTCGGGAAGATCGACAATATTGGCGTAAACGGGATCCAATTCGATGACGTCGGTGGAATCTTCTTCGGGAACGATCACTTCGTCGTTCAGCTTCAGCTTGATCTGATAGATGAGACCGAGGATCTGTACGGTGATCGGAGGCAAAAGAGCGACCATGGCGATCACGCCGAAAGCATCCGTCATGATGTTTCCGCCGATCGCGTACGTAGCGCCGAGAGCGAGAGGCATAAGGAAGGTGGACGTCATCGCGCCGGAGGCAACGCCGCCGGAGTCAAACGCGATGGAAGTGAAGATATCGGGAACGACAAAGGAGAGAAGGAGCGCGAGCGTATAACCGGCGCCGACGAACCACAAGACAGAGATTCCCGTCAGTGCGCGGAGCATTGCGATGCCGACTGCGATCGCAACGGCGATGGACATCGCAAAGGAAAGCATTTTTTTGGAAATACTTCCCGCGGTTACCTCCTCTACCTGCTTTTCGAGGACGTGGACGGCGGGCTCGGCGAGGACGATGAAGTAGCCGAGGAGCATACCGATGGGGATCAGAAGCCATTTGAGAGACGAGGAAGCGATGGATTCGCCGATGTACTGACCGACGGGGAGAAAGCCCATATTGGCGCCCGTCAGGAAGAATACGATACCGACGTAGGTATAGGTAACGCCGATCAGCAGACGGGGGATCTGATCCTTCGGAACTCTGCCTGCGACGAGCTGGTAGAGGAAGAAGAAGATAACGACGGGGAACAGACCCATTGCGACCTCAAGCATGAGGTGAGGGAGCATAGAAAGGAATTCCATTCCGAATTCCTGCGAGTTGACGAAATTGATCAGCTCATCCTTAACGTAGGAGCCGCTGTCTACGTTATAAACGAGACCGAGAATGAGGATCGCGATGATGGGGCCCGCCGAGCAGAGTGCCATCAGACCGAAGCTGTCGCCGGATTCGTCCGCCGTGATGGAGGAGATACCGACACCCATTGCCATGATGAAGGGAACGGTCAGAGGGCCTGTGGTAACGCCGCCCGCGTCAAAGGAGATCGCGAGAAACGAGGGGGATACGAATGCGGCGAGCAGGAAGATCAGACCGTAGGAGATGAAGAGCATATAGCGAAGCTTGATTGCAAAGACGATACGGAGGACCGCAAGCACGAGAAATATGCCGACACCGAGCGCGACCGTCCAGATGAACACTTGTGCGTTGATGGCGGGGACCTTGTTCGCAAGCACGGTAAGGTCCGGCTCGGAAGCTGTGATCAACGTACCGATGGCAAAGGAGACCAGCGCGACGATGAAGATTTTTTTCGATTTCGTCATGGTTGCGCCGACGTGCTCACCCATCGGCATCATGGACATATCAACGCCGAGCGTGAACAGTCCCATTCCGAAGATCATCATGAAGACCGAGAATATGAAGGATATGAATATGGCGTTTGGCAACGGACATATCGTGAAGGATAGCAGAATGATGATCAGGGATACGGGCAAAACGGAAGCCACGGATTCCTTGATTTTTTCCATGAGGATGGTTTTCGTTTTCATGTGCGGCTGAAGGGTCCTTTCCATAGATATGATAGGGGAAGATCGCGCGTTTGTTTTTATATCATTATGAAACAAAACACACTTTTATAACAGTATATCATGGGAAAATAGCGGTGTCAATATATTTGGATTGAAATTTTTGTGAATTTTGACGTTGCGCGCGCATAAAAAACAAACCCCTTTCGGAAGACCGAAAGGGGAAATAGTCGTTGTGAACTATATTACTGTTGTTTCATTTCAGCATAGCAGTCGCTGCAATAAACAGGTCTGTCATTGCTGGGCTGGAAAGGAACTTTAGCTTCCTTGCCGCAACGAGCGCAAGTGGTGGAGAAAAGTTCTCTTGCGGGCTTGCCGGAATTCTTCTTAGCGGCACGGCAGGATTTGCATCTCAGGGGTTCGTGCTGAAAACCTTTTTCTGCGTAGAATTCCTGTTCGCCTGCGGTGAATACGAATTCGTTGCCGCAATCCTTGCATACCAATGTCTTGTCCTGATACATTTGTGTTTACCTCGCTTTGATAAATAGGTTAAAAATTTTCGCCCTAAGCCGGATTCCGACCGACACCTTTGAAAACAACGCTCTGTGATTAAGCTATTTGGGCATAAACAAAACAAACTTAACGGATTAAATTTGCTTTCTATATTGATCCCCGAAGGGAAAATACAGCAATGATTTTCTGATACCATGAACGGTTTTTGCCGTTTATATAAGTTTCCGTAACTTTGCTTTGATTCTGTGAAGGGCGTTGTCGATGGATTTTTTCGGTTTGGCGAGTGTGTCCGCCATATCCGTATAGGACATATCACCGATGTAGAGAGCGAATACGGATTTTTCGAAATCCGTCAGTGCCTCGTCGATTCTTCGATTCAGATGGCAAAGAGATTCTTTACTGATGATGAGTTGTTCCGGGGTATCAAAATCGGGCTCATCCCAATCATTTTCTCTCTCCTCGAGAGATACCGGAATATCGTTTTCAAGAAAACAGCGTACGTATGAAAGTATCTTGTTCCGAATGCAGACCTTCGCATAAGCGCCGAACGTGACGTCCTGATCGGGTTCGTATGTGAGAGAAGCATGATAGAGAGCGATCGTTGCTTCTTGTCTCACGTCGTCGATCTCCGACTCGGAAATACCGTAACGATTGCAGAAGCTTTTCGTCATGCTATCGATCAGAGGTACGTAGAGCGCGTAGATCGCCTCGAAGGAGAACGGCTTGCCGCTTCTCACGTTTTCAAGAAGAATATCAAGTTCGGAATGCACGGGATCACAACTTTCAAAAAAATTAACACTGTTCAGATACGCAAATATTATAACACAAAATAATGAATTGTCAAGGTGATTTTAAAAGAAAATAGAAAAAATTACGAATATTACTGAAACAATAGATAGCGCATTGTGTAATTTTAACAATTTTTCCAAACAACGAGGAATAACGCGTGCAAAATTAAAGAAAGCGTGTACGCCACGGCGAAGGTGCGGAAAAGGAGCTTGCGCGCCTGTCTTGATTTTCCTTTACGCGTGATCGTGAGCAGCAGCGGCGCGCACGGCGCGTAAAACATGGAAAATGCGGTAAACGAGACGGCGCCGGCGGGTGTGACAAGGGTGGAAAGATCGTTTTTCGTCAGCAGACGGAAGACGCCGATCATATTTTCCTTTGCAAAAAAGCCGAAGATCAACGCCGCCGCCATTTCTCCTCTGCCAAACCCGAGTGGACGAAAGATCACGGCAATCTTCTCCGCCGCGAGATACAGAATGCTCTCTGCCGCATTCTCCGTCGGACATAGGGACGGCGTCATCATGGCGAGCAGGGAAAAGATCGAAGCGGAAAGCAAAACGGCAATTCCAGCTCGGACGATGTATTCGCGGCTCTTTTCCGTGATCTCGGAAATCAGACGGCGCGGATTCGGAAGGCGGTACTCCGGCAAAGAAAGGACGAGAGGCGGCGCGGCGCATTTATGACGAGGGGCGGTGACGAGAGCCAGAAAAACGAGCGCGAGCGACAGAGAGAGGATGAAGAGGGAAAAAAGGATCTTTCCGTCGGGGAAAAACGAATCCGCCAGAAACAGAAGGACGGGTAGTCTCGCGTTGCAAGGCACGAACGGCAACGCGCGCAAAACGACGTTTTCTTCGGAATCGCAATCGCATACGCAGACCGAGGACACGGCGCAGCCGTATCCGAGTATCAGAGGCAGAACGGCTTTTCCGGAAAGACCGAAAGCGCGGAAAAATCGATCCGTTACGAATACCGCGCGCGACAGATAACCGCAATCGTCAAGCGCCCGTATGAGAAGAAAAAAGATGACCGTTTGCGGAAGAAACGCGGCGGCGGATGCGAACGCCTCGTATATGCCGTCGATCAGATATCGGACGGCAAGCTCTGACGCGCCGAGGCGCGTAAGGGCGAGCGAGGCTATGTCTCCCCATTGCGACAGAACCGCGTACAAAATACGCTCCAGCGCCTTTCCGATCCCGCCGAACGAGAGAAAAAAGACGATCGACAGAACCGCGAAAAAGAAAGGCATCCCGAAAACGGGGCGGCAGAGAAAACGGTCGACGTATTGGGAGAGAGATGGGGGATTCTTTTTTGTTCCGTATTCTGATCGTTGCATGATTTCTGAAGATGGATCGATGGATTTTCGTTTGATGGAGGTTACGCTTTATATTTATGAAGAGCTCGGACAAAATATGCCGATCCGCAGAAATTACGCGTTGGATAAAAAAGATTCGGGGAAAATAAAAAAATGCGATTTTTGGGTAGACATTTGCCTCCCAGATGATGTATAATTATAATAATAGTATTAATGATGAAAGAAACCCGCTGAAGCTTTCGGAAAGGAAAAAGAAATGTACAAGGTTTTGGAATTGAATCCTTATTTATATCCGTACCAATCTTACATTGATCGCCGTATGGCTTTGTATCGTCAGACGAGAGAATGGCTCGTGTCTGACGGCGAAAAGCTGTCGTCCATCGCCGATATGCACGAATATTACGGCATTCACCGCGCAGACGGCGGTTGGTATTATCGCGAATGGGCGCCTTCCGCCTGCCAGCTCTATCTGGAAGGCGATTTCAATGATTGGAACAAGACGAGCCATCCGCTCAAGCGCCTCGGCGACGGAACGTGGGAGATCTTTCTTCCGGGCGAGGATGCGCTGTGGGATGGATGTAACGTGAAAACGGTCGTGGATACCTTCTACGACAGAAAAGAAAGACTTCCGATCTTCACGCGCTACGCAACGCAGAATCCCGATACGTTCGTATGGTGCGCGACCATCTGCGACGAAAAGAAATTCGTCTGGACGGACGCCGACTTCAAGGGCGAGGACACGCTTTTCATTTACGAAGCGCACACGGGGATGGCGCAGGAGGACGAGAAGGTTTCCTCCTATCGCGAATTCACAGAAAAGATCCTGCCCCGTATCAAAAAGGCGGGCTACAATACGCTTCAGCTGATGGCGGTCATGGAGCATCCGTATTACGGAAGCTTCGGCTATCAGGTGTCCAATTTCTTCGCGCCCTCTTCCCGATTCGGTACGCCGAACGATCTGCGTGAGCTGATCAATACCGCGCACAGTATGGGCATCCGCGTTCTGCTCGATCTCGTGCATTCCCACGCCGTGAAGAACCACGCCGAAGGCATCAATATGTTCGACGGAACCGTATGGCAGTTCTTCTACGACGGTATGAAGGGCGAGCATCCTGCGTGGGACACGAAATGTTTCGATTACGGCAGAGACGGCGTGCTTCGATTCCTTCTTTCGAATTTGAAATATTGGCTGACGGAGTATCATTTCGACGGCTTCCGCTTCGACGGAATCACATCGATGATCTATCACGATCACGGTCTTGGCGTCAGCTTCGATTCTCCCGAAAAGTACTTCTCCGAAAATACGCACGAAGAGGCGATCACCTATCTTCAGCTCGCAAACGAGATGATCCGCGAGATCAAGCCGAACGCGATCACCGTCGCAGAGGATATGTCGGGTATGCCCGGTATGTGTCTGCCGATCGAAGAAGGCGGCATCGGCTTCGATTACCGACTCGGTATGGGACTTCCCGATCTCTGGATCCGTATGGCAGCGCAGAAGGATCCGTTCAAATGGGACGTCGGCAAGATGTGGTTTGAAATGATCCTGCGCCGCAAGGGTGAAAAGACGATCGCTTACGTGGAGAGCCACGATCAGGCTCTCGTCGGTGATCAGACGATGATCTTCCGTCTCGCTGAAAAGGGAATGTATACCGATATGTCCGCGGAGATACACAACCGAACGATCGACAGAGCCGTCGCCATGCACAAAATGACGAAGCTTCTCACGGCTGCCGCCGGCGGCGAGGGCTATCTGAATTTCATGGGCAACGAATTCGGCCATCCCGAATGGATCGATTTTCCGCGCGAGGATAACGGGCTCAGCTACAAATATTGCAGACGTCAGTGGAGCTTGCAGGACAATCCCTTCCTCAAATATAAGCGCCTCGGCGATTTCGACAGAGATATGGTGAACCTTCTCAAATCTTCCGGTATCTACGAGCAGTTTATCCCCGATCAGACGTATTACGACGAAACGAAGAAGCTTCTCGCGTTCTGTCGAAACGGCTATCTCTTCGCGCTCAATTTCCATCCTCTGAACACGTATACGAAGATATCCGTTCCGATTCCCGACGAGTCCGAATACGAGCTCGTTCTGTCCTCGGATGATGAAAAATACGGTGGCTTCGGACGTTATTGCCATGCGCTCTGCAAACCCGTGACCGAAAACGGCGTTTCGCATATCGATCTCGTTTTGCCTTCGCAGACCGCGATCATTCTCAAAGCAAAATAAAGCAAAGCCTCCTTTGCCGAATGCAAAGGAGGCTTTTTTTCAGCGGTGCTTGAGGGGCTTGTGCCGAGGCATTTTCGGCTCGGAGGCGGAAACGCCGCACACGCCCGCTATCGCGGAAACGAGAAGAAGCGCGGGCGCGCAGATCACGAACAGAGACGTTTTTATTTTCAGTGAAAGAACGCAGGCGAGCACGACGAGGAGTAGGATCAGTGTCAGTGCGGACAGAAGCCCGCAGAGAAGTCCGCTTTTCCCATGCAGACGCGCGGAAAGATGAGCGCCTGCCGCCGCGGAAACGAAAAGACAGACGAGCGCAAAGACGGGGACGAAGCGGAGCGGGTCGGAGAGCGAAAGCGCGGGAATGCACGCGAGCGCAAGCAAAGCCATGCCGAGAACCGTGGAGAAGGCGGCTCCCGAAAGAACGGCGGCGGAAAAGCCGAGCTCTTTTTTCGGTTTGCGGCGCGAAGGATGATGCTTTTTCATAAAAAATTACCTCCGTAA
>JAZRLQ010000085.1:0-8836 GCA_045646925.1 Eubacteriales bacterium
TCAACCGTCTGCCGGAACAAGCGCTTCCCGAACGCATTAGGGTAAAAGCCTTGAAATATCAAAAAATAGACGTATAGAAACAGATCCGTGATAACTGGGAACGCATTTCGGAGTATATGTGGATGGAGAGTCAGAAATATGTTACTTAATTGATAACTCTTCAGCCCTTAGCTGGACTTCCACCGCCTTCTGTGGTATATTGTGTGTTACCAAAAGCCAAGGAGGTAACACATATGGCAAAGATTACGATTGAAGAATTATTCTACGGGGACAAGTACAGCGTTATGGGCGAGGTAGTCAAGCAGATATTTGCTCGACGAGATGAATTTGTAGCGGATCCGCATACGTTCCGCGAGCTTGAAATTGTCCGTCAGACCTTGATCGCTGTAGAAAAAATGAAAAAGAACGGTGACTGTATTGCCAAGGAAGAACTCGGAGATACGGTCACCTTTTCTATGTGCGGAGGTTTCGATGAAAATACTTGACGAACTATGGTACGGCAATATTGCTCCGTTTGAACAATGTTCGCGCGGTGACAACCGATTTGCGGAGCTATTAAAATTGCTCAATCAAAACCGTGAGGAATTGAGCGAAGCATTAACGGACAAGCAGAAGGAAACGCTTGAAAAATACGAAGAAACCATGAATGAAATGTATAGCGTGAACGAGCGGGATGCATTCTCCTACGGATTCCGACTCGGAGTACGGCTGATGGCAGAATCCTTCCTTCTTCCCTTGTGTGACGAAGAATAAAATGAACGAAAAAAGTCCGAGTACGAAATACACGGACTTTTTCACATAGCTGAATCTGCAAACCTTTAGAAAAACCTCAAGCACAGAATCACATTTTTCAGTTCCAAATTTACAGTTCTCTTTTTCAGCATTCCGTAAAAAGGTTCGAAAAGAACAAAAAAATCTAAAAAAACATCGAAAATCCCCCGAAAGATGCCGCGAATGGGACTTTTGTACGGTTTTGTGCAAAACTGTGATTTCGGATAAATGGTAGGGCGGTTTACACCGTCACCAAGTAAAAATGAAATTTTATGCTCCGGATGCAGAGGCAACACGCAAATATTGCCTCTCTGTAATCAAAGAAAAACTCTGAGAAAATATACAGAAAAATCGGCAGGACTTTTCCACCTGCCGATTTTTACATTCTCTCCCTTTGTCCAAAAATATTATTGTGTGATGAACGAAAAAGCTCCAGGTGCGAAATACCCGAACTTTTTCACATGGATGAATCTGAAAACTTAAAAAAACTTCAAGCACAGAATCACATTTTCAAGCACAAAATTTACAGTTCTCTTTTTCGGCATTCCGTAAAAAGGTTTAAAAAACGCCAAAAAGCCTTGAAAAACCACTAAAAATGCCGCAAAATATGATAGAAATGAGATTTTTGTGTGGTTGTGTACAAAATCGTGATTTCGGATAAATGGTAGGGCGGTTTACACCGCCATCAAGTAAAAATGATTTTTTATGCTCCGGATGCAGAGGCAACACGCAAATATTGCCTCTCTGTAATCAAAGAAAAACTCGGCGAAAATATACAGAAAAATCGGCAGGACTTTTCCGCCTGCCAATTTTTGCATCCTCTCCCTTTGTCCCAAAATACTATTAAGGAATTTCTATAGATTTCCTAAAAAATGTTTCAATAAATTTCATTTAAAAAAGTCGCAAAACATGATAGAATAAAATCATCTCAAAAGAAGGAGGTATTAATAATGGCGACGAAAAAATACGAAAGTATGCGAATTATATCCCTTGATGGCAGCATACTCTATAAAAATATGGAAGGCTTTACAGCCTTAAAGAACGGCAAACCCGATTCCGGTATCTTCAAAGGTGTTCTCGATGAGAGCCTGGACACTCTGAAACTGAAAGAAGTGTATAAAAGACACAAAGAGGCTATAGGCTTCCCCTATATTGAAGGTAAGAAAAGATTCTGCCGCGCTGTTGTAAATCTTTCCTTCAACCGTGCAATAAAGGTCTATGAATCCTATGGCAACCGATACGTGTTGAACGGCCACAGCGTGACTGACGAGGATATGACAGATCACGTTTGTATCCGCACCATTCAAGGTATACCCACGCTGGTTGGGATAGAAATATCGTACAAGGAGAGAACAAACTATCTTCCCGTAGAAACGCCGATTACCGCAAATCTGCTCGGTAAATATTTCGCGTATGACGATGAAACACACACGTATCAGCGTAGCAATAAACCCATTCCTACCGATGTTAACTGTCAGGAAATCCGCGAACGCCTCTATACTCACGGCTTTGACATCGATGGTATTCACTACGTTCGATACAAACGAAGTGCCGGTGCAAGCCGTGACGGTCGCTGTCTCTTTATTGCAGAGCCTTTGTATAAGGATATGATGGCGTGGAGCTCTTGCGATCTCTCTGCGGATAACGTTTCCGACCAAGCCTCTTGGCAAGCATATATCGCATTGACCTTGAGCAGTATTGAAAACACTATCAGCTTACCCAAGAAATCCATTTTGATTATACGCGACAGGGTCAGTCGATTCAAGACAAACGCCGTTTGCGTAAAGGAAACGGAGGATCATGATCTGATTGCAGAGGAAGAAGAAACCGAGATAGAAAACGTAATCTGGGACGGCGAGGCACTTCTCGATGCCTCCGTTTTCGCAGAAAACGGATATGACGCTCACGGCATGATGCTTTTGCGTAACCGATTCTTCAAAACTTGTGCTTTCAACACAAATCTGCAGGATTGGCTCTATGATAACGATATCACGCAGATCAGCCAGCTCGCAGGTTATACGACTGCTCGCAACGTCGAGGATATCAAGCTGGTTATCACCGAAAGCAGCATCAAATATTTCAAGTTTATGCCCAAAGATATGCCTCTCGAGGAAAAATGCAAGCGTTGGCTCGACGCCATGTATGAGAGAAAGAACACATCCGACTTTGGTGTGGTCAAGGTAGACCATGACGCTCCGCTGATGGATGGACGCATGACACACACAAACTATCAGCTTCTTAATACTCTTGGAATTAATCGCGACGGTATCGAAAAGTTTCTTGAGCCGTCCTTCAATTATTTACAGAACATGTTGGATCAATCTGTTTATTTACGTTATCAAATCAATACGGATATAGACCATGCAATTATTGATCAAAACGAAATTCCGGATCTTGCTCAATATCGCCGTGATACGGTGCTCGATATGACCTGTCGCACGCCTCTGTTTGAGCATACGGAGTTTTATAAATCCTTCCGAAGCGATACCATAAGGTATTTCAAGAGGCGGCTGAAGAAAGGTCGAGTTCCTGTCTGCGGTAACTATGAGGTGCTGTTCGGCAACCCTTACGAATTCCTTCTTGCTCTTACAGATGAAAGCTATGAAGCGACAACCTCTTATTTATTTAATGATTACCAGGTATGTAGCCCGGCCTTTCTTAACGGACAAGTTTTACTTTGTGCCAGAAGTCCTCACATTACCATGGGCAATCTCTACCTTGTACAGAATATATATCGCGATGAGCTTAGATGTTATTTCAATCTCACATCCAACATTATTTGCGTGAATGCAATCGAAAACAATATTCAGCAGAGATTGAACGGTTGTGATTATGACTCTGACTCCATGCTCGTCACCGCTGATGAAATGCTTATCGGTGCCGTAGTCAGGACGTATGAGATTTTGAAGGTTCCCGTTTGCAAGGCGGAGCCTGTCGGAAAGACTGATTACAAAAATACGCCATCTGATTTGGCAAAGCTCGATCTGATCATCTCAAAAAATAAAATTGGTGAAATCGTTAATCTTGCCCAGTTTCTTAATTGCCTGTTGTGGGACGAACTTTTTGCCGATACAGATACATTTGACTATACTCCCATGGATATCTATTACGATACTTGTATTCTTGCCGTTATGTCGGGAATGGAAATCGATAAAGCAAAACGCTTATATTCTGCCGATTCCGCAAAGGTGCTTGCGCGCTTGCGCCATTATCGACAAACCTTCAAAAAGAAAAACGGAGGAAACCTTCCTGCGTTCTACAAATATATTGTGGGCGATGAGAGCAAGGACATCGGAAAAAATACCGCATATCTGCAATCGCCGATGTCATTCGTTCATGATTTGGTGGAGGCTTGTCCCGCCAGAGCTGCGCACACGCAAACGCTTCCGATTTCCGAACTCTTCGAGTTGGACGCGACAGATGCCGGTCCAAACGATACCCACAAAAAGCAGAATATTATAGAGGCAGTCAAGGAAGCTCATACCAAAATAACGGCTATGCAGGTGTCGATGAGGAGTGCATCCGATGACGAAAAGCGTATCCTTTGCGATGAGGCCAACGAGGTTTATCAGACCTGCATAAAAATCGTTTCCAAAAACGTGGTTAATGATCATGTTCTCTGTATGCTTCTTTCGGAAATTGACAATCCCGAAAAATCAAAATACGATATCAAGTCAGCGCGCCATTTACTCCTTGCAAGTTTGCTTTATGAGGAAAAACGCAGACTTATATCGAAAATCAAAAAGGTCGAAAATTTCGTACCATTTGATTTGATTCGAGTAGATCCGGAAAATGTTCGTGAAGGAGACCTCACCGAATACGTTTACGATTATCTCCATGCGTACCTACCACACCAATAACAAATTTTTATGAAAGAGTGTTGAGACATTATCTCAGCACTCTATTTTTATTTTAACAGAAAGGAGGTCGATCAAGTGAAGCAATCGATCTACAAAAACAAAGAAGAACTTCCCATGTTTCTCACCGTAATGGACGTAGCAAATCTTCTCGGTATCTCTCGCGCAAGCGCATACGAGCTTGTTCGTGAAGATGACTTTCCGAAACTGAAAATCGTTCAGGGTCGTATTCTCATTCCCCGTGACAGACTCTTTGAGTGGCTTGACGAGCAGAGGTGATGGCTATGGTGGAGTTAGATTACAATCAGGCACGAAAGGTTCATCGGCTCATCCGTGAGGAGTGTTGTAATTGCATAGACGGTAACTGTATTCTGCTCGACGATGTGTGCGTGCAGCTGATCAGTCCGCACAATATCTATTGCAATTATTTTCTCCGCGCGGTACTTCCACTTGACAAAAATCTCTCTGAGGAATTACGCTCAAAGGATTCCAAGCGGTACGAGGTTTGTGGAAAATATTTCGTGCCGAGAAGCAAAACACATTCCATGCGCTAAGAGGGCTAATTCAGCCCTCTTATTTTTTAGCAGGATAAAGCCATGTCTTGTTGACACGGCAAACCACATCGCACGGCAACGCCGAGCGAAGAAACGTGCGGTGTAAGCAGACGTTTTACGCTGTTTGCTGCAGCACTCGTGCAAATACCATTCAAGTCTGACAAGTGACAAATGTATGGCTGTCATGGTCTGCTATCCCCCGAAAAACCCAATATGTTACGACGCAAATCGCGAATTTCGAAGTCTGCGTTTGTAACACAACCCATTTTATAACCTACAGAAAGGAAAAATCATGAATGAAACAAACGAACCAATAGTATCAAAAGGTGTCGGACTGAGAGCCGATCAGTGGGATCGTTGCGACTATCTCTCCGAGAAATACGGCAAAAAATCTCGCAACGATTTCATGCGTGATGCCGTGGATTTCTATTGCGCATGGCTGGACAGAGAGCCTACCGAAAGGATGCTTATGCCTGAAATGGAGTCTGTCATCGGCGCAAAAATCCGTGACAGCGAAGAAAGAATCCGCAATATCGAATTCAAATTGGGCGTTCAGATCGCCATGCTGACACAGCTTCTCAAAAATCATCTCAATTATTCCGATGAAGAGATGGATGACTTGCGAGCAGATGCCGTCCGTCAGATGAAGGAAACGAACGGCTCCTTCCGCTTTTGAACGAGGTGTGAATGGCAAAACTCATTTTTAAAGCACCGTATTACAAGTCCGGACACAAAACCGATACAGGTCAGTCGCGCGGAGGCTACGCAAAATATATCGGAACGCGCGAGGGTGTGGAGATTCTGCGAAGCGGTATGGCAGAATATATCGGCGAACGTCGCGGATCTCACGGACTTTTCTCCGATGAAGGCGTGGACGTTTCGCTTTCCAAGGTGGCTTCGGATATCGATAATCATACGGGAAACGTCTGGGGCTTCATCATTTCGCTCAAGCGAGAGGACGCCGAGCGCTTGGGTTACAATTCTGCCGTGCAATGGCTCAACCTTTTACGCTCCCGACGAAACGATATCGCAAGAGAAATGGGCATAGCGCCCTCCAATTTTCGATGGGTTGCCGCCTATCATAATAAGGAGAACAATCCTCATGTACACATGATGGCATGGTCGTCACGACCCGGAGAGCCATATCTTTCAAGAGAAGGTATTCACAATATCAAGAAAACTCTCGCCTCGGACATCTTTCGGCAAGAGCATTTGTCTGTTTACAAAAAGCAGACGGAGGCACGTGACGATCTGAAAGAACAGTACCGTCAGCGTATCCGTCAATTAATTGAGGAAATCAAGAGCGGCAACCATAGCTTTTCTCCCGAGATCGTAATGAAATTGGAGTTGCTTTCCGAAAAGCTGAAGAAGCACAAGGGCAAAAAGGTCTACGGATATCTCGATAAGAACACGAAATCTCTCGTGGGGGATATCGTAAAAATGCTCGGCGCTGACACGCAGATCGCCGAGCTTTACGATTCCTGGTACGGATATCAATGCGAAATTCGCCGAACCTATACGGATGAAATGCCCGAAAAAATTCCGATCGAAGAGAACAAAGAATTCAAATCCATCCGAAACGCCGTCGTGAAATGTGCCTCGGAGATACTCTCTCCGTCAGAACAGCCCGAACGGGAGATCGATTACGATTATTCGGAGCTGAAAGACAGGAAAAATGATTTTGATTATCTCTCCTACCACGCGGAATTCCGTGACGATCCCATGCTGTTCTACCGCCTCGGCAGATATTATCTTGAAAAAACGGACGATATGGAAAACGCGGAATGGTGGCTTCGCAAGGCGGCTGACGGAGGCATCGAGGTTGCCTCCTATCTCGTTTACAAAGCGTACCGCGACGGAAAATTTACCGAGAAGCCAAGCGATAAGCTCCGCTATCTTCGCAAGGCTGTGGATGCCGGATTCGGCTATGCCGAGTACGAATACGCAAAATATCTGATGGACAAGTCACCCGAGGATGCCAAGGAATATCTCGTCAGAGCCGCCTCTCACGGCAGTTTCCAAGCAGAATACACCTACGGAAAAATGCTTTTCGACGAAGGTAAGCGCGAGGAAGCAAAGGAATGGTTCGAGCGTTCCGCGCGAATGGATGCATGGACTCAGACGAGAGTCGGACTTTTATTCTATTATGAGTACGAGGATCCTGAACTTGGCAAAACATTTCTTTCCTCTGCCGCCAAGCAGGGCTATGAGCCTGCAAAGGAAGCGATACGTTCTATCGAGCAAGGACTGAATGCGCGTATCGTCATCGGCGTATGCGATCTGTTTTATTACGCAAGGACAATCGAAGAATGTTGCGAGGACATGTACAGCTCCGAGCATACGATCGATTACCACGGCATCGACAAGAAACAACGCCGTGAAAATCAAGCCAAGAGGGACGGTATTGCAATGAGTTACTGACCCCCTTTTTTATACTATAGGAAATTGCTCGAATCGACCTCGCCGTTTTGCATTGTTTGAATACAGGAAAAACTGCGATAGGCGAGCAGTTTCGCGCGGGCGTTGCCCGCTTTTTACGATTACAAACGCACGGAACGAAGATAGATACGTTCCGTGCCTTGCCGTTAAGAAAACCGGCATATTTCAGCGGTATGCACCGCACAGAAAATCAGAAAAAGAAAGGAATTATTTCAATGATAACAAAAATTAAAAAATCGAATAAAACTACGGAAATCTTCTTCGACGAGGCAAGCGACATCCTCGTCATCAACACCTTTAACACCAGCCTCAAGAACAGGCTCAAGGCATACGCGAAGGAATATCCCGAGCTCTGCCGACAGACGGATGACAACGAGTGCGGTGGACTTTCCTTTGAAATTCAAAAAGATCGCTTTGGCTTCCGCCTTCTTCCTCCTTGCTCCGAGGAGCGAAAAGCAAAGGCAAGAGCCTGTGCCGATGCACTCAATCAAAGCCGAAAGGAACTTTGATAACAAATTGATAACTATTCGAAAAAACGCTGGATATTGTCTCGAACATGTGATATGTTTGGTGTGCAAGATCCTAAAAAGTCAAAAAATAAACGATTTGAACAGAATTCAACAGAAAGGAATGATAAATTAATGGCAAAACGCAGACCGCAAGGTGAAGGTACGATCCGCAAGCGTCCCGACGGACGATGGGAAGGACGTATCATCATCGGACACAAAAAGGACGGAACACGGATCTATAAATCGGTGTTCGGCAAAACACAAAAGAGTACGCTCAAACAGCTTCATCAGCTGATCGACCTATACCGTGACGTTGACCTCACGGAAGAATGCCGAATGACACTCGGCGAATGGCTGGACAAATGGTTGGATGAATATATGATATTCTCCGTCAGAGAAAGCACGCTTGATGGTTATCGCAGGCTCATCAACAATCAGATCAAGCGCTTCATCGGAAATAAGGCACTCTCCTCACTCACAACGGCAGATATTCAAAAATTCTACAACAAGATCAAGAAGGAAGGTCGAACGAAACCACATCCCGTTCACGGATACGCACTTGCCGACAGCATGGTTCGAGGCGTACACATGCTGCTTCACGAAGCCCTGGACGTGGCAGTCAGAGAGCGTTATATCGTCCGCAATCCTACCGACAACACCACGATACCGAAAAAACCGTGTACCGAAAAGCAAGTGCTGGATGATA
>JAZRLQ010000086.1:0-24656 GCA_045646925.1 Eubacteriales bacterium
ATCGACCCTGTTCGTCCCTGCATCGATACGAGCGGTAACTACCACGTCGTTACGGATATCTACGATATTCACGACTATAATCAGAACGTCGAGGTATATCGCGAACGCTACGCATCTATTACCGACACCGAGATCTTCGAAAACTATGGAAAGCGCCAGAAATATAACGGCAAGCCCTACTTCATCAGTGAATACGGCGGCATCAAATGGGCAGCGCAGATGGAAAACTCCGTCACCAGCTGGGGCTACGGCAATTCTCCCAAGTCCGTCGAGGAATACGTCGAGCGTTACGTCGGACTCACCGACACCCTCATCAACACACCCAAGGTATGCGGACTTTGCTACACGCAGCTTTATGACGTTGAGCAGGAACAGAACGGTATCTACTATTTCGACCGCACGCCCAAGTTCTCCGAAGAAGTCATGGATCAGCTTGCAGCCGTCATGAAGCAGAAGGCGGCAATCGAAGACTAACGGAGTGTGGATAACTCAAGCGAGCTTCTTTTCACAAAATTGTGGAAAACCATGTTCGTTTCTTCGTGAAATCCCTTGTATTTGCTGTTGAAAACTTGGTGGAAAAGTGGAATACTGCTTTTCCGTCCGTACAAGTCGGAATTTCCCACAACTTTTTCAACCGTATGTGGAAAATCTTGTGGGAAATACACAGTTTCATCAACGTAACAAAACGCCTCGTCGGGCAGTGATCCCGACGGGGCGTTTTTTGCTTCCGATCGGATGATAGGGAATATTATATCCGTGACAAGCATAGGGATAAAGCAGAAATCGTCTCTGATATGATCATCATGTCCAAATTTGGAGTTCTCCATTTATAAAATTCGATGTTTCTCTATATTTTTTTACAAAATTTCAAAAGTCATTTTAAAAATAGTAGACAAATGTGTATTTTTATGGTATAATATTAAATATATGCAAAAATATGTAATCGGAGGTAACTCAATATGGCTATCGCCAATGAACAGAAAATAAAATCCGAAAAAGCATCGGAGCAGAAAAAGCAAAAGAAAGAAGAAACGTGGCTGAAGCCTCGTCATAAGGTTGTCAGAAACATCGTCGCTTGCGCGATCGGTCCCTACTCCGCATGGAAATACGGCGTAAAGGCAGAAAAATTCAAGGAACAGAACGGACGTCAGTATCTGGTTCTTTTCAATCACCAGACGGCTTTCGACCAGTTTTTCGTCGGCGCGTCCTTTGACGGCCCGATCTATTATCTTGCGACCGAGGATATCTTCTCGAAAGGCTGGGTATCTTCTCTGATTCGTTATCTCGTCGCGCCCATTCCGATCAAAAAACAGACCTCCGATATCCGCGCCATCAAAAATTGTCTGCGCGTGGCAAAAGAGGGTGGCACGATCGCTCTCGCGCCCGAAGGCAACCGTACATATAGCGGAAAAACGGAATTCATGCTTCCCACCATCGCGTTCCTTGCAAAAAAGCTCGGACTCCCCATCGCGATCTACCGCATCGAAGGCGGCTACGGCGTACATCCCCGCTGGAGCGACGTTGTGCGTAAGGGCTCCATGCGCGGATACGTTGCGCAGGTGATCGAGCCCGAAGAATATCAGAAGATGACCACCGACGAGCTTTTCGCCGTCATCAAGGAAGGTCTTTACGTCAACGAAGCCAACGCGGATCATGAATTTTTCCACAACAAACGCGCGGAATATCTGGAAAGAGCCATCTACGTTTGCCCCGATTGCGGACTCTCCACCTTCGAATCCAACGGAAACGAGATCGAATGCATGAGCTGTCATAAAAAGATCTCCTATGAAACGACAACGGAGCTGAAGGGTGTCGGATTCGATTTCCCCTTCCGTTTCGTCAACGACTGGTACGAATATCAGCAGAATTTCGTTCGCAATCTCGATCTCGAAAAATATACGCAGGAGCCGATGTACCGCGAAAGCGCAAGCGTATCCGAGGTCATCGTATACAAGGACAAGATCCTCATGGAAAAGACCGCCGATATCGCTCTTTACGGCGACCGTATCACGATCAACGAGGGCAAAGAAAACGAAATGCTCTTCCCCTTCGCGAGCACCTCTGCCGTCACCGTTCTCGGAAAGAACAAGCTCAATATCTATTTTGACGGAAAGATCTATCAGCTCAAGGGAAGCCCCCGTTTCAACGCTTTGAAATACGTCAATATCTTCAACCGATTCAAAAATATCGAAAAAGGAGATCCTCATGGAGAATTTTTGGGATTATAAGGTTTGGGGAACGATCAATCTGGTTGCAGTTCTGCTTCTCAGCTTGCTCGCCGCCAATATGTTAAAAAGAAAAATTCCTTTTTTGGAAAAATCACTGATTCCGACCTCCGTACTCGGCGGAACCATTTTGCTCACGATCGCGGGCTTTTACGACCTCGTCGCAAAAACGCCGATGTTTGAAACGAAGTTCTTCGCAGAAAGCGGCTATCAGACACTCGAGGTCATCACGTATCATACGCTCGCGCTCGGTCTGATCGCATCGACCTTCAAAAGCTCAAAGGGAAAGCTGTCGAAGCAACGCGCAAATGAAATTTTCAACACGGGCGTGACCACCGTTTCCACTTATCTTTTGCAGGGCTTCGTCGGCATGGGAATCACCATTCTCGTCGCAATGATGATCAAGGACTTCTTCCCTGCGAGTGGTCTCCTCGTCGCGTTCGGCTTCGGTCAGGGCACGGGACAAGCAATGAACTACGGTAATATCTACGAATTGGAGCACGGCTTCGTCGGCGGCAAAACCTTCGGTCTGACCATCGCGGCAGTCGGATTCCTTTGCGCAAGCTTCGGCGGCGTTATTCATTTGCAGATCCTTAAGCGCAAAAAGAAAATCTCCGTTTCCAGATCAACCTCTGGCAACGAAGAGCTTTTCATGGCGGACATTATCCAAACGAAAAACGAGATCCCCATGCAAGGCAGCATGGACAAGATCACCTTCGAAGTGGCGTTCGTCATGATCGCTTATCTGATCACGTATCTCATTATCTTCTGGCTCGGCGTATTGCTTCCCGGAATGCGCTCCGTTATTTACGGCTTCAATTTCCTCGTCGGCGTGCTTTCCGCCATGCTGATCAAGCAGGCGCTGAAGCTCCTGCACAAATTCTCCATTTCCAAGAGAGAGTATATCAACGACTTTCTGATGACGCGTATCAGCAATTTCTTCTTCGACCTCATGGTCGTTGCGGGAATCGCCGCGATCCGTCTCGGTATTCTCAAAAATTACTGGGGCATTATGGTCATCCTCGGTCTTGCAGGTTTCATTGTTACATATTTTTATAACCGCATCGTTGCAAAGGTGCTGTTCCCCGCGTATTGCGAAGAGCAGTTCATGATGATGTACGGTATGCTCACGGGCACGGCAAGCACGGGTACGATTCTGCTCCGCGAGATCGACGGTGAATTCCAAACGCCCGCGGCGGACAATATGGTATATCAGAACTTCCCCGCCATCGTTTTCGGCTTCCCACTCATGATCCTTGCGACGCTCGCGCCGAAAAAACCGATTCTGACGTTCGCGATCCTGATTGGATTCTATCTTGTCATGAACGTCATCCTCTTCCGAAGCTTCATTTTCAAAAAGCGCAAAAAATAACTTTTCCGTTATCATGAACCGACGAATTTTCGTCGGTTCATTTTTTCTATTGTTTGAAACGGATTTTTGTGGTATAATGATAACAAGATGAAAAGGAGGCGCTGACACGATGAAAAACAGAACCTTATATATAACCGATTTGGACGGAACGCTTTTGCGAAAGGACCAGAGCATTTCGCAATGGACTGTCGACACGATCAACGCAATGACCGAAAAGGGCTTGCTTTTCTCCTTCGCCACCGCGAGATCGTACGCTACCGCGGGCAAACTGACGAAAAAAATACACTTTCGCCTTCCCGTCATCGTTTTCAACGGAACGTTTATTCTGGAGCCGAATAGCCGGAAACGCTTGCTCTCCAATATATTTACATCCTCTGAGACGGACACGATCCTGAATGCACTGCTCGGAAGAAAGCTTTCCCCCGTCGTCAACGCATTCATGGCAGACAAAGAGAAATTCTCCTATCTCAAGGACGAGATCACGCCCGGCATCCGTAATTTCCTCGAGCAGAGAAAAGGCGATATCCGCAACCGTCCCGTTTCAGATCCAAGAGATCTGTATCAGGGAGAGGTCTTTCACGTCGTTTGCATCGACGATGAGGAAAAACTTCTTCCCGTTTACAACGAGCTTAAAAACGATTTCGCCTGCGTTCTGTTCCGCGATATTTACGATGACGCCACGTGGCTGGAGATCCATCCGAAAAACGCCTCGAAAGCCAACGCGATCCTCGCATTGAAGGAAATGCTCGGATGTGATAAGATCGTCTGCTTCGGAGACGGGAAAAACGACGTATCCATGTTTGAGCTTGCCGACGAGTGTTATGCCGTCGCTAACGCCGAGCCCGAGCTGAAGACGATTGCAACCGCAATCATTGAAAGCAACGAAGCCGACGGTGTTGCAAAATGGCTATCGGCAAACGCGAAAATTGAGAAAATTTAACGAAAGCGGTCAGAAAAAGATATTTCTGCTTGGCTACAACCGAAAATTTCTTCTCAAAACAAAAAACACAATTGCAAAAAATCCATTTTATGATATAATGATACGTAATAATCGTTCGACATTCCGACCGATTGAATGATAATATGACAGAAAGAGGTTTTTTATGACTTGGGGTAGTTTTGGCATCGTCCATATCGCATCCTTGATTTTGGGTGTAGGTTTGATCATCGGTCTGTATTTTCTTTTGAAACAGTTCTCCGCGAAGGTTCAGACCATCGTTCTCGGCATTCTTTCCTTTGCAGGAATCGGCGCGATCATCTTCAATCTTCTCATGTGGGGTTCTCCCATCGAATATTTGCCGTTCCACCTTTGTTCCCTCACCGCAATGGTTTTGCCCTTTGCCGTATGGACAAGAAGCAAGGCGTTGAACAATCTTCTTTTGTTCTGGGGACTCGGCGCTTTGATGGCTCTGATCGTGAACACCGCGCAAGCCAATTTTGAAATTTGCAGTTGGACCTTCGTATTTTATTATTTCCCTCATCTACTGGAAATGGGAATTCCCGTTCTCATGTTCTGTCTCGGACTCGTCAAGAGAGATATGAAATGCATCATCTCCACCGTCAGCATTACGCTCGTTGTTTATACGATCGTTCATTTCATCAACGTCGCATTGAATCGCTATTGCGTAGAAAATGAAATTCTGGACTGGGCAGGAAATGTAGTTCAGGTGAACTATATGTATTCCATCAAACCGGAAAATCCGCTTTTGCAGTTGTTTTACAACATCATTCCCCATTCTTATTGGTATATGCTTCTTTGCGTACCGATCATCGTTCTGTATCTCAGCGCGATTTACGGAAAACAGATCGTCGCATTTTTGAAGAAAAAGGATTGATCCATTCTATGACCTTCTTCCGAGGAAGAAGGTCTTTTCTTTTTGCCTCATATTCTTTGTCGGGTTTATTTGCATTTGGTATGGACAATCATTCTCAATTGTGGTATAATATGGACGATAGCATGGAATCCATTTCAGATATGCAAAGGAGAAAAGCCACCATGGACAAAATAACGGTTGATTTTTCGAAAAAATGCGGCAAGGTCAAGCCCATGCACAGTGTCAACAACGGTCCCGTCTACAAATTCGCGGACGATCAGCGCATAACGAACATCGACGCCTACACGGCGGCGGGCATACCCTTCGCAAGAACGCACGACGCGTCCTTTTACGATATATACGGAGGCGAGCATATCGTGGACGTCAATATGATATTCACGGATTTTTCAAAGGATCCGACTGACCCCGCTTCGTACGATTTCACGCTTACGGACGAATATCTGCAGGTCATCGAAAGGGGCAGAGCGAAGGTTTTCTACCGTTTGGGCTCCAAGATCGAGCATTGGCAAAAAAAATATAATACGCTCCCTCCTCCCGATTTCAAAAAATGGGCGATCGTCTGCGAGCATATCATCCGCCACTATACAGAGGGCTGGGCAGACGGCTTCTATATGGACATTCCATATTGGGAAATCTGGAACGAGCCCGATCTTGACGAGGATGATTCCAATCACAAGCGTTGCTGGGGCGGTACGGCAACGGAATTTTTCGAGCTTTTTCAGATCACCTACAAGCATTTGAAGTCCTGCTTCCCTCATTTGAAGATCGGCGGTCCTGCTTGCGCGGGATTGAAAAACAAATGGATGCAGCCCTTTTTCCAATCTCTGAAGGAAAACGATATCAAACCGGATTTCTTTTCCTGGCATATGTACACCAACACCGTCGAGGAAATGCGCAGACAGATCCGTCTTGCGCGAGAGAGACTCGACAAGGCCGGTCTGCACGAGACGGAAAGCATTCTGAACGAATGGAATTACGTCAAGGGATGGCTTGAAAACGATTGGGTCTACTCCTTGAAGACCATGAAAAATCTGAAGGGCTCTTCTTTTATCGCCTCGACGATCTGTATGGCTCTGTACGAGCCCCTCGATCATCTCATGTTCTACGACGCCCGTCCGTGCGCCATGAATAGCCTTTTCAATACCGATTTCGTATTTGAATGTCTGAAGGGATATTATCCGTTCTATATGTTCAATCAGCTCTATACGCAGGATCACGCCGTTTCCGTGGAGCTTGACGGCGAAGATGTCTGGGCCGCGGCCGCCGCAGGCAGTGAGCAGAATCTCATGCTCTCCTATTATAACGACGACACGAGCGTCATCGAAAAAACGATCTCGATCGAATTCAAAAACGTGGCGAACGCCGACAAGATCCGTTTGCAATATTACTGTCTCGACGAAAATCACGATTGCGAGCTTATCCGCGAAGAGATCTTTTCCGGAAACGATTTCTCCGCCTATCTCAAAATGTCTCTTTACAGCACGTATCTCTTAAAAATATCCCCCATCAATTGAGAAAGGATTTTATTATGAAGATCAACACAGCCTCTTTACTCGTACACCCCGAAGAATTCAGCCGCGAGTGGATCGATCGTTGCGTGGAAGCAGGGATTCCCACGATCTCTCTGCACCCCGTCGGCGGATTCCGTTCTCCGCTTACGATGAAAGCCATGCTTGAACGTCTGGAAACGCCCGAATACCGTCTTTTGTTGGACGAAGCGGCAGAAAAAGGACTTCAGATCGAATATGAAATGCACGCGGCGCGCTACTTCCTGCCTGCATCGGAATTTGAAAATCACCCCGAATGGTTCCGCATGAACGAAAACGGCGAACGCACGCCCAAGCTGAACCTCTGCGCCTCCAACGAGGAAGCGCTTGACTTCGTCGCGAAGCGCGCGGCGGAAGCGGCAAGCAAGCTTTACCGCTCCACGCATCGATATTTCTTCTGGCTCGACGACGCGCACGACGCGTTCTGTCACTGTCCCAAATGCTCGAAATATTCGGCGTCCGATCAGCAAATGATCATCATGAACCGCATTCTGAAGGAGTTGAAGAAGATCGATCCCGAAGCAACGCTTGCATACCTTGCGTATTTCGAAACCCTCACGCCGCCCGAAAAGATCAAGCCCGACGAAGGAATCTTTTTGGAATACGCGCCCATCGACCGCGACCACCATATCCCGCTTTCACAAGCAGGAAACGAAAAGAATACGAGTCAGAACAAATACATCAAGGAGCTGATCGAAACGTTCGGCGCAGACACGGCGAAGGTGCTGGACTACTGGCTGGACAATTCCCTCTTCTCCAATTGGACGAAGCCCCCGAAGCCTCTCGTTGCCGATGAAAAGGTCATTCACGACGACTTCGATTATTACAGCAATCTCGGCTTCAAGGACATCTCCTGCTTCGCCTGCTACCTCGGCGCAGATTACGTCGAGCTTCACGGAGAACCCGATATCTCCGCGTTCGCAAAGGCTTATCACCGCTTGAAAAACGAATAACACCGACAAAAAACGCAAGAGCGGAAATTTCTGCTCTTGCGTTTTCATTTTGTCTGAACTTAATCGTTTGTCAATTCCTTGAGGCTGGTCGCAAGTCCCGCGAGAGATTGGATCTCACTGGGAATGATGATCTTGGTCGCCTGACCGTCAGCCGCTTTTTCAAAAGCCTCGAGGCTCTTGATCGCGATGACCTTATCGGAGGGAGCCGCTTCATTGATGAGTCGGATACCTGCCGCGGTCGCTTCCTGCACCTTGAGGATCGCTTCCGCTTCACCTTCCGCTTCGCGAATACGGGATTCCTTCTGCGCTTCTGCGAGAAGGATCTGCTTCTGCTTCTGCGCTTCCGCGTCAAGAATCATTGCCTGCTTTCTACCCTCGGCAACGAGGATCGTGGAATTCTTTTCACCCTCTGCGCGAAGGATCTGTTCACGGCGTTCGCGTTCCGCCTTCATCTGCTTTTCCATCGCGTCTTGAATCTCGCGGGGAGGCATGATATTCTTCAATTCGACGCGATTGACCTTGATGCCCCAAGGGTCAGTCGCTTCGTCGAGGATCGAACGCATCTTGGTATTGATGATATCGCGGGAGGACAGAGTGCTGTCAAGCTCGAGCTCACCGATGATATTACGGAGAGTGGTCGCGGTCAGATTTTCGATCGCGGACATCGGAGATTGTACGCCGTAGGTATAGAGCTTGCAGTCCGTGATCTGAAAGAAGATAACGGTGTCGATCTGCATTTTTACGTTATCCTTCGTGATAACCGGCTGCGGCGGAAAATCCGCGACCTGCTCCATGAGCGTCACCTTTTTCGAAATTTTATCGATAAAGGGCCATTTCAGATGGAAACCGGTATTCCACGTCGTGTGATAAGTACCGAGTCTTTCAATAACGTAAGCGTGCGCCTGCGGAACGATATTGATGCAGGAGATGATGGTGGCAATGGCAACGATCGCCAATACGACCAAAACGAAAATAATAATGGGATCCATAACCAAATTCCTTTCTGTTTTACTGTTTATTTTGACAAATCAATTTTACGCCCTCAATGGCAAGTATGTTTACGATCTCGCCCACTCCGTAGGTAACACCCTCGTCGGCGGAGCGCGCCGTCCATAGCTGACCGCGAACCTTGACCTGTCCCGTTGCGCGCAAATTGTCGATCGTTTCAATGACGACCGCCTGCATACCGATCACGGTATCCGCATTGGTCGGCACGATCTTCAGCCCCATATTCTTTTTGAAAATGGGCTTCAAAAGTAGCATCAACAACAGGAAAACGGCGAAAAATACGACGAGCTGTATCCAAAGACGAACGTCGCACAACGCCAATATCATGGAAATGCACGCAGAGGGCACGAACCAGATCGAAACGAGAGAAACCGTGGAGGCTTCAACGACGATCGCGGCAACGATAACGAAAAGCCATACGAAAACCATTCCTTGCAAAAGAATCACCCTTTCCGAAATCCGATGGGATTTCATATACAGTATAGCATAAATTTCTCTTTTTGTAAATGGAAAAACGAAAAATTTTCAGCGCCATGCCCACCTCTGCCGCAAACTTCCGCTTCGCAGGGAAAATATTGTGAAAAACATTGATTTTTTCGTAATTCTTGCTATAATATTATTATGCAAATTCTTATAATAAGGTTGGAATAAAAATGAATCATAATATTTTTGATAGAAAAGAGATTGCTTCTTCCGTCTTTTTCAACGCAATATCGGAAACGAAATTCAAATCCAATTTGATCTCCATGCGGTTTATCGCGCCTCTCGATGAAAAGACGGCGGCGAAAAATGCGTTGTTGTTCCCCGTTTTGCTCCGCGGAAGCACGCAGTTCCCCGATATCGGAAGCATTCGCAGAGAAGAGGAATCCGTTTACGACACGGATATCTCCGACGGCGTTTACAAAAGAGGCGATTCGCAGATTCTCGAGATCAGAATGTCCCTTTTGGACAACCGTTTCTCCATTGACGGCATGAACATCACCGAACGCGCGGTCAATCTGCTTTCCGACATTCTCTTCTCTCCTCTGATGGAGGACGGTTGCTTCTGCGAGGAATACGTCGAAAGCGAAAAGCAAATGCTCATCGACGATATCCGCGCGCAGATCAACGACAAACGCCGTTACGCTATGCAAAGACTTTCCGAAGAAATGTTTTCCGGTGACGTCTTCGGCGTGTGTGAGCTTGGCACCGTCGAAAGTGTGGAGGCGATCACCGCAAAATCGCTGACCGAGCAGTACAAGGAGCTTTTCTCCCGCGCGCGCATCGAAATTTTCGCCGTCGGAAACTTCGACCTCCCGACACTCCGAGAAACCTTCCGCGCTCTTTTCCGCAAAGCGCAGAGAAGCTACACGTACAAAACGGAAACGAAGCCGCTCTCTGCCGCGAAGCCCGAGGTGAAAAAGATCTACGAAAGACAGAACATTTCCCAAGGCAAGCTCTCCCTCGGCTTCTATACGGGCATGACCGTGAAGGATCCGGATTACACCGCCATGCAGCTTCTGAATATCGTTTACGGCGCAGGCGTAACGAGCAAGCTCTTTCTGAACGTCAGAGAAAAGCTCAGTCTCTGCTACTATTGCGGCTCCGCTGAAAACGGACAGAAGGGCTTCATGACCGTTCATTCGGGAATCGAATTCAAAAACGAGAAAAAAGCCGTCGATGAAATTCTCGCCCAGCTCGACGAGATCAAAAACGGCAACATCTCCGAAAACGAATTGCGTGACGCGAAGCTCGCGTTGGTCGATTCGGCGGAGCGCATTGCCGACAGCGCGAACAATATGCTCAACTGGTATTTCGCCTGCGTCATGAACGGTGAAATGATCACCCCCGATGAAAAATGCGAAAAAATTCTCGCCGTCACGGCAGAGGATATCGTCAGAATCGCCCGCAATATTCAGCTGGACACCTATTATTTCCTTTGCGCAAAGGAGGAAAACGCATAATGGCAGATCAGAAAATCATCCAAAAAACCAACGAATTCGGAGAAACCTATTATTATACCAAGCATAAAAGCGGACTCGATATTTACGTGATCCCGAAGGATTTCGCAACCAATTACGCCGTGTTCGCAACCAGATACGGCGCGATCGACAATTGCTTCAAATTGGAGGGCGAGGAAAATTTCCACGAGGTTCCCGACGGCATTGCTCACTATCTCGAGCATAAAATGTTCGAAAATGAAGACGGCGTGGATACGTTCTCCCGCTTCGCCAAATACGGCGCCAGCGCAAACGCATATACCTCCGCCACGATGACGGCGTATCTTTTCTCCTGCACGAATCATTTGACGGAAAATCTGGAGATTCTGCTCGACTACGTTTCCAAGCCCTATTTCACACCCGAAAACGTCGAAAAGGAACGCGGCATCATCGCGCAGGAGATCCGTATGTACGAGGACAATCCGGGAAGCGCGATCTATTATAATCTGCTGCAAGCCATGTATGAAAAGCACCAGACCCGCGTTGACGTTGCGGGAACTGTCGAATCCATCGCAGAGATCACACCCGAGCTTCTCTACGATTGCTACTATACGTTCTATAATTTTTCCAATATGACGCTTTGCGTTTCCGGCAGAGTGGATATGGAAGGCGTTCTCTCGATCGTTGACAGAGTTCTCCCCGAGAGAGAACAGAAAAAGATCGTTCGCCACTATCACGAAGAAGCACCCTCCGTTTATAAGAAGCGCGTTTCCGCGGAATTCGAGGTTTCACGCCCCATGTTCTTACTCGGCGTGAAGGATATGGACATTTCTGCCGATCCGCAGATCCGCATGAAAAAGCGCGTCGCCATGAGCATTCTGACGGATATGCTCTTCGGTCCGACCTCCGAATTCGCCATCGACGTATACGAAAGCGGACTCGTCAACGGGTTCGAGGCGTCGTACGACCATTCCTTTGACAGCTCTCGCATTTTCCTTGAAGGCGAAACGGACGAGCCGGAAACCGTTTATGAAAACTTCCTCGCATATCTTGCGGAAAACCGCGAAAACGGTCTCAACGAAGAGGACTTCAATCGAATCAAGCGCGCAACCTACGCATCCTATATCAAGGTGTTCGATTCCACCAAGCTGGCAAGAGAATTCACTCACATGATCCATGATGAATGCGATCCCTTTGAGTTCGGCTCCATGCTCAAGAGCGTGACGTTCGACGAGGTACAAGCGTTGTTTTACGATCTCTTCCATGAAGACCGCTACGCCATGAGCGTGATCAATCCTCTTTCCGAGTAATTTGTAAACTAAGAAAGGATACCAAAACTTCATGTACAACGAATCCATTATTTCATTTCCCGGTCTCGGCATCGACGAATTCGTGATCAATCGCGTGGCGTTCTCCTTTGACATCGCAGGCCACAACTTCACGGTCATGTGGTACGGACTGATCATCTGCCTTGCGATCTTCACCGCCTTCAGCTATTTCGTATACCGCGCAAAGCAGCAGGGCATCATCTTCGACGATATGCTGGACATCGCGCTCGTCACCGTCATCACCGCGGTCATCGGCGCAAGACTCTATTTCGTCGTCTTCTACGGCGGTTATCTTGAAACCGACGGCACCTTTATCGAAAACGTCCTCGGCACGCTTTACAATATCATTGCCGTTTGGAACGGCGGACTTGCCATCTACGGCGGCATTCTGTTCGGCGCACTCGCCGTCTTCTATATGTCGAGAAGAAAGAAGATCTCCTTCTTCACGCTCGGCGACATGGCAGTTCCCGCCGTCATGCTCGGTCAGTCGATGGGCAGATGGGGCAATTTCTGCAACGGCGAAGCCTTCGGCAGTGAAACCACGCTTCCCTGGAGAATGGGGCTCTGCAATCTGGAAACCAATTTCCGCACGATCTTCGTTCATCCCACCTTTTTCTACGAATCCTTCTGGAATGTCATCGGATTCATCTGGATCAATATTTTCTACAAAAAGAGAAAATATCACGGAGAAGTGATCGTATGGTATTTCTCCTGGTACGGACTCGGCAGAACCTTCATCGAATTGCTCAGAACGGACTCTCTGATGATCTTCGGCTTCATCCGCGTTTCGTCTCTGCTCTCCGCCATGCTCGTGATCGCGCTTCTTCCCGCCGGCATCTTTTTGCGCAGACTTTGCAAAAAATACACCGAGCAGGGATTCTTGCAGGAAGACGAGATCACAAGCGTGAAAACGCTTCTGACCATCTATTTTTGTCAGAAAAAGGGCGTTCCCGTACCCGAAAAAATTCTGAATCATACCGATGCGCAAGCTTCGGATAACAACTAAAAAAGCGGCATCGTCCGCATTATCGGAGGAAAATAAAAATGGCACAAATTATTGACGGCAAAAAAATTTCAGCAGAAATCCGCGCAGAGATCGCGGCAGAAGTCAAAGCAATGAAGGCGGAGGGTATCAACCCCGGTCTCGCAGTTATCATCGTCGGTGAAAACCCCGCTTCTCAGGTTTACGTACGCAACAAAGGCAAGGCTTGCGAAGAAGTAGGCATCTATTCCGAAATCATCGAAATGCCCGAAGCGACCACGGAAGAAACCCTGCTTGCAAAGATCGCTGAGCTGAACGAAAGAAAAGAGATCAGCGGTATTCTCGTACAGCTTCCTCTCCCCAAGCATATCAACGAAGCATCCGTGATCGCGGCGATCTCTCCCGACAAGGACGTAGACGCTTTCAGCGAAGTCAACGTCGGCAAGATCATGATCGGTAACCACCGCTTCCTTCCCTGCACGCCCGCAGGCGTTATGGAGCTGATCACCCGCTCCGGCATTTCCATTGAAGGCAAGAACGCCGTCGTGATCGGCAGAAGTAACATCGTCGGCAAGCCTCAGGCAATGCTTCTTCTCCATGCAAACGCAACCGTCACGGTCTGCCACTCCCGCACGAAAAACCTCGCGGAAATCTGCCGCACTGCAGATATCCTCGTCGTTGCGATCGGCAAGGCTGACTTCGTGACCGCGGACATGGTCAAGCCCGGCGCCGTTGTCATCGACGTCGGTATGAACCGCAAGGCAAACGGAAAGCTGACTGGTGACGTTGATTACGCAGGCGTATCCGAGGTTGCCGGCTACATCACTCCCGTTCCCGGCGGCGTTGGTCCCATGACCATCACCATGCTTCTGAAAAACACCCTCACTGCCGCAAGAGAACAAAACGCTTAAAATGGAATAAGATCAAGAAAAAAGTCGTGAATGAGGATTCATTCACGACTTTTTTGACGAAAATCCGTCTATAGAAAAAATAAAAACAATTTTTGATTGACACATAAACAAGGATATGGTATAATTATTCACAGTTGTTACATTTGTTACGATTGTGTTCTATTTCATTTTGAACGCATTTCGGATAGAAAGGATCATCTTTATGGCAAAAATTTTAATTATCGGTGGCGGTGTCGCCGGATTATCCGCAGGGATCTACGCCCAATTGAACGGGCACCAAGCCGTCGTTTGCGAAAAGCATTTCATCGCCGGAGGGAACCTCACCGCATGGAATCGCAGTGGATTCCACATCGACAACTGTATCCACTGGCTGACGGGAACGAACCCCGCCTCCTCGACCTATCCGATGTGGGAAACGATCGGCGCGCTCGGCGAAATCAAGATCCATCAAGGTGAATCTCTCTTCACCTGCGAGCACGAGGACAAACGAATTTCTCTTTACAGAGATCTGCAACGCATGCAACGGGAAATGCTCGAAATTTCCCCCGAGGACAAAAAGGAGATTCTTGCATTTATCCGCGCAATCGAATATTTTCAAGGATTCTGTGGCATCGCGGGCGAAGATCATAACGAAAAGATCTCCGCTTTCGATACCGTCAAGGCGATCCCCGCGCTTTCCAGATATTATTTTCTGACCACGGGAGATCTTGCAAAAAAATTCAAGCACCCACTTCTCAGCTTATTCTTCAAGGGCTTCTTCGGTTACGAATTCAGCTCTCTTGCGCTGATCATGGTCTGCGCTCATTTTTGCGCGGATAACGGCGGCATTCCGGTCGGAAGCTCCTCGGCAATGGCGGATCGTATCACGGAACGCTTCCAAAATCTCGGCGGTCAGCTTCTGCTGAAAAAAGAAGCGGTCAAGATCCACACGAAAAACAAACGCGCATACGCCGTTTCGTTTGCCGACGGAAGCACGATCGAGGCAGATTACGTCGTTCTTGCCTCCGATCCCGCAAGCGTTTTCGGAAAGCTCTTCGATATTCCCATGCCGAAGGCTTTGACCAAAAATTATAGAAATTCCCGTTTTCTCCGTTTCTCCGCTTATCAGTGCGCGTACGCTTGTGCGCTCTCGGAATTGCCGTTCGAAGGCGATATCATCTTTGAAATTCCCAAGGAATATCGGGAAACGTTGCTCACGGACCGTCTGATCGTCCGCGAATTTTCTCACGAAAAGAATTTCTCGCCCGAAGGCGAAAATCTCTTGCAAACGATGACCTTCACGTTTGAAGATCAGTCAAAAGACTTTATCGCATTGCGAAAATCGGACCGCGCCGCCTACAACGAACAGAAAAAGTTGCTCGCTTCTTTGACGCAAAAGCTGATCGAGGAGCAATTCCCCTCTCTGTCGGGCAAGCTGAGATGCATCGACGTCTGGACACCTGCGACGTACCATCGCTTCATCAATTCCGAGATCGGCTCGTTCATGAGCTTCGTATTGCCCGCAAAGGCATTGCCGCTTTGCGCAAAGAACAGAGTCAAGGGACTTTCCAACGTATTTCTCGCAACGCAGTGGCAACAAGCGCCCGGCGGTCTTCCGATCGCAGCAGACGTAGGCAAACGAGCAATCGAAGCCATCACGCTCGCGGAACGAAAAAAAAGATAATATCCCCCATTTATTTCTACGAAAGGAAGCATTTGCTGCGGCAAGTGCTACGGTCATACTTATGAAAAAAATAAAAATCGTTGCGGATTCATCCTCCGACGTATCGGTCATCGAAGGGCTTGATTTCGCTTCCGCCTCGATGAAGATCATTACGGCAGAAAAGGAATTCGTTGACGATCCTTCTCTGGACGTAGGCGAAATGGTTGCTTTTCTGGAGCAATACAAGGGCAGATCGCAAACCTCATGTCCGAACGCGGAGGATTGGCTGAACGCCTTCGGCGACGCAGATGACGTCATCTGTGTCACGATCACAAGCGCCCTCTCCGGAAGCTATAACACCGCTTGCGCCGCAAAAATGATCTACGAGGAACGCGAAGGAAAACGCGTATTCGTTCTGGATTCTCTTTCCACGGGACCCGAAATGGTTTTGATCATTGAAAAATTGAAGGAATACGTTTCCGCGGGACTTCCCTTCGAGGACGTCTGCAAGAAGATCCAGCTCTATAAAAACAACACGGGATTGATCTTCATGCTGAAATCGCTGAAAAATCTCGCAAACAACGGAAGAGTTTCTCCCGCATTGGCGAGAATCCTCGAAATGCTCGGTATCTGTATAGCAGGAAATGCCAGCGACGCGGGAAAATTGGACCCCGCTCACAAATGCAGAGGCGAAAACCGCGCGCTCGAAACGCTGATCCGCGATCTGAAGGGCTACGGCATATCTATCGGAAAGATCAGCATTGCGCATTGTGAAAACGAGGCGGGCGCGCTGAAGCTGAAGGAAATGATCGAAAAGGAATTCCCCGAAACGAAAAGCGAGATACATACGCTCAGAGGTCTTTGCAGCTTCTATGCGGAAAAAGGCGGAATTCTCGTCGGATTCGAAAAATTTTAAGAAAAAAACTCCTCAAATCCTCATTTTTGGACAATCAAAGAAAATTGTCCCTTGAAAAAGCTTCCATAGCGGAGTATAATGATTATATACACTGATTTCGCAAAGGCGTAAAAGAAAGGGTACATTTTTATTATGATCTACGTTTTATTCAATACTTTAGCCGGAAATAAAAATCTGGAACAGGAAACGGATGCATTGAGCGCCTTTTTTGGCGGCAGCGAAATTGTAAAAAAAGATCTCCAGTCCATGGATTATAAAACCTTTCTGGCAACACTGACAAAGGATGACACCATCGTTCTTTGCGGCGGAGACGGCACGTTGAACCACTTTGCCAACGAAAGCGACGGAATTGACGTTGCTTGCGAGGTTCTCTACTATCCCTCCGGATCCGGAAACGACTTCGCTCACGACATCAATATCGAACCGCACACGAAACCCGTCAGCGTTAAGCAATATCTGCAGAATCTTCCCACAGTTGAAGTAAAGGGAAAAACTTACCGCTTCATCAACAACGTTGGGTTCGGCATCGACGGCTACTGCTGTGAGGTCGGTGATCAGTGCAAGGCAAAATCGGACAAGCCCGTCAACTATACGGCAATCGCTATCAAAGGCCTGCTTTTCCATTATAAGCCCACCACTGCAACGATCGTTGTCGACGGAGAAACCTATACGTATAAGAAGGTCTGGATCGCTCCGACCATGAAGGGCAGATATTACGGCGGCGGCATGATCGCGGCTCCCGCGCAGGATCGAACGGCTCCCGACGGCAAGCTCAGTGTCATGCTTCTCCATAATACCAACAAATTCCAAACACTGATGATCTTCCCCTCCATCTTCAAGGGTGAGCATATCAACTACAAAAAGAACGTCACCGTACATACCGGATACGATATTCACGTCAAATTCGACCGTCCCACGCCTCTGCAGATTGACGGCGAAACCATTCTCGGTGTTACCGAATACAAGGCAACCGCAAAGGTTCCCGCAACCATCGCCTAAAATTCCATATCAAATAACGAAACGCCCGATGACAGTTTTGTCATCGGGCATTTTTCTGTATGCTTCGGGTTCCCGAAGCAGATTTTTCAGATTTCCGTCTCACAGAACGATGCTTTCATCAAAGACCAATTCCCCGTCGGGAAGCGCAGAGGCGCTCTTGAACGTCATAGAGCCGCCGTAACCGCCCATGCGACGAAAGCCCGCAAAGACGATCTTTCCGCCCCAGATCGCGCCCTTCGGCACGGATTCACAAGGGATCACGGGGTCCTTTGGCTCGGCAAATCCGTCAAAGGGGCGATCGGATATCGCGTAATGCGCCTTGCCGTGCAGACTGTATATCAGATAATATTTGCCGTTATAATGGAAATAATCGGGACATTCCGGTTGGGTGGCGTCATCGGCAATATAGATCGGCGTTCCCGTGTCCTCCCAATGATCCATGTCACGGGACACGAAATGCGCAAGACAGCCTCTGCTATCCTTGGTAAGCGCGGTCGTGAGGAACATATGGAAGTACCCGTCTTCACCCAAAACGACCTTCGGATCTCTCGCGCCCGATGCATGATACGTATCAGGCAGAGTAAAACCGAAATCCGCGTCCTTTTCGAAATGATAGCCGTCGTAAGAAATACTGCGGCGGATCGGCGCAGGGATTCCTCTTCCGCGACGAACCGTGTAATACAAATATTCCACGCTTCCCTTTCGGATCCACGAGCCCGTGCAGATCGAGCCTTCCCACGCTTCCGTGATCGGCACAGCCATCGGATGCACGTCCCAATGAAGAAAGTCCTTCGTCGAAATGTGATCCCACTGGTGTGCGCCCAGATTCCATTTACTTGCGTGGTGATGGCGATCCTTCAGATAGAGAACGTGATATTCGCCGTCCTTTTCGTAAGGCATACAGTCTCCGACGAAAACACCTCCGCCCGGATACCAGCCCTCCGCGCCCACAAAGCTCGAAATAACGTTCGGAAGAAGCTTCTCCTCCTCCTCATATTCCGAAACGACCACGTTCAGATTGGACGTGACGGTATCGCCTTCGGAAAACATTCTCTCGCCCCCGGGCCATTCCTCGTCCGCAAGAGCGCCGTTGACGTAAAGCTCATTTCTGTGTGGCAGAAGGATCACGTCGATCTTGTCACCGAGCTTCACGTCCGCATTCAGCGGCAAGGGACGGCGGTGCAGATCGTATTGCACGTCAACCGTGATCTGTCCGTCGAACGCCTGAATCTCAAAGGTCTTTCTGTTTCCCTTGCAGGAGATCCCGTACGCAGGCAATTCCGATAAAACAAATGAAATTTTCAAACTCTTCATAGAAACCTCTCTTGTTTTCAAAAACTCAAATGTGATTATATTGTATCACGGAGTCTTCGCCTTGTCAATGCGGTGCTTCATATATCCGCGTTGGAACAAGAACGGGTCCCAAAAGCCTCGTCAAAGCAGAATCTATTTCAATAATAAAATTCATTCTCCGACGAAACGGAAAAGCTGACCGTGCCGTACGTCATCGTATAGGATCTTGCGGAAAGCGTATTTTCGATTTTCGTAATTTTGCCATCCTTCACCGTAATGATGATCGTTTGTGTCGCGGTCGGTTTCAACGCGCCGAAAGAAGAGAATACGGGTTGATAGAGATTTTCGTTCGGCTGACGACAAACAAGCGTATAGCTGCCGTCTTCGGACACGGTAATATCGGAAACGCGCATGGATTCATACTGCGCCGTATTGATCAATCCGCTGATGAACGCCTTCGCTTCCTTTTCGGTTTGAGCTACCGTTTCGGTCACGCCGGACATTGTGACGGTCTGTTTGCCGTTTTCATAAGAGATCTCGATTTTGCCGTTATCGTACGTTGCCGTGATACTATAAAAATACTTGCCGTCCTTTTTACCGAACGTAACCACGTCGCGCTCGCTGGACGTACTCTGATACGAGGGGCTTTGCGTCTTGAGCGTCTGCTCCAGATCCAACGCGAAGGATCCATTTTCCAGCTCTTCAATATCCTCGAGCATATCCTCGATCTCCGTGAGAAGTCGGCAATCCGCGACCTCCTTGTAATCAGATGTATTCAAAGGTTCGTCCGTAACAACGGTTGCCTCATTGTACTTGGAATACTGCGCCTTCATGAAAAACGAAGAACCCGTGGATTCATTTTCGAAAATTATCTTGATTTCCATATCCTTCACGGTGAAATCCGAATTGACGTGAATCGTGATCTCCATATCTTCGATCGCTTCCTCGAACAGCTCGTCACCGCCAAACGCTTCGACGATCTCGTCGACCGTCTTTTTGGTATATCCGGAATATTTCAAGGTCCAGGATTTATCTTCATTTTTTTCAAAGGTTTTGTTGATGCACGCCTCAAAATCGATATTGAACGCGCTCTCCTGCTTTTCAAGATACGCAATATATTCATCCTTATTCAAGGGAGAATACAATTTCTGATCGATATCCCCCTGCTGTGTCAATACGAACATATTGCCTTCATGGAAGGCGTTGAGCGTTTTCGTCTCGATGGATTCGATCACCTCATTCTTTTCCGTATCACGAATCTCCGTTTTGCCTTCCGCAAGATCAAAATAATAGAATTTTCCATGATTACCGTGAATCAGAACACTCTTTCCCATGAAATCAGCGGTGCATTGGTATCCGTTGATCTCTGCCGACAGATTCACTTCCATATCGGTTTGATAGGAATCCAGCGATTCCATTTTCTTGTCGATCTTTTTCATCAAGTCTTCCGTGGTTTTGGGATTGAATCCACACGACGTGAACGCCAGAACAAAAAGTGCCATAGTGAATAAGAAAACAAACAGTTTTTTCATAAATACCTCCAAATAATTTTATTATAAAATTTTCTTTTATACTAATATAAACGCTTTCATACGATCCTTTTTTGCAAAAATTTTATTTATTTACAAATTGTTAACAATTTTGTTTTTAATAAAAAGTCAGCTCCGCTTTGCGATCCGCAAAACAGAGCCGTTTTTCAATGACTTTTATTTTTCGATGGTTTTTTTCTTGCGAACGGAAGCCGTTCTTTTCGTTTCCATATGCTTCTGATAGATGATCTCCGTTGCGAATCCGAGCTTCGTTACAACGTTTTCCTTCTTCGGATAACAAGTGAAGGAGTCGTTCTCCGTCGAAATATCCACGCAGTCAAAGGGCTTGATATAACAATAATCGTATTCGATATGCAAGCTGTTGGATTGCAGAGGCAAACGCTGGATATGATATTTTTCTCCGCGGTATTCGCCCTCAAGAACGAAGCCGTTTTCCGGATCGTGCGTCAGCTTAGCGGGTCCGAGATGTTCAAAACGCCAACAACGCGGCATGGAATATACGTCCACGTCATCCTCGAACGAATACGTTCCCTCTTCGATTTGCTTTTTCACTTGCTCGCGTTCCCATGCGAACCAATCCGGCACGTGAGAAAATTCCGTGTTACCATCACAAGCCGCAAGCGTTCCGTCCTCCTGAAGTGTCCATCGCTTACCGCATTCCGTACAAAAGATCTCCGTTCCCTCGGAGGACATTTTGGATTCCGCCATGCAGTGAGGACACTGGTACAAGATCTTGTGCATACCTTCCGCACGGTAAGGCTCGGTGATCAGAATGCCGTTTTCCTTCTGATAACGGTAATCGTCGTACGTAAGAGCCTCTTTGACGACCGCGTTGATCTCTTCTGCGGTCATTTTTTCAATCTGCTCTTCGGTCAGAATCTGCGTCATCGTCGTATGGAACGGCACCTTGCGTTTCTTTCTGAAATTCCAGAAAGGAGTATGTAGGTGATTTCCTCTGTGAACGATCGCAACCACGGGAGTTTTGTTCATTTTGATCAGCATACCGATGGAATCGGGAATATACGAAGTCACTCCGCAAGGAGAATATCTCGCTTCGGGATACATACAAAGAATATCACCGCGACGAAGAACCTTGCGAATGGATTTCACCAAATGAAAGTCCGAGGTGAATTTTCTCGTGCAGATGGCGCCGATCCATTCCATCAACCAAGGGCGGCGGTAATAACCGTCGATATGAACAACGTTATTCACACGCTTCGGATACGTCGCGATCGCGGTAAGCTCGAAATCGATGAAATACATATGATTGGAAAGGATCATATACGGCGGCTTCAAGCCATCCATATTGATTTTTTCGATCTTGTATTTCTTGCCGATCAAAAGAATTTTGGAAAGGATCCAGATCAGCCACGTCAGATAGATCGGTTGGCGGATCGGATATTTCGCGGTTTTGTAGCGCTTTTTGTTTTTGTAATTTACTTCAATGTCCATATCGCACACCTCTGATGTCAAATTCACTTTATTATATACTGAAATTTCAGAAAATGCAAGCAATTGAACCAATTTCCGTTATATTTTTCGTATTTTCCGATTTTGGCATCGGATGAGGCTTGGTTTCGCACATATATGGAAGAAAAGGACATCAAAAATCCACCTTGATCTCTCATCGGAGCAAGGTAGATTCTGCTTTTATTCACTTGTTTTCAGTCGAGGGATTCATTCGGTCCTTATGATCGCAATGCGTACATTTTACGATCTTGCTATCGTCTCCCAAATTGATCAGATGCGTAAACGAAAATCGGGGAGAAAATTTTTTCCCGCAATTTACGCAAATATACTCTTGATTTTTTACGCGAAGGCACTCTTTTATGCTGACTACGATAACGAGCAGCACGGCAAGCGCGCCCACGGCAATGGAAAGCCAAAGTCCGATCATATTGTTCTCCTTATTCCAAGATATTGGACGTAATATAGTCAACACCCCAGGAAACAAGCTGTTCCGCTTTTTCCTTATCGTCAACCGTCCAGCAGTTTACTTTCAAACCGTTTTCGTGCAACAAATCAATGATCTCTTTCGTCAAAGCCTTATAATGCACGTCAACGTCGATACGCGCGGAAATCAATCTTTGAATGATCTCGTCATCGAATCTCGAGAAAAGGTACTGAACCGACTGTGTCGGGCAAATCTTGCGAATCTTCGTCATATTGGAATAAACGAACGAAATGAAGGTCACGTTTTCCAGATAATCGAAGCTCTTCGCAATATCAACGATCTGCGCGATCTCTTCGTCGGTGAAATCCGACTTCAATTCCAATACGCAATGCTTTCCGTACTTTTTGCAGATACTAAGATAATTTTCCAGAACGCTCACTCTCAGATCTGCTCTGTTTTTGCTTCCGTCCTTGTCAAAAAGCACAATGCTCTGCAATTCCGCAAGCGTCGACGTTTCTACAGGAATATTTTCTCCCGCAACACGTTTCAGATCGTCATCGTGGCAAACGACGAAACGTCCGTCCGCAGTTCTGTGAATATCGGTTTCAACGCCGTAATAGGAGCGGTTGCCTGCCGCAACGAAAGCGGCGTTCGTGTTTTCCGTTTCAATGCCGGAAAGCCCTCTGTGCGCAACGAGTCGAGTGGAATTTTTGCTGATTTTAATGGTGTTCATGTGATCCCCGCCTTTCTTATGCTTATTATAACATAAACGCCGTTATTTTTCAATCCGAAATCAAAAAATTATATGCGCAGGATCGCAGAAGCGTTGTTCCTCTTATGATTGGATTTCATCCCGCAATCCCGGAAAAAGACGCATAGCGTTTTTCCATAGAATATTTTCTTTGTCTTGCCGTGAAAGATCGGATAGCGCAATTCTTCCGAATTGAAACGCAAAGGAATACGTATCCGTTCCAAACAGTATTTTCTGAGATCCTATGCGGCTCACGGCATATTCAATGATATTGTTCCGAGAACTTGCGCCGCCCGAGGTATCCGTATAAATATTGCCGTGCTTTGCATTCGCGATCGCTTCCACGTGTTCTTTGGAAGCGACGTGCGCAATGATCAGCTTCATATCGGGATATTTGTCTGCAAACGACGGCATTTGCGATATATAATGCGGGTGCATAAGAATAACCGCCCTATGCTCGTTTGCAAATGCGAACAGCTCATCCGCATATTCCCGAATATCGTATTTCTGCTCAAAGGATTGTATTTTGATCCCCAAAACCTTGGGATGTGCAAGCATTTTCTCAGCTTGCGCATAGGTTTCCTTTTGACGCGGATCTATGACCACCCATTGATATACCCAATCTTTTTCGTCTATAAGCCGATGCAAATACAAGTTTTCTTCCGTGATACATTCCGCATGATTCAATACGGATGCAAACGTAGAACATCCCACCTTTGCAACACCTGCTCTTTGATATACACCCTCCACAAAATCCAAACTGCGCAAATGGCTTTCATCATCGGGACAGTCGAAACGCGATCCGTGATTGAAATGCGAATGGATATCTATGGGGCTGTGTTCAAATTTCAATTGGTCGGGAGAACCGAATAAATACATAGTCTTGCCACCCTTTCATTTGTTTTCATTGTCAGTATATCTCATTTTTCTGCTATTTGCAACAACTTTTCTTCACGATTTGCTTCAACTTCAAAGTTTTCTTCATTATGTCTTTTGTTAACAGAGTATAAATATTTTTGAATTATAATTTTATTATTCGTTATTTACAATTAGATAAAAACAAAACCGGGAAGGATTCCATATCTTAAGACACGGAATCCTTCCCGAAATTTTTATATTTTATTAACCTAAATGGAAATCAAAATTGAATATGATTAAAAACTCATCTCTTGTTAAATTTTGATTTTCTTGGGGAAGCCTACCCGGTATATATTTCCGAAGAATGTCAAATTTAAGATTATATTTTTACTTAATCATTCACAAAAATAATATACCATCAAATCATAGATCTTTCCCCCGTTTTCCACGGAAATGTCTATGAAATCCATGCCTTCTGTTGATTGATAACTGAAAGCAGTCAGATTTCTCTCGTTCAATATTAATTTTTGCGCTGTATTTCCGTCGCGTACACGACAAATTTTATATTCATTCGGCGGAACATCCCGCCCATATATCTTTGACAACTACTAAACCTTTATTTTTCAAGTGAAATATTCACCATAAGGTGAATATAAAATAAAACAAATCCCTC
>JAZRLQ010000087.1:0-3582 GCA_045646925.1 Eubacteriales bacterium
ATGGGACCCAAACCCATTTTACCGCAGAATGCGGACGTACAATTTCTGATTTTATTTTTGCCGCAGAAGCGGCAGAATGGAGATTAAAATGGAAGTAAAGAATTTAACTTGTATCGGCTGTCCGATGGGTTGTGCGCTTACGGTCAGCATTGAAGCCGATCATATTGGCGTAGAGGGCAACACCTGTCCCCGCGGCGCGGACTACGCGAAAAAGGAAGTGACCAATCCCACGAGAATCGTCACCTCCTCCGTCCGTGTCAACGGCGCTGATATCGCAAGAGTTTCCGTAAAGACCGCTTGCGACGTGCCGAAGGGAAAGATCTTCGATTGCATGAAGGAGATCAGCGCGGCGCAGATGACCGCTCCCGTTTCCATCGGTGATATCGTTATCGAAAACTGCGCGGGAACCGGTGTCAGCGTTATCGCGACGAAGAACGTTCCCTGCGCAAAATAATTCGAAGATCGTATTCACAAAACGGAGAATCGGATCATTATATGATTCCGAGAGGATCGTTCCTCTTGGAAAATAGTTGTTTTTGAATTGCCGCCCTCTCGATCTTCCGAGAAATCGGATTCAGCGGGCGGCATTGAATTTTTATTGAAGGGGGAGTATTCATGTTTCTTATCAATGCCTGGAATTGGCTTTTGGACACGGCTTCTTCATGGAATCTTCTGGCGATTACCATCCGTCTTTTGTTTGCGCTTTCCGTCGGTCTGATCATCGGTATCGACCGCGAACGCAAGCGCCGTGTTGCCGGAATCAAAACGCATATTCTCGTTTGTCTAGGATCGGCGCTCGTCATGATCACCAGCCAATATATGATGATCGAATTCGGTGAGATCGCCGATATTTCCCGTATGGGCGCGCAGGTCATCAGCGGCGTGGGCTTTCTCGGTGTCGGTACGATCATCGTGACGGGCCGCAATCAGGTCAAGGGGCTTACGACTGCGGCGAGCATCTGGGTTTGCGCCTGCGTAGGTCTTGCCGCGGGTATCGGCTTTATCGAGGGTGTCGTGATCGTTCTGATCCTTCTCGTGCTGACCTTGAAGGTGCTCGGAAAATTGGATACCGTCGTCAGAAAGAGCGGCAAGGAAGTCGATCTGTACATTGAGTTCGTCGACAACAAGGCGCTTCTTCATTTCTGCGACAAGATCAAATCCGACGGTCATCATATCACGAAAATGCAGATCGGCAAATGGGACGGCGAAAACGATTATCCGAACGCGCTTTTCAGCATCCGTACGAAAGACAGAGACCACGCGTCGAAGCTTGCCGTGGAGCTGCGCCGTCTGAAATACGTGAAGCTCGTCGAGGAGCTTTAACGCTTATAAAAATCAAATTATCAAATCAAGGAAAAATTATACTATGCGAATTGTCGTAAAAGTCGGAACTTCAACGCTTGCCTATCCGACGGGACTTTTGAATATACGCCGCGTTGAAGAGCTTTGCCGCGTGCTGAGCGATCTGAAAAACGCGGGAAACGAAGTGGTGCTGATCTCCTCCGGCGCGATCGGTATGGGTGTCGGAAAGCTGGGACTCGGAAAGCGTCCCACGGATATCCCCACGAAGCAGGCGGCAGCCGCCGTCGGTCAGTGCGAGCTGATGTATACCTATGATAAGCTTTTCGGAGAATACAATCATACGGTGGCGCAGATCCTTCTGACCGGTGAGGACGTCGAAAACGAAAAGCGCCGCACCAATTTCCACAACACCATGTTCCGTTTGCTTGAGCTTGGCGCTTTGCCGATCATCAACGAAAACGATACGGTTGCGACCGATGAGATCGTCATCGGTGACAACGATACGCTGGCGGCGATCGTCGCCGCGAACATTTCCGCCGATCTTCTCGTTTTGCTTTCGGATATCGACGGACTTTATACGAAGGATCCTCATAAATACAAGGACGCCGTTCTGATTCCCACGGTGGAGGCGCTGACTCCCGAGATCATTGCTCTCGCGGAAGGAAAGGGCTCCGAGCTTGGCACGGGCGGTATGAAAACGAAATTGAGAGCGGCGCAGATCGCAATGGAGGCCGGAATGGAAATGATCATTGCCAGTGGCGCCGACCCGAAGATACTCTATAACATTTCGGACGGAATCGCGTTCGGAACGAGATTTCTCGGAAAAAAATAAAGCCGAAAGGACTCTGTTATGACAACTGTCGAAATATTGGACAGAGCAAAAAAGACGAAAGCGGCGCTTTCGTCTTTTTCATCTGTAGAAAAAAATAAGGCGCTTCTCGCAATGGCGGATGCGCTGATCACTGAAAAAGAAACCATTCTCGCGGCAAACGCAAAGGACGTTGCCGCGGCGCGCGGTACGGTCTCCGACGTGATGATCGACCGACTTCAGCTCTCCGAATCGAGAATCGAGGGTATGGCGAACGGCATTCGTGACGTCGTCATGCTTCCCGATCCCGTCGGAAGAATTCTTTCCTCGGAGTCGAGACCGAACGGACTTCTCATCGAGAAGGTCGCCGTTCCGCTCGGCGTGGTGGCGATCATTTACGAGAGCCGTCCGAACGTGACCTCCGACGCGGCGGCGCTCTGTCTGAAGAGCGGTAACGTCTGCGTTCTGCGTAGCGGAAAGGAAGCCTATGCTTCTGCTCACGCGATCGTTGAGGCGATGAGAAAGGGACTCCGCAACGTCGGCTTCCCCGAAAACGCGATCAACATTTTGGACGATACCTCCCGCGAGGGCGCGAACGCTCTTATGCGCGCGAGAGGCTACGTGGATATGCTCATTCCTCGCGGCGGAGCGGGACTCATCCGCGCTTGCGTGGAGAATGCGACCGTTCCCTGCATCGAAACGGGTACGGGCATCTGCCACGTTTACGTCGATAAGCACGCGGATCTTGAAAAGGCGGTCTCGATCCTCGTCAATGCGAAGACGAGCCGTCCCTCCGTCTGCAACGCGGCAGAGGTCTGCCTCGTACACAAGGATATCGCGGAGGAATTCCTTCCTCTCATGAAAAAGGCGCTCTGCGAGGATCGCGTAGCCGAAGGAAAAGCTCCCGTTGAGCTTCGTCTGGATGCGCGCGCGCTTGCCGTTATCAACGGTACTCCTCTCGGCGAACGTGATTTCGATACGGAATTTCTCGATTATATTCTCGCGGTCGGTGTGGTTGACGGCGTGGAGGAAGCAGCGGAGCATATTCTTCGTCATTCCACGGGACACAGCGAAGCGATCATTTCCGAGGACAAAACGGCGCAGACTATTTTCGCTTCTCTCGTTGACAGCGCGGCGGTCTATATCAACGCTTCCACAAGATTTACCGACGGCGGTGAATTCGGTCTCGGTTGCGAGATGGGCATTTCCACGCAGAAGCTTCACGCGCGCGGCCCGATGGGACTTGCGGAAATGACCTCGTATCAGTACCGTATCACAGGCAACGGTCAGATCCGTTAATGGAAACGGGAGGATCAAAGATGACTGAATTTGGATTTATCGGCGTTGGCAACATGGGCGGCGCGCTTGCAGGCGCCGTCTGCAAAAGAGTTGGCGCGGAAAACGTTTGCGTTTCCGACTACGCTGTGGAAAAAGCGGAAGCATTCGCAAAGGACTTCGGTTGCCGCGCGGTC
>JAZRLQ010000088.1:0-7129 GCA_045646925.1 Eubacteriales bacterium
ATATGTACCCCGATCTGAACGCCGCACGCGATATGGTCAATGCCGGTGCCGCGACGATCATGCCTTTGGCCTCTCCCATCGGCTCTAACAAGGGTCTGGCAACCAAAGAGTTCATTCAGATTCTCATTGACGAGATCGACCTGCCCATCATCGTGGATGCAGGTATCGGCAGACCTTCGCAGGCTTGTGAAGCAATGGAGATGGGTGCGGCGGCAATTATGGCGAACACGGCACTTGCAACCGCAGGCGACCTTCCTATGATGGCATCTGCATTCAAGCAGGCAATCGAAGCAGGTCGTAAGGCATACCTTTCGGGACTTGGCAGAGTTCTCACTCGTGGCGCATCTGCATCCGATCCCTTAACAGGCTTCTTGCGTGATTAAGGAGAACACTATGGAAAACCAATTCTTTGTAGATTCGGAGCATCTGTCACCGGTCGCACTTGCGAAAAAGCACCGCATCGAAAACGATCCCACGAGCCGTAAGAACCACATGGAATACTTGCCCGGCATGGAGATCATTGAGTCTGACGTATGCTCGCAGGTTATGACACAGATGCAGTCCTACGATTATTCGAAATATACGGCAAGAGATGTTCGTGCGGCGCTTGAACACACCACTTGCTCCATTGAGGATTTCAAGGCTCTCTTGTCGCCTGCGGCTGAACCCTTCCTTGAACAGATGGCAGAGCGTGCAAGACTTGAAACAAGCAAGCACTTCGGCAACACCGTGTATCTCTTTACGCCATTGTATATTGCCAACTACTGCGAAAATTACTGTGTCTATTGCGGCTTTAACTGCTACAACCATATCAATCGAATGAAGCTCTCTATGGAGCAGATCGAGAAAGAAATGAAGGTCATTGCCGACAGCGGAATGGAAGAAATTCTGATTCTGACCGGCGAGAGCCGAGCAAAGAGCAACGTAGAATATATCGGTGAAGCGTGCAAGCTTGCGAGAAAGTATTTCCGAATGGTAGGTCTTGAAATCTATCCCGTCAATACCGATGAGTATAAATACCTTCACGAATGCGGTGCGGACTACGTGACCGTATTCCAAGAAACCTACGATACCGACAAATACGAGCAGCTCCACCTGCTTGGTCACAAGCGTGTGTGGCCGTACCGCTTTGATGCACAGGAAAGAGCCTTGCGAGGTGGTATGAGAGGTGTGGCGTTCTCGGCGCTTCTCGGTCTTTCCGACTTCCGAAAGGATGCCTTGGCAAGTGCTTTGCACGTATATTATTTGCAGAGAAAGTATCCTTACGCGGAAATGTCGCTGTCCTGCCCGAGGCTTCGTCCTATTATCAATAATGATAAGATCAATCCGCTTGACGTTCACGAAAAGCAGCTTTGTCAGATCATTTGCGCGTACCGTATCTTCCTTCCGTTCGTTGGAATCACCGTATCCTCCCGTGAGAGTGCGGAGTTCAGAAATGGCATCGTAAAGATTGCCGCAACTAAAGTATCTGCAGGTGTTTCTACGGGTATCGGTGACCACGATACAAAATACAACGGCAAGGATTCGGGCGAAGTTCAGGGTGACGAGCAATTTGAAATTGACGATAACCGCAGCCTTGACAAGATGTATAAGGATATTGAGGGAGAAGGACTTCAGCCCGTGCTGAACGATTATCTCTACGTATAAGGAGAAGAATATGAAAAAAATTGATACAACACTTTACTTTATAACCGATTCCACGGGATTTGAAGAAGCAGAATTTCTCCGCCGTGTAGAAGAAGCACTCGAAGGCGGTGCGACCATCCTTCAGCTTCGTGAGAAAAATAAATCCACAATGGAGTATATAGAGCTTGCCGAGAAGGTTCACGCTCTGACAAAAAAATTTGGCGTTCCGCTGGTCATTGATGACCGTATTGACGTTGCTCTTGCCGTAGGCGCGGAGGGCGTCCACCTCGGAAAAGAGGATATGCCGATTGCCACCGCAAGAAGAATCCTTGGCGACGAATTCATCATCGGCGCAACCGCCAAGACCGTACCATGGGCGCTTGAAGCTTACGAGGGTGGCGCGGATTACCTCGGCGTCGGCGCGATCTATCCGACAACCACAAAGGTTAAGACGGTACTGACCTCTACCGATACCTTGGCTGATATCTGCAAGGCTGTTCCGATTCCCGTGAATGCTATCGGTGGTCTGAATAAAAACAATATTGACGTTCTCGCAGGTATTCCCATTGCAGGCATATGCGTTGTGTCGGCTATTATGAAAGCCGAGAGCCCCAAGACCGCAACGAGAGAGCTTAAGGCAAGAGCAAAGGAACTCGGAATCATATGATAAAGGGCGCAATATTTGATTTCGACGGAACGCTCGTCGATTCCATGTTTATATGGGATACCTTCGGAGAAGATTATTTGCGCACGCTCGGTAAAGAGCCGAAGGAAAACTTGACCGAAACCTTCAAGACCTTCACCCTCGAACAAGCGGCTGAATATTACCGTGAGCATTACGGTGTTGCGCTTTCTGTTTCGGAGATCGTCGACAGCGTAAACGAAATGGTTGCAGAAACTTACAGAACCAAGGTTGCGCTTAAATGTGGCGTTCGTGAATTTCTTGAAGCTCTCAAATCGCAGGGTGTGAAGATGTGCGTGGCAACCGTTACCGACAGACCGATCGTTGAGGATGTGCTTCTTCGACTTGGCATCCGTGATTTCTTCGACGGCATATTGACCTGCGCCGAGGTTGGATATAACAAGGAAACACCGCACATTTACCGTGCGGCGCTTGAAGTTCTCGGAACGAAGAAAGCAGAAACAGTTGTGTTTGAGGATGCGCTTCACGCCTTGATGACGGCGAAAAAAGATGGCTTTCAGGTTGTCGGCGTGTATGATCAGCACGAAACGAAGCAGTCGCAAATGAGAGCTGCATCCGATTATTATCTTTCTGATTATTCAAACTTTTGTTGGCGACCGACAATGAAAACGGCGCTTACGATTGCCGGAAGCGACTCGTCGGGTGGTGCAGGTATTCAAGCTGACATCAAGACGATGACAATGAACGGCGTTTATGCGATGAGCGCCATTACAGCACTGACCGCGCAGAACACGACCGGCGTAAGATCAATTTTGGAGTCCACTCCCGAATTTTTGAAGGATCAGATCGATATGGTATTCGAGGATATCTATCCGGGTGCGGTAAAAATCGGAATGGTATCTTCGGCAGAGCTTATCGAGATTATTGCCGATAGATTATCTTACTATAAAGCAGAAAATATCGTTGTCGATCCCGTTATGGTTGCGACGAGTGGTTCCGAACTTATGACATCAAGCGCGGTATCCGCTTTGACCGAAAAACTCCTTCCTCTTGCCACACTCGTAACGCCCAACATCCCCGAAGCGCAGGTGCTATCAAGGAGAAGAATTGCGACAAAAGAAGATATGCTTTCGATCGCAAAGCAGATCGGTGACGATTACGGGTGCGCTGTGCTTCTCAAGGGCGGTCACAGTATTAACGACGCAAACGATTTGCTTTATGCAAACGGAGAATATAAGTGGTTTTGCGGTAAGCGTATCGATAATCCCAACACTCACGGAACGGGTTGTACTTTGTCCAGCGCAATTGCTTCCAATCTTGCCAAAGGATATGATCTCGAAACCTCAATACAGAGAGCAAAGGATTATATATCCGGCGCGCTTGCCGCAATGCTCGATCTCGGTGCAGAATCCGGTCCGATGAATCATGCCTTTGATTTAAAAGGATATTTCTCGAAATGAGTAAAAACGACCTTGTTCACAGTGGGGTGAACAAGGTCGTTTTATAGTATCTTTGCTTGGTATTACAGTGTTTTCAGATAATCGATGCTTGCTTTTGCGCATTCGAGAGGAGTCATGTCAAGACAAGGCTGATCCTGCTCGACAATGACCCATTGCGTTCCGGATTCCTCCGCGGCGTTCAGGATTGCAGGGAAGTTCTGAACACCCGAGCCGACGGGACGGAATTCAAACTTTCCATGCGTATCTTTTTTCTGATCTTCGTCAATGCCGATCAGTGCGTACATATTTTCGCTTCTGCGACCGACGAAATCCTTGAGATGAAGGAGACTGGTTCTTCCTGCGTATTTGCGGATATAGGTAACGGGGTTTTCACCGCCGACATTGACCCAACAAGTGTCGAGCTGTGTCTGCAAAAGCTCCGCCGGGACTTCTTTGTAAAGAATATCCAACGCATATTCACCGTCGATTTTGTCAAACTCGAAATCATGATTGTGATAAGCGAGCTTCAATCCGAGTTCGTTTGCTTTTTCACCGAGAATTTTTGCACCCTCAATGACTTCTCTGAATTTTTCCTTGCCGGGACGGTATTCCTCGGTCAGATAAGGGATCACAACGTATTCACAACCGATCTCGGCGTAAATTTTCAGAATGGAAGGATCATTGATCATATCTACGAAAGGAACGTGCGCAGAAACGGGAACCAAACCGATCGTTTGACACATGGTTCTTACTTCTTCTGCCGTTTTTCCGAAAAGACCGGCGAATTCAACGCCATCGTATCCCATTTCCTTTACTTTTTTCAAGGTTCCTTCAAAATCCGAAGACAAACTGCCGCGAACGGTATAAAGCTGTAATGCAATAGGAAATTTCATGATGTTCTCCTTGATGTATCAGATTTCGGGAATTTCAATTTCGATTTCGCGTCCGAGCTTTGCGGAACGTACGATGCCGTCAAGGATCGCCTGGTTGTAAACGATTTCGGAAGACGGAACGGTTGCCTTTCCTTCCGTCTTGATCGCGTCCACAAAGGAACGAAGCTTCTTGTAGAACAGATCGTCCGTGGATTTGAGAGGAATCTGATATTCGATCGTTTGATCGCCGATGGTTTTGTAAATGGTCAGAGGTTTATTGAATTCTCCGTTCCAGCATTCAGTGGAGGGGATACGGAGGCCGCCCTTCGTGCCGAGGATCAAAGCGTCTCCGGAAGTATCCATATGCATTGCCCAGGAGATACGGAAGTCGAGAATAATACCGCCTTCCAGACGAACGAATGCCGCTGCAAAATCGTCTACGCCAAATTTTTCGGCGTATTCGGGATGCGCCGGATAATATTTCGGATCTTTGCCGAAGAAGGAGGACGTATAGCCCGTTACGGTCAACGGCTTGGGATAGCCGACTGCGCCGAGAAGCATATCCAAAGAATAGCAACCGATGTCACCGAGTGCGCCGACACCGCCCGTTTCTTTTTCAATAAAGGTCGTTCCGAAGGGTGTGGGAATACCTCTGCGTCTGCCGCCGCCCGCCTGAATATAGTAAACGTCGCCAAGCTCACCGGAATCAACGACCTTTTTGATCATTTTCATGTTTTCGCTCATTCTGGGCTGGAAACCGATCGTGAGGATCTTGCCGCTCTTTTTCTCCGCGCGCATAACCTCGATGGCTTCGTCGAGCGTTACGGTGAAGGGCTTTTCAAGCATGACGTTTACGCCGTGATTCAACGCGTTGATCGCACAGGGCGCGTGTTGCGTGTTGTAGGTGCAGACACAGACACCGTCAAGCTCTTTTTCTGCGTCAAGCAATTCCTTGTCGCTACCGTAAATATGAGCGGTTCCGAGTTCAAATTTTTTGCTGAAGGCTTCTGCTTTTCCAGGAACCAGATCGGCAAGTGCAACGATCTCTACGTCCGCCATTTTCTTCAGTGCGTAAACGTGAGATTCTGCGATCCAACCTGTGCCAATGATACCGATTTTTACCTTTTTTGAACTATCGATCACTTCCACTTCCTGATTTTCTTTGAAAGCGTCGAGTCCTGCGATGTTTGCCATGAATACTTCCTCCTTGGTTTATATGTGAAAAATCTTTTTACTATAGGAAATTGCGGAAAACGAAATGCGTCGTTTTCTGTATCGGAATCGAATAAAATAACGACAGATCTTTAGCTTTGGAGGGATGCACCGTCTTTTTGTTGAAAAACTGAAAATCAAATCGTTTTTTCATGATGGATTCTATTCATATTGTATAATTTTTTCTTCGGTTTGTCAAGCCGTAATTTGTGATAATATCCGTCGAATTATTTTGTAGGGATTGACCGCGTTTTTTGATTTATCCGTGTGGTCTGCAAAAAGAAAAAGAGGGGGCTTTCGTATGAATGATTTTGCGGATTCTGTTTTAATGTGCAGTGATATTTATCTTTATTGACAAGCGATGTTTAAATATGTTATAATATATAAATTAAACCGCTGTGTGAAAACGGCAGAATGGAGATTTCTATGAAAAAAACAAACAGAGCCACCGTGATCGTTTGCTCCGTATTGCTCATTCTATTGATCGTCGGCGCAATTGGATTGCTCGTATGGCAAGGCGCGTCTAACGATTGGGTCTTTGATCAATCAAATCTTGTTAAAGGCGGACTTGTCATCGTCGGTCTTATTTTTTCTCTTGTTCGTATGCTCGGCAGGGTTGGCGGGGGCGCTTCGCTTCGTGGATACGAAACGGCGTATCGCGAGCATATCGGAGGCGCGTTTGCCGCGCCCGAAAGAAAAAAGCAGAAAAACGTTTTGCTCCGCGCGATTGCGGATTATAACCAAAACAAATATTCCTCCGCGATTTCTCGTTTGGAATCTCTTTATGAGGAATGTATGTCGAGCGAAGAGAAGGGCGTGGTACTTTTCTTTATTGCGCTATCCTTTGCAGATTCGGGAATGAACGATGCCGCAACCGAAGCTTATGAGAAATCTGTCGGCATATATCCACGTAACTCGACGGCTTGGTCCAATCTTGGACTTCTTTATAGACAGAAGGGAGATACGGAGAAATCCGTGGAGTGCATTGAAGCCGCGCTCGATTACGACAGGGAAAACGCTTACGCTTGGAACAATCTCGCGCAGGCATATCTCGCCGCAGGTAAATGGAATCAAGTGATTGCGCCCGCTATTCGCGCGTTGGAACTGAAAAACGACTTTTATCAAGCGGAAACCGCACTGACCGTCGCTTACTTCGCATTGGATGAGCGCGAAAAAAGCAAACAGTATTTTGATCGCGCGGTGCTTCACGGCGCAAACGCAGACCGCTTGACCTCCGTTTTGCACGGAATAGCACACGGCGCGGTTGCGTTCGGCAATACGAGCAGTGTGCGAGAGGAGGTCGTTACCGCGCTCGGACATCTCGGGCGCGACACGGC
>JAZRLQ010000089.1:0-29867 GCA_045646925.1 Eubacteriales bacterium
GACAGTTTCCGTGTTGCGGGAAGAGGAGAGATGCACCTCTCGATTCTCGTAGAGAATATGCGCCGTGAGGGTTATGAACTCTGTTGTTCAAACCCCAGAGTTCTGTATAAGGAAATAGACGGTGTTAAGTGTGAGCCTATCGAGGACGTAATAATAGACGTTCCCGAAGAATATCTCGGCGCAGTAATGGAAAAACTCGGCGCGAGAAAAGGCGAACTTCTTAATATGAATCCCACCGCAGGCGGCGTTCGTACCCGTTTGGAATATTTGATCCCCACCAGATGCTTGTTTGGTTACAGAAGCGAATTCATGACCGATACGCGCGGCGAAGGTATCATCAACTCCAGCTTTGATTCTTATGAACCCTATAGAGGCGACATCGTACGCCGTTTCACAGGCTCTCTCGTTGCTTCCGAAGCAGGCGAATCCACCTCTTACGGTGTATTCAACGCACAGGACAGAGGTATCATGTTCATCAGCAACCAGTGCCCCGTTTACGAAGGCATGATCGTCGGTGAAAACCCCAAGCTCGAGGATATCGCTGTTAACGTTTGCAAGGAAAAGCACCTCACCGCCGTTCGTTCCAAGGGTGCGGACGAAGCGCTCCGTCTCGTTCCTCCGAAGATCATGACGCTCGAAGAAGCGATCGAATTTATCGCTGATGACGAGCTCATCGAGGTAACTCCCAAGTCCATCCGTCTTCGTAAGAGAATCCTCTCCAACGATGCACGTTACAAGCTCGCAGGCAGACTCAAAAAAGAAGGTAAATAAACCGATAAATGAAAATCCGCAAAGTATTTTGCGGATTTTTCAATAGGAGAAAATATGATGAATGAACAATTTGTAAGAAGCGCTTTTGTGCTCGGAGACGAAGCGATCGAGCGTTTACAAAAGAAAAAAGTGATCCTTTTCGGCGTTGGCGGCGTCGGTTCCTTCTGCGCGGAGGCACTTGCGAGAATCGGCATCGGCACGATCACGCTCGTCGATCCCGACGACGTTTCCGTTTCCAATATTAACCGTCAGCTCATCGCGCTCCATTCCACCGTCGGCAGAAACAAAGCCGAGGTGATGAAGCAGAGAATCGCGGATATCAATCCGGATGCGAAGGTAACGGCGCTTCCGATGTTCTATCTGCCGGAAAACGCGGACGAGATCGACCTTTCCGCATACGATATCATCATCGACGCCATCGACACCGTGTCTGCGAAGATCGAGCTTGCCGTCCGCGCAAATAAGCTCGGCGTTCCCATGCTTTGCTCGATGGGAACGGGGAACAAGCTCCATCCCGAAAAATTGGTCGTCACCGATCTTGCAAGCACCACGATGTGTCCGCTTGCGCGCGTGATGAGAAGGGAGCTGAAGGCGAGAGGAATTATCCATCTGCCCGTCGTTTATTCTACCGAGACTCCCATTCCGCGCCATCCGGATTATGCGGACTACACGGACCCGAGCGGCAGAAGAGGAACGCCCGGAAGCATTTCCTTCGTGCCCTCCGCGGCAGGTCTGCTCCTCGCCTCCGAGGCGGTACGGATCTTGCTGGAGAAATAAAGGCTTCACCACTAAACAAAAATTGATCCCGACGGTTTGCCGTCGGGATTTTTTGTCCGTTCGTCCAAAAATTCCCGTTTATTTTGTTCTGTTTGAACAAAGCACAAGGGAAAATAGCCAAGCACTCCCCGTGTCTCATTGCTTGAAAGTTAGCAAATTTAGCACGAGAGTGTGCGCTTTAACAAAAAATTCATAAAAATATCAGCAAATAGGCTTGACAAAAAGCAAAAAAAGTGGTAAAACTATATCGTAGTTTAGCACTTGACTCAAAAGAGTGCTAAAAATCACAGGAAAGGATGGGAAACCCAATGAAAAACGGTTTGGTAGTCGGTGGTGAACTCAGCCCGAGAAAGAAACTGATCCTGCGCTCCGTGATCGAATCGCATATTGCCACGGGAGATCCCATCGGATCCAAATCTCTCGTCAGCAATGCGGATATCCCTTACTCCTCCGCGACCATCCGAAACGAGATGGCGGAGCTTGAAAACATGGGCTATCTCGTTCAGCCGCACACCTCGGCAGGCAGAGTTCCCACGACGCTCGGTTACCGATTCTACGTCGATGCGTTGATGGAGAATTACAAGCTGACGGCGACGGAGATCATTTCTCTGAACAATATCATTAAAAATAAGATGGGCGAGCTTGATTCCATTCTGAAGAGTGCCTCCAAGCTGATCGCCTCCATGACCAACTACACGACGGTTGCGGTGCAGTCGCCGTACGGATCGCCGACGATCGAGCAGTATTCCTATATGCTTCTCGGTGAGCGGGCGTTTCTGCTGGTCATGCGTATGTCCGACGAAAGCGTTTCCACAAAGCATATCCGCGCGGACATCAGCGTGGATGACAACATCCTCGGACGCCTCATGAACATTCTCAACGTTTCGTTCGTCGGTATCTCCTCCGACGGCATTACGCTCCCGATGATGATGCAGGCGGAAACGGAAATGGGCTCGGCAGGCGCGTTGATCTCTCCCGTCGTCAAAGCCATTTACGAAACGATCGGCAAAAACGAGGAAGCCGATATCAATTTCGAAGGACTGAACAAATTGCTGGAATATCCCGAATTTTCAAACGTGGAGCAAATGCGTCGCGTGATCCATATGTTTGAGAAGAAGGATGATTTTATGAAGATCATCGAGGGCGCGGACGACGATAAGGTCAATATCTTCATCGGACAAGACGGCGAGCTCGTTGACAATTCCGCTTTCGTTTTCAAGACCATCAAGGTCGGCGGCAAGGCGGTCGGCGCGATCGGCGTTTTCGGTCCGAGCCGAATGGATTATTCCAAAGTTATTTCTACGGTCGAATATCTCTCCAACTCTCTCGCGGGCGAACAGGTCATGGGCCTCATCGGAGATCCGACCGATAAAGATTAGAAAGGAAATTTTTTCTGCTCATGGAAGAAAAGAATGTAATCGAAGAAACCGTTTCCGAAGAGGTTGCGGAAGCAGTCGCTGAAGAAGCGGAATCCAAGGAAATGAAGGAGCTGAAGGAAAAGCTCGAAAAAGCAGAAGCGGAACGCGTTGCGACCAACGACAAATATCTTCGTATGATCGCGGAATACGACAACTACCGCAAACGCTCCACGAAGGAAAAGGAAAGCGCTTACGCGGACGCATATTGTGATGCCATCGGAGCGATCCTTCCCGTGATCGATAATCTCGAAAGAGCGCTCGCTTACTCCGAAGGTGAAACGCTGACGGAAGGCGTCAAGATGACGCTCAAGCAGTTCGAAGACATCATGCAGCGCCTCGGTATCAACGCTTACGGCGTACGCGGCGATGAATTCGATCCCAAGATCCACAACGCGATCATGCAGACGGAGGACGCCGAGCTTGGCGAAAACCAGATCGCAGCCGTTTTGCAGAAGGGTTATTGCAAAGGCGAGAAAATTATCCGTCACGCAATGGTAACGGTAACGGGCTAAAATCCCTCTCCGTTGCATACAATAGTGCTTAGCACCTTACAGAAGAAAAAACATCAATCATAAATTTATTTATTTTTGGAGGAATTATATTATGGGAAAAATTATTGGTATTGACCTTGGTACGACCAACTCTTGCGTAGCAGTATTTGAAGGCGGCGAACCCGCTGTTATCACTAACCCCGAAGGTTCCAGAACCACTCCTTCCGTCGTTGCTTTTTCGAAGAGCGGCGAAAGAATGATCGGTCAGATCGCAAAGAGACAGGCGATCACAAACCCCGACAAGACCGTTATGAGTATCAAGCGTCACATGGGTACCGACTACAAAGTCGATATCGACGGCAAGAAATACACTCCTCAGGAAATTTCCGCAATGGTTCTTCAGAAGTTGAAGGCTGACGCGGAAAGCTATCTCGGCACCACCGTTTCTCAGGCGGTCATCACCGTTCCCGCTTACTTCTCCGACTCTCAGAGACAGGCAACCAAGGACGCAGGTAAGATCGCAGGTCTCGAGGTTCTCCGTATCATCAACGAACCCACTGCAGCAGCTCTCGCATACGGTATCGACAAGGACGGCATCGACCAGAAGGTCATGATCTTCGACCTTGGCGGCGGTACGTTCGACGTTTCCATCCTTGAAATCTCCGACGGCGTTTTCGAGGTTCTCGCAACCAACGGTAACACCATGCTCGGCGGTGACGACTTCGATAACCGCATCATCGACTGGATCGCTACCACCTTCATGAAGGAAAACAACGGTCTCGACCTCCGCAAGGACAAGATGGCTCATCAGCGTCTCAAGGAAGCTGCTGAAAAAGCAAAAATTGAGCTCTCCGGCATGACCAGCGCAAACATCAACCTCCCCTTCATCACGGCAGACGCTACGGGTCCCAAGCACTTCAACGAAGACCTCTCCAGAGCGAAGTTCAACGAAATCACTGCTGACCTCGTTGAAAACTGCATGATCCCCTGCAGAAAAGCACTCGCTGACGCAGGTCTCTCCGTTTCCGATCTGAACAAGATCCTTCTCGTCGGCGGTTCTACCAGAATTCCTGCCGTTCAGGAAGCGGTTAAGAAGTTCAGCGGTAAGGAACCCTTCAAGGGCATCAACCCCGACGAATGCGTTGCAATCGGCGCGGCTATTCAGGGCGGCGTTCTCGGCGGCGAAGTTAAGGACCTCCTCCTTCTCGACGTAACTCCCCTCTCTCTCGGTATTGAAACTCTCGGCGGTATCTGCACCAAGATCATCGAACGCAATACCACCATCCCCGTAAAGAAATCTCAGATCTTCTCCACCGCTGCTGACGGTCAGACCTCCGTTGAGATCCACGTTCTCCAGGGTGAAAGAGAAAGAGTTCAGAATAACACCACGCTCGGCAGATTCTTCCTCGACGGCATCGCTCCCGCTCCCCGCGGCATTCCCCAGATCGAAGTTACCTTCGATATCGACGCAAACGGTATCGTAAACGTAACCGCTCTCGACAAGGGCACCGGTAAGGAACAGCACGTTACCATCACTTCCTCCACCAACATGAGCCAGGAAGATATCGACAAGGCTGTCAGAGAAGCAGAACAGTTCGCTGAAGAAGACAGAAAGTTCAAGGAACTCGTTGAAACCAAGAACCAGGCTGAATCTCTCGCAGGTCAGTGCGAAAAGATCCTCACCGAAGCAGGCGACAAGATCTCTGAAGAAGACAAGGCGGCTGTACGCGCAGAAGCAGAAGCGCTCAAGGCTACCATCTCCTCCGACGACGTTGACACCATCAAGGCAGGCATCGAAAAGTTCCAGAAGAAGTTCTACGAAATTTCCGAAAAGCTCTACAAGGCTTCCGGCGCTGATATGAACGGCGGCGCAGGCTTCCAGAACGACGACGGCAGCTTCAACGCAGATTACACCGAAAAGTAATTTAAAATTTTATCAATAAAAACAAAAGGAAGGGCGGACGGTTTCGTTCGCCCTTCATGAAGGTTAAACATACTATTTACAAGGAAAGGTATGGACGGTTATGAGAGATTATTATGAAGTCCTCGGCGTTTCCAAAAGCGCTACGGACGACGAAATCAAAAAAGCATACAGATCCCTTGCAAAAAAATATCATCCCGATATGAACCCCGGCAACAAGGAAGCGGAAGAAAAATTCAAGGAAGTCAATCAGGCGTACGCCGTTCTTTCCGATGCGGAAAAGAAGGCGCGCTACGATCAGTTCGGTCCCGAGGCTGCCGAGGGTAATTACGGTGGCGGCGGATACGGCGACTTCGGCGGATTTGGCGGAGGCGGCTTCGGCTTCGATTTCGGAGATATCTTCGGTGATATTTTCGGCGGAGGCGGCAGAAGCGCGCGCAAGAACGGACCGCAAAGAGGCGACGATCTCGCGCACAGAATCAGCATCAGCTTCGAGGAAGCGGCGTTTGGTTGCAAGAAGGACGTAAAATATACGAAGGTTGAACGCTGCGGCGAATGCAAGGGAAGCGGTTGTGCGGACGGAAGCTCGCCGAAGACTTGCTCCAAGTGTAACGGCACGGGACAGGTACGCGTTCAGCAGAGAACACCTCTCGGCGTATTTCAGTCGACGAGACCCTGCGACGCCTGCGGCGGTACGGGACATACGATCGAAAATCCCTGCAAGAAATGCAAGGGAACGGGTATGTCGAGCGTCAATAAGACGATCGAGATCTCCATTCCCGCGGGTATCAACGACGGTCAGAGTCTGAACATTCGCGGCATGGGCAACGCAGGTAAAAACGGAGGTCCCGCAGGAGACCTTTATATTACCGTAAACGTCAGAAGACATCCGATCTTCGTTCGCGAGGAGTTCGATATTTTCTGTGAGATCCCGATCACGTTCCCCGAGGCAGCGCTCGGCGCAGAGATCAAGGTTCCCACGCTGGAGGGCGACACGACGTACGAGATCCCCGAGGGCACGCAGACGGGAACGACCTTCACGCTTCGCGGAAAGGGTATTCCGTTCGTCAACGGCAGAGGCAGAGGCGATCTGATTTTCAAGGTCGTTGTTGAGGTTCCGAAAAACATGACCGAAACACAGAAGGACGCACTCCGTAAATTTGCCGACACCTGCGGCAAATCCAACTATGCGAAAAAGGAAAAGTTCAAGAGCTTCTTCGGAAAGAATAAATAAATTATTTTCGGCAGAGATATTGTTTCTCTGCCGATTTTATGATATAATGGGAAAAATAAAGAAAGTAAATACGAGAAAACGAAAGGATATATTATTATGACCTGGTCTCAACTCAAGGTTACCTGCAAGGTAACGCATCTGGATACGCTTTGCGCGATCATGTCCTATATCGATTCCTCCATTATGATCGAGGACTACAGCGACATCGAAACGGGACTCAAGACCGTTTACGGCGATTTGATCGACGAATCCATTCTCAACAGTGACAAAACCATTGCTTCCTGCAGCATTTACGTTTCCGAGGATAAGAACATCAACGAATACATCTCCTTCATCCGTTCTCAGCTGGAAGAAAACGGCATCGAAGCGCAGATCGAGGTTCTCGGTACTGATGAGGAGGAATGGTCTACCGCGTGGAAGAAATATTACAAGCCCACCCATATCGGACACAAGATGGTCATCGTTCCTTCCTGGGAGGAATATACGCCCGCCCAAGGCGAAATCGTGATCGACATGGATCCCGGCATGGCGTTCGGCACGGGTACGCATGAAACCACCCGTCTGTGCGCAGAGCTTCTCGAAGAAAACATCACCGCGGGCGACTATATGCTCGACGTCGGAAGCGGAAGCGGTATTCTTGCTATTTGCGCTTCCAAGCTTGGCGCTGCAAAATGCGCGGCTTGCGACATCGACCCCATTGCTGTTCGTACGGAAAAGGAAAACGCGGACAGAAACGATTGCTCCAATATCGATTGCTACGTTTCCGACCTGCTCTCCGACGTGAAGTGCATCGACGGCAAGGCGTTTGATGTCGTAACCGCGAACATCGTTGCGGATATCATCATCCGACTTGCGCCCGACGTTGGTCAGTTTATCAGAAAAGACGGTCTTTTCATCGCCTCCGGTATCATCGACGAGAGAGAAGCGGACGTCGACGCGGCGCTCAAAAAATACGGTTTTGAGAAGCTTGCGGCGAAGCACGAAAAGGGTTGGTGCGCCGTTTTGTTTAAAAAACCCTAAATGGATATAAAATTCTGTGAAGTTTTATCAAAAAAATTAAAAAATTTCATAAAAAATTCTTTACAAAATCATCTTTTTGGTATATAATATAAATAATTAGCGGGATATGTGAAATGATATATCCCGCTTTTGTTTGAAAAAAGTGATCGTTTGGGAGATTATGTATGCCGAGATTTTTCTTACTTTCCGAAAAAGCGGAAAACGGCGTATTTGAGATTCGCGGAGACGATGCCAGACATATCTCCTTTTCCTTGCGTATGCGGCAGGGCGAGCTGCTCACCGTGTGCGACGGAGAGGGTATGGATTATGAGTGCAAGATCGTTTTCATGGATGGAGAATCCGTTCGTTTGGAGGTGCTTTCCTCCTGTCAGACGGCGACAGAGCCGCCGCTCGATATCTGCTTATATCAGTCCGTTCCCAAGGGGGATAAGTTCGAGTACATCGTTCAGAAGGCGGTGGAGCTCGGAGTTACCCGTATCGTTCCCGTTTATTCCTCCCGTTGCATTGTAAAGCCCGACGCCAAGAGCGAAGAGAAAAAGGCGATCCGCCTTTCCCGTATCGCGCACGAGGCGGCGAAGCAGTGCGGCAGAGGCAGGATCCCGCGCGTTATGCCGTATATGACCTATGCAGAGGCTATCAGAGCCTGCGGCGAAAACGCTTTCATTTGCTATGAAAACGAGAGATCCTTTTCTCTCAAATCTTATCTCAACACACTTTCCGAAAAGAATGCAACCTCCCTTTCTTTTTTTGTCGGCCCCGAAGGAGGTTATTCGGAGCAGGAGATCGCCCTTGCCGCTGATCACGGCATTCCCGCCGTGGAGCTGGGCCCCCGTATTCTCCGATGCGAAACGGCTTCCGGATTCGTTCTTTCCTCTTTGACATACGCGTTCGAGCTTTGATACGAACTGCGTGGTTTTATATTGATCCGTATTACAAAATATTATACAAAAACTTTCAAAAAAATATTGATTTTTTACAAAGTATGCGGTAAAATACAAAAGGTTTGTTTTTATTCTATGCGATTTTCGTTGAAACATAACATAGCGAAGCTTTTCACTGTATCAAGATGATTAAAATAATTTCAATATAATAATAAAACGATAAGGGGTATTTAATTATGTCAAACAGATTGTTTCAAGGACTTATTCATCAGATGAAGGAAGCGATCGGAAGAACGATCGGCGTTATTGACGAAAGCGGTGTCGTTGTTGCGTGCAGCGATCTTATGCGGATCGGTGAAACCAGACAGACCGTGAAGGAGGAGCTTGCATATTCTGCTGAAGCAATCGTTTTCTCCGGTTATACTTATCGCTCCATGACGGGTGTCGTACGTCCCGAATACGCAGTCTTCGTAGAAGGCGAAGACGGTATGGCTGACAAAATGTCCATGGTCCTCGCAGTTTCTCTGAATAACATCAAGAGCTTCCACGACGATAAATACGATAAGGTTTCCTTTATTAAAAATATCATTCTCGACAATATTCTTCCCGGCGATATTTACGTCAAGAGCAAGGAGCTTCATTTCGCTCCCGACGTTTCCCGTGTCGTATTCCTTCTGAAGTTCATTTCCAATTCCGAAAACTCTCCCTACGATATCATTCAGAATATGTTCCCCAACACCAACCAGGATTACGTCATCAGCACGGGTGAACGCGATATCGTTCTCGTTCGCGAGGTGAAGCCCGGAACCGACATTACTGAGATCGAAGCAACGGCAACGGAGATCGTTGACAATCTCGCAACCGAATTTTTCACCAAGGTATCCATCGGTATCGGTAGCCTTGTTGATAATATCAAGGACATTTCCAAATCCTACAGAGAAGCGCAGGCAGCGCTTGAGGTCGGACGCGTATTCGATACGGATAAATCCGTCATCAGCTACGAAAATCTCGGTATCGGCAGATTGATCTATCAGCTTCCCACCACGCTTTGCGAAATGTTCCTCAACGAAGTCTTCAAAAAAGGCTCCATCGAAGCGCTCGACAGAGAAACTCTCTCCACCATCCAGTGCTTCTTCGCCAATAATCTGAACGTATCCGAAACCTCCAGAAAGATGTTCGTTCACAGAAACACTCTCGTATACCGTCTTGACAAGATCAAGAAGCTGACGGGTCTTGATCTTCGCGAATTTGATAACGCGATCACCTTCAAGGTTGCTTTGATGGTACGCAGCTATCTCTCCTCCAAGAACACGAGATATTAATCGGAATTTCCCCCGGCATTACCATTTTTGAAAGGATTCGTAATCATTTTATGGATAGATATGATTTTCAAAGCGAGCCTGCTCAAAATAAAAAACGCGAGCCTATTCGCGTGTCTCTCGGAGTTCTCGTCATTTGTATTCTTTTGACAGGTATTCTTATTTTTTCCACGACTTACATTCTGCTTTCGTCCTACTACGGTCGTTTTTCGGAACTGAAAAAGTTGCAGGAAATTGCAGCCCTTTACGATAAAAATTACCTTTATGACGTTGATCGGGACCAGCTTTCCGAGAATCTTGCGAAAACCTACGTTTACGCGTGCGGTGACCGTTTTTCATCTTACTATTCTGCAGAGGAATGGGCGGAGCATCAGGCAAGCGCCTCCGGCTCTTCCGTCGGCATCGGCGTTTACGCCGTGGTCAGCGCGACGGGCGAGATCCATATCGCTTGCACGATGGACGGCTCTCCTGCTGAAAAAGCGGGAATTCTCGCCGGTGACATCATTACCGCTATCGACGGTGTGAGAGTCAAGGAGATCGGATATCAGGCAGCGGTCGATCTGATCAAGGGTGAATCCGGTTCGCAGGTTACGTTGGAAATCCTTCGCGGTGAGCAAACGCTGACGTTTGTCGCCGTTCGATCCGCATATATTCCGCAGACGGTCTATGCGGAAACCGTTCTTCAGGACGGCAAGCTCTTCGGCTACGTACGCATCGTGGAATTCCTCAGCGTACAGACCACTTATCAACAGTTCAAGAAAGCGGTTGACGCATTGGTCGCACAAGGCGTACAAGGTCTCATCTTCGACCTTCGTGACAACAGCGGCGGTGATCTGAATGCGATCCTTTATATTCTGGATTATCTGCTTCCGGAAGGACCGCTCGTTCATCTTTACTATACGGGACAAGAGAAGCCCGTGACGTACTCCTCGGATGCGGAAGAGATCGATCTTCCCATGGTCGTTCTCGCAAACGAGAATACCGCTTCTGCGGCGGAGCTTTTCACTTCTGCTCTCCGTGATTACGGAAAAGCGGAGATCGTCGGAACGACGACGTTCGGAAAAGGCTGCGGACAGACGGGTACACGTCTCTCCGACGGAAGCGTCGTTTTCATCACGACGTTCCTTTATAATCCCCCCTATTCCGGAAGCTACGACGGTATCGGCATTTTCCCCGATCACGAGGTCGAGCTGAAGGAAGAATGGCAGAATACGAACCTGTTCCTCGTTCCGCACGAGCAGGACGATCAGCTTTCGAAGGCGGTCGGCGTTATCGTGTCCAAGGTTGCGGGATAACAGTTCTGACAGTTAACTATTAATTATTTTAATGAGATAAATTTTGAAAGAAAGGCATGGTCATTTATTATGGCAAAGCAAATTGTTGTTACAGAATCGAGTTTTCTGAAATTAAAGGCGGAACTCGAATATTTGAAAAACGTCAAACGTAAAGAAGCTGCTGAAAACGTCGGTATCGCACGTTCCTTCGGTGACCTTTCGGAAAACAGTGAATACGATGAGGCAAAGAACGAGCAAGCGAAAATTGAGGTTCAGATTTCCGAATTGGAGGAAACCATTGAACACGCAAAGGTTATCAGCGATCACGATATTCAGACGGACGTCGTTAACGTCGGGGTAACCGTTACGATCTTCGACATGGAATTCGAAGAAGAAATGAGCTACACCATCGTCAGCTCCAGAGAAGTTGACCCGCTGAACAACTACATTTCCGACCAGTCTCCGATCGGCAGAGCGCTCATCGGTACCAAGGTCGGCGACATCGTTACCGTTGAAATTCCCGACGGATTTGCAAAGTTCAGAGTAACCAATATCGCAAGATAAGTTATTACAATTAACGGAGATAGAAAAATGGCACAGGAAAAGATCAATGTAACAAACGAAACGGAAGAGCTTTCCGCGGAAAAGGTGAATGAAATTTTTCAGGTTCGCCGCGACAAGCTTGCCGCTCTCAAGGAGAACGGTAAGAATCCTTTCGAAGAAGTAAAATATGACGTTACCGCAACCTCTGCGCAGATCGTTGCGAACTACAAGGATGAAGACGATGAGATCCCCGCAGAAGAAAAGACCATCGTTTCCATCGCCGGCAGAATGATGAGCCGTCGTATCATGGGTAAGGCTTCCTTCGCTCACCTCAGCGACAGTGAAGGCAAGATCCAGGTCTACATCAAGCGCGACGAAGTTGGCGAGCTCGATTACGCAGACTTCAAAAAATGGGATATCGGTGATATCCTCGGTATCGAAGGCTATGCTTTCCGTACCAAAACGGGTGAGATCTCTCTTCACGCAAAGAAGATCAAGCTTCTCTCCAAATCTCTGCTTCCTCTTCCCGAAAAATTCCACGGTCTCAAGGACACTGACCTTCGTTACCGTCAGCGTTACGTTGACCTTATCGTCAACCCCGACGTAAAGGAAACCTTCGTAAAGCGCTCCAAAATTCTCAAGGAAACCCGTGCGTTCCTCGACAACAAGGGCTTCCTCGAAGTAGATACCCCCATCCTTCTTCCTATCGAGATCGCGGCTTCCGCTCGTCACTTCAAGACGCACCTCAACGCGCTTGATATGGATATGTATCTGCGTATCGAAACCGAGCTTTACCTCAAGAGACTCATCGTCGGCGGTATGGATCGCGTTTACGAAGTAGGCAGAATCTTCCGTAACGAAGGTATGGATACCAAGCACAACCCCGAATTCACCACCATCGAGCTTTATCAGGCATTCACCGATTACAAGGGCATGATGGACCTCGTTGAAGAGCTTTACAAGCACCTCGCTGAAACCGTTTGCGGCTCCAGCAAGATCACCTATCAGGGTGTTGAGCTCGACCTCGGTAAGTGGGAACGTCTCACCATGGCAGAAGCTGTTAAGAAGTACGCAGGCTGCGACTACTACGCATGGGCTTCCGATGAAGAAGCTCGCGCAGTTGCGAAGGAAAAGCACGTTGAAGTTGCTGACGACGCAACCAAGGGCAGAGTTCTCATCGAGCTCTTCGAGGCTTACGTTGAAGACCAGCTCATTCAGCCTACCTTCATCTACGACTACCCCGTAGAAAACAGCCCTCTCGCAAAGCGCAAGAAGGAAGATCCCAAGTTCACCGAGCGTTTCGAATACTTCATCTGCGCTACGGAATATGGCAACGCCTTCAGCGAACTTAACGACCCCATCGATCAGAGAGAACGCTTCGAAAAGCAGCTCGCTGAAAAGAAGAAGGCAGAACCCGACACGAAGGCAGAAGTTGACTACGACTTCATCACCGCTCTCGAGTACGGTATGCCTCCCACAGGCGGTCTCGGCTTCGGTATCGACAGACTCGTTATGCTCCTCACCGATCAGCCCTCCATCCGCGACGTTCTTCTGTTCCCGACCATGAAGCCCATGGCTTGATCGCATAAGCATAATATGAAATAAAAGCCACCGCAAACGCGGTGGCTTTTTTTGAGAATTGAATGTGCTGACAAATAAAATTCCCGCAAACTGTTTGGTTTGCGGGAATTTGTTATTCAGAAATTAAAATTCGGGTGATTGCGGTATTTGCGGGGAAGTCGTTGTCCGCAATCTCGATAGCCGAGATTTTTCACGAGTACCGATTTCTGGTCGGGAAAAACGCGTTCGTTCAAATATCTGATGAAATCGGATTCATCAAAGTATTTCGCGCCGGGAAGCAAGGTTTGCCAATTGTAAGAAAATTCAATACAATATTCGCGTAAATTTTCGGCAACAACGTCGGGTACCAGATATACTACGCTGTCACCGTCCGCGCTGAGAATGACTTCTTTCATTATCAAACCCCTCTGAATCCGCGTCCGACGATCTCACTGGTCGTGGTAATGATGGTGAACGCGTTGGGATCGATGTCCTTGACCTGCTTACGCAGACGGATGGCATCGATTCGGTGGCAGACGGTATGGATCATGGTCTTTTCCGTGCCGCTGAAGCCGCCGACGACCTTGTGCGTGGTAACGCTATGGTTGAGCTGGCTGATGACGAAGGAAGAGACCTCTTCGGGCTTTTCGGTGATGACCATGAAGTATTTGCAGCTATTGATGTTATCGATGATGCCGTCAACGAGGAAGGCTTTTGCGAACAGGCCGGCAAGAGAGAAGAGTCCGACCTCCACACCGAAGGTGATAAACGAGCTGAGACAGATGAGCAGATCGGAGTAGAGAAGCGCCTGACCAACGTTCAGACGGGAATATTTTTTGAGGATCAGCGCCACGATATCCGTACCGCCGGAGGAGGCGGATTGGGAGAACATGATCGCAGAGCCTGCCGCCGTCAGAATGATGGCGTAGACGAGCTCAAGGAAGGGCTGCGTCGTCAGAGGCGCGGTGATGGGAACGATCTTTTCCAGAATCATGGAGAAGAAGGAGAACGCAAGACTGCAATAGGTCGTGCGGATGCCCGTTTCCTTGCCGACGAAGATGAAGCCGATGAGAAGAAGCAGAATGTTGATGGCGGCGATCCACGTTGCAGAGGAAAGGATCGGAAGCACCTTGCCAAGCACCGTACCGATACCGCTGACGCCGCCCGTGACGAAGCCGCGGGGGATCTTGAAGAAATATACGCCGACCGTCAGCAAAATAACGCCGACCGTCATCCAGAAATAACTAAAAATGATTTGTAGAGCTTTCGGAGTTTTTTGTTTCATAGCATTGCCTCTTTCCCGAAGGTGTTTACGCCTGAGCTTCGCGTGTTTTTTCGATTCTTGCGCGGAAGAATTTGCCCGTGTCCGCGATGTAGCGCATCATGGAGGGGATCAGTGCGGGGGGAAGCGGATTGAGAGAGCCTCCCGTTTCGAAGTTGAGATCGCCCGTGTAATTGATGGCGATGAGACCTTTGAGGAATTTTTCCCAATCGTTGAGTCCGAGATAGGGGGCGATATGGAGATCGTCGAAGCCGTCGTTGTCATGGATGTGGAGAGCTTTGACGCGATCGCCGAGCTTTTCCAGACAAGTCTTCGCATCGAGACCGAGCACGAGAAGATGGCCGATATCCAGACAGAAGCCGAAGCATTCTTCACCTGCAATGCGGTTGAGTCCGTCGATGTAGTAGGAAACCTCGTTCATATCGGAGCAGATCGCCGTGTAGATCTTCTTGGACTTCCAATCCTGACAGAACATATTTTCGAGACAGCAGAGAACGCCGTTTGCCTTCAGAGAGGGAATGAGGGAGCAGAAGAAATCGAAGTTGAGCTCGATCTCGTCTTCCTTCGTGAGCTTGGGGAAGCGGTAGCTTCCGTCGAAGAGCGGGTGGATGACGACGCGGGGAATTCCGAGAAATCCGCAGAACTCGATGGTTTTTACCATGTAGTCGCGCAGAAGGCCGTTGCCTTCGTCCGAAGCGCCGCTGATATAGGAGGGCATGGGCGCGTGGCACTGCGCAAGCTCGATGCCGTATTTCGCGGAAGCCGCCTTCAGCTCTTTGGCGTTGTTCCAGAAATATTCGTCCTCGAAGAATTTGCTGCGCTTGCCTGCCTTCATATCGTCCCAATTGATGTCGGGAGTGATGAACGCATATTCAATGGCTTCGAAGCCTGCTTCTTTCAGCGCGGCAAAGCCTGCATCGATGCCGCCGAGCTTTTCAAAGGTTCCGTGATGGATGGACGTACTGATCTTCATAACAAAATTCCTTTCCGTATGTATGTTTATTTCCGTAAATCCCGTGGGATTTTATGTTCGTTACTTTTATTATAACTCCAAATTCCGAAAAAGTCAAACCTTATTTTTGCGCAGAGCAGAAACATTGGCGTTACGGCAAAACAATACTTGAAAATACGGACGTTTTATGCTATACTTTGATTGTAAGTATATTTGAAAGAAAGGACGATCAATTTATGATTTCCGTACAGAATTTGACAATCAACTATCTGAAGGATCCCTGCGGTATCGATACGTTGCCGCGTTTTTCCTATCAGGTGAACTCCGACGTGCGCGGGGACGTTCAGAAGAGCCGCCGCATCCGCGTATATTCGAGCAAGAACGCGCTCGAAAACGGCGAGGCTGACGTTTGGGACAGCGGTGTCACCCTTGATGGCAACACGGTTCTTGTCCATTACGAAGGCGGGAAGCTTCTCCCTGTCAAGCGCTACTGGTATGCGGTGGACGTTGAGACGGTCCACGGCGAAACGGCAAGCGCCGTCGGCACGTTCGTTACGGGTAAGCTCGAGGAGAAATGGCAGGCAAAGTGGATCTCCGACATCAGAGCCAACAAGATGACGGTATGCGCGCAGTATCTGCGCAAAAAATTCCTCGTGGAAAAGGATTTCGACGAGGCGTATCTGACGATCTGCGGTCTCGGTTATTTCGAAAGCTTCGTCAACGGAGAGAAGACGGGTGACGATATCCTCTCGCCCGCGTATACTCGCTACGACGAGGAATCCTACTATATGCAGTACGACGTGACGGACAAGCTTTCCGTCGGTGAAAACGCGATCGGCGTTTCTCTCGGCAACGGCTTCTACAACGGCTTCGTCGTTGACGCTTGGAACGCAACGACGGCTCCGTGGAGAAACTGGCCGAAGGTGATCTGCGAGCTGAAGATCTATTGCAAGGACGGCACGGTTCAGACGATGATCTCCGACAGCTCGTGGAAGGCGGCTTTCGGTCCGATCACCTTTACCGCCGTTCGCAACGGTGAATTTTACGATGCGCGTCTCGAGCTTGGCGATTGGTGCCGCGCGGATTATGACGACACGGATTGGGAAAGAGTCAAGATCAATAAGAGCCCCGGCGGTCTTCTCTGCGCGCAGGAAATGGAGCCGATCCGCGTATATACGAAATTCCCTGCGGTGAAAAAATGGAAGACGAAGAACGGTTGGGCGTTCGACGTCGGACAGAATCTTGCGGGGTTCGGTGAATATACCCTTTACGGCAAGGCGGGAACGGAATTCACATTCCGTTATTCCGATATGCTGACGGAGGAGAACGAGCTGGACTTCTGGGCGCTCACGAGCTTCATCAAGAGCGGGGAATTCCAGACGGATAAGTACATCAAAAAGAGCGACGAGCCGGAAACCTGGCACCCGAGCTTCGTTTACCACGGCTTCCAGTATATTGAGGTTTCGGGCGCGGATTACGAGCCTTCTCTTTCCGATATCGTCGGCGTTGCGGTCTGCTCCGACGTCGGTGACATCGGCAGCTTCTCCTGTTCGGATGATTTTCTGAACCGATTGCAGCACCTTTGCCGCTGGTCCACGCTTGCGAACATCCATTCCTTCCCGACGGATGACCCACACAGAGAAAAGAACGGCTGGACGGGAGACACCATGCTTTCCTCCGAGCAGATGCTGACCAACTTCGGTATGCGCGCATTTCTGACGAAATGGAGCCGCGATATGCGCACGGCGCAGCGTCCGCAGGGACAGATCCCCTGCATCATTCCTTCGACGGGTTGGGGTTATTACGGACTCATGGGACCCGACTGGTCGAGCGCGCTTCTCATGATCCCGTGGAATATCTACGTCTATAACGGCGATATCGATATTCTCCGTATCAATTACGAGGCGATCAAGAAGAACTGCGACTTCATGGAAAGCATGACGGACGATTACACGCTTCGTTACGGCACGGGTGACTGGTGCGCTCCCTTCATCGGCCCCGCGATCGGTAAAAATATGGGCTCCTACAAATGTCCCGTGCAGGTTTCCGATACGGGCTTCTTCTTCAATGCGGCAAATACCATCGCGAAGCTTGCGAAGATGTTCGACAAGCCCGAGGATGAGGAATATTACTCCGCGCTCGCTTCGAAGATCCGCGAGGTGTTCCGCGAACGCTTCTTCGACAGAGAGACATTCACCGTGAAGGGCGATTGCCAGACGGCGACGGCGGTCATGCTGTACTTCGGTCTTTACGACGGAGAGGAAGAGAGAGCCGGTCTTCTGAACAAGCTTCTCGCGCAGATCGAGGAGAAGGACGGACATCTCGACTTCGGCGTGCTCGGCAATAAATTCGTTATGCACACGCTCGGCGCTTCCGGCTACGGCAGTGTCGGTGAAAAAATGGTCGCGCAGAGAACCTTCCCCGGCGTCGGCGAATGGATCGCGAGAGGCGCGACGACACTCTGGGAGTGCTGGAACGGCGGCGGTTCTCATAACCACCATATGTTCTCCGATCTTTCCTCCTTCATGTATAAATATATCGCGGGCATTTCTCCCGACGAGAACGCGCCCGGCTTCTCTCATATCATCTTCCGTCCCGCGCTCGACGGCGGTCTGACCGCGGCGCACGGCGACCACTGCAGTATGCGCGGCAAGGTCGCGATCGATTGGAAAAAGGAAAACGGCAATGCGTTTATCACTCTGACCGTTCCGTTTGGCTCGACGGCAACGCTCTATCTGCCCGAAGCTTATGCGGGTAAGCTCTGTGAAAACGGAGAGATCGTTCCGTTTGAAACGGACGGTGGCAAGGCGATATTCCGCTTCGTCAGCGGCGTTTACGAGCTGAACGCGAAGATCGAAGGGTGACGGATATGGAATGGATCTTTTTTGATATCGGCGGCACGCTTGCCGACGAAACGAAATCCTTGCACAGACGCGCCGAGCTGACGGCGAAAATGCAAAATAAAATGGGCATTCATTGCTCCACGGAGCAGATCGAGGAGGCGATGAGAAAAGCCGCTTCGATGGGACTTCCGTATTTTCAGGGAGCGGTCAAGCTCCTCGGGCTGAGAAGCATGGTCCCCTATGACGCGGTCGGGGAAAAGCTTTACGATGACGTCAAGCCCGTTCTGGAGGCGCTCTGCGGAAAATATAAGCTCGGTATTATCGCAAATCAACCTCTCGGCACGGAGGGGCGCTTGAAGCACTACGGTATCCGCGACTATTTTTCCGTCATTCTTTCCTCTGAGGAGGAGGGCGTTTCAAAGCCCGATCCAGAATTGTTCCGTCGCGCGCTTGCGCGCTCGGGATGCGCGGCGGAGAATGCGTGGATGATCGGTGACAGACCCGATAACGATATCGCGCCTGCAAAGGCGCTCGGTATGAAGACCGTCCGCGTACGTCAGGGACTCGGCGGGCTCATGCCCGTTACGAGCGAGGAAATGCGCGCCGATTACACGGTCGATTCGCTGACGGAGCTTCTTCCGATATTCGCATGAATAAAATCAATTTTTCGATCACTTTTATAGCAGAGGACAGGAGGCTTTTATGAAACAAACGATGGCTATATTGCTTGCGCTTTTGCTTTTCGTCGGCGTGTTTTCGGGTTGTTCGGATCACGAAACCGAAAATACGGGAACGTTGAACGGCGCGACCGATACCGCAGACGAGACGACGAGCGCGAGTGAAAGCACGAGACCGAACGATTCTGTCGCGTATCCCGAAATGGATATCGGAGAAGGATATTCCGTTCTCGATTCTCAGATTCTGAAAATTCACGTGACGGAAAATAACGAAAAGGTTGAACGCACTGCGAGAGTGGCGGCGTTGCGAAACGCGAGCGGTGAAAACGCCCTGTATTTCGACGTGATTTCGGCGGACAATCAAATTCTCACCTACATGAGAAGGAGAGGATTTTATCAGCTGTATATCACCGACGAAGGACGGCTCATCCTCATGCAGATCATGAGCTCGCCCGAATTGCAACGCGGAAACGCGATCTGCGCGGTATACGAGGTAAGCGATGTCAAGATCGCGGGAAACGACATGATCGAGCTTGAATCGCCTCAGATCAACGCTGTTGCGCGAAGAGGAACGACCTTCGAATTCGTATTTGCAAGACCGAGCGATGCCACACGATATGAAGCAACTTTTCTAAATTTCGTATTCGAATTCCGTGACGAGTTTGAAACGGAGAAAAGCTATGGGTGTGACGTTCGTATGCTTGCGGAATGTTATTTCAACGTCGATTCTCCCGTCGTTTATTCCGAGGAACAAAAAGCGCCCGTCCCCGATTTTACCGATCAATCGGTGGCGGAAAAATATAGGTGGGCGTACGTGTACGATCTTTTAACTTGAACTGAATAAGAAAAGCTCTCTTTCGACCGAAAGAGAGCTTTTTCATGTGCTTTTATTTGCGCTTGATCCAAAGAAGCTTTGCTTCTCTCGGATTTTCGAAGGAGAGTGTGAGCGAGTCTTGCGTTTCGATTTCCGCTCCCGTGTCGGTGTCGGAGAGAAGATAGCGCGCGCCGTTTGTGAAGGGAAGAGAAAGAGATACGTCGGATTCCGCGCAATCTTCTCTGCGGAACGCGAGAAGCACGCCCGTTTCACTTTCGGGATCGAAGAAGCTGTAGGCGGTGAAGCCGTCGCGCTCCTGCTCCTTGTGCCACGGCGTGAGAACGTAAAATTCCTTCAGAAGATAGGGCGCGATCGTTTTCCATTCCTCGAGCCCGAAGCGCAGAATGCCGAAATCCTGATCGGGATCCTGAACGAACTGGGAATCGACGTTGAGAGCGGGGAGATAGGACGCGCGCCAGACGTACGGATCGCTGATGCCCGTCAATGCGAGCTGCTCCTTCTTTTCCTTTGTGTTGGCGCCGCAGAAGGGAATCCATTTGTTGAAGGACGTCGTCATGGAGAGGCGCAGGGAAGCGGTGGTTCTGTCGTTATCACTTCGGAGCATGGGGATGCCTCTGCGCATGGATTCGAGATCGTTTCTTCCACCGCCGGAGGCGCAGGAGTCGACGAATCCGCAACCGCCGTAGGAGAGCGTGCAGGCGATGATCTCGTCCCACATACGATAATGAGCGTCAATGAGCTTGCATTCCGTGATGCCGAGACGGTTTTCACCTTCGCGGCGGTCGAGATATTTCCAGAGCGCAGCGGCATCGCAGTTGTTGTCCTCGCGGTACATTTCCACTTTGTTTTCGCGGAGCATTTTGCAGATCCTGCCGACCGTCCACTTGAAGCAATCGGGATCGCCGATGTTATTGGAGATCGTTTTTCCGCCTTCGACGCGTATTGCCCAATCGGTGTTGTAGCCGAAGTTTTTCGCGAGATTTTCGGGATCGGTCACGCGCTCGGGCTCGAACCAGACGAGCGTTTTCATGCCGTGCGCACGCGCGAAATCCGTGGATTCGAGGAAGGTCCCGTCGGGCCATTTGACAGGATCAAGCTCCCACGTGCCGACGGTGGACCACCATCGCGTTTCTTCACTGCCGCCGTCGGGACGGACGTACCAGCCTGCGTCGAACCAACGGAAATCGACCTTGACGTTTTCCGCGATCATTTTTTCGAGAGAGGGCTTCCATGTGTAATACCGCTCGGAAATGCTGCCGTCGGAATTGGGAAGTCCCGTATCGCTTGCGAGATTGCAGGTGGAGAAGGGCTGCAGCATATCGCCGTTTGTGTTCGATTTCGGCATATTGTGCGTGATATACCAATCTCGCCAGAAATTCGTCGCATAATATTCGTTTCTGACGGTGTAGGGCGCGCAGACGAAGAGCGCCGTGCGGATCCTTTCGCCGGACCTCAGATAGGTCTTCATTCCGTTCACCGCGCTTGCGGTATAAGTCGTTTTTTCTCCATTTGAGGAGAAGCTTGCTTTCCAGGTTCCCGCCCAACCGATCGCGAGCATAACGCCGCCGTCGCCGTATTCGAGATTGAAGTAGGGGAAATTGCCGTGCGTGGCGCGTCCCGAATCCGAGGAGAATTGCACGGGCGCTTCGCGGAGATCCTTGCAGTAGGGGGCGTAAAGATTGCCGTGGTCACCGAGAATTCCCTTCAAAACGGGAGCGCTTCCTTCAAAAACGAGCTCCGTCTTGATATTTTCAAGCACTTCGCTGTTTTCAGAGGAGGTGTTTTCGAACCAAACGGTCCATTCCGTTGCGCCGTGTGAGGCGTAGTGCGTGAGAAGCAGGGTGATCTCCAACCGATCGCCGAGGGAATAGAGAAAGCTCGTCGATTCCTTTCCCGATCCCGTTTTCACGGATCTTTGTTTCAGAGTCAGAGCCTCGGGGGAAAAGCCTCTGTATTCCTTGCCGCCGTATATGAAGGAAAACGGAATGGTTTCCGGTCTCTCCGCCCACGCGAGATATTGCGCGGTGACTTTTTGGTTGCGGTAATCTCGATTCATGTCATATCCTCCTTGGAAAAATTCGAATTTCAGATAACTGTATTGTAACATGAAAAAATCCGATTTTCAATCGTTTCGCGGAAAAAGAAACGCAGACGGAAAAATTGTGTCGCGAATGGGGAAAACGGCTTTACAAAGATATTTTTTTGTTGTATAATGGTCTTGCAAAAAATCAAAGAAACGGAGTATGATCTATGAAATATACCACACTTGGAAAAACGGGGCTTTCCGTATCCGTCGTCGGTCTCGGCGGGATCCCGATTCAGAAAACGGACGTAAACGGCGTGATCGCAGTGATCGATGCTTGTATCGAGGAAGGGATCAACTATATCGATACCGCGAGAGCCTACACGGTTTCGGAGGAATATCTCGGCGCGGCTCTCGAGGGCAGAAGAGAGCGCTTCGTGATCGCAACGAAGTCTATGGCGAGAACGTACGAAGCGATGAAGGCAGATATCGAAACGAGCCTTCGCAACCTTCGTACCGATTATATCGATCTTTATCAGATCCACAATATCCGAAATGACGATGAATTTGCTCTTTGCTTCGGGGAAAACGGCGCTTACCGCGCGCTCGCGGAAGCGAAGGCAGAGGGGAAGATCCGTCACATCGGCGCGACCGCGCACGCACCCGAGGCGTTCGATCGTCTGATCACCGAATACGAGGACAAGATCGAAACGTTGATGTTCCCTTACAACATCGTTGAAAATCAGGGCGCGGAGCTGATGAAAAAATGCACGGAGAAGAACATCGGCTTCATTGCCATGAAGCCTCTCGCGGGAGGAAATCTCGACGACGCAACGCTTGCGATGAAATACATTCTTTCCAATCCCGATTGCACGATCGCGATCCCCGGCATGGGAGATGCGCGCGAGGTGCGTCAGAATGCCGCCGCTTGCGAGCTTGGCGCGCTGACAAAGGAGGAGATCGCCGTTTGTGAGAAGATCCGCCGCGAGCTCGGACAGAATTTCTGCCGCCGTTGCGGCTATTGCGCGCCCTGCACGAAGGGCATTGATATTCCCTCCAACTTCCTCATTGCGAACTATCTGCGCCGCTATGGTCTTTCCGATTGGGCGAAGGCGCGTTACGCGACGCTCAAGGTGACCGCCGAGGCTTGCGTGGAATGTGGTATTTGCGAAACGAGATGTCCCTATCATCTGCCGATCCGCGCGATGCTGAAGCAGGTAGCGAAGGATATGGGAGAGAATTGATTCTATGATGCATTCTTATTTCAGAGGTGTCCGAGCGGGTGTTCCGATCGGCATCGGCTATCTGTCCGTTTCGTTCAGTCTCGGGATCCTCGCGGTCTCCATGGGAATGTACGTCTGGCAGGCAGTGCTGATCTCCATGGTCACGCTGACCTCCGCGGGACAGCTTTCGGGCATTCATACGATGTGCGTGCCCGGTCAGTATATGGAAATGTTGATCTCGCAGCTGACCATCAACGTCAGATATTCCTTCATGTCCATCTGTCTGTCGCAGAAGACGGACGCGAAATTCAAGGGGATATATCGTCTGCTTCTCGGATTCTTTATGACGGACGAGATCTTCGCCGTCGCAAGCACGGAGAAGAGCGTTTCCCGAAGCTATTTTCTCGGACTTGCCGCCGCGCCCTATATCGGATGGACGTGCGGAACCTTGCTCGGCGCTCTGCTCGGCGATATACTGCCCGAAAGAGTGATGGGCGCTCTTTGCCTTGCGATCTACGCGATGTTCGTCGCGATCGTCATTCCGCAGGTCAGAGCGGAGAAAACGCTCGGGGTGGTCGTCGGTGTCAGCGTGCTTCTCAGTACGGCTTTCTATTATTTTCCGATATTGAAGAGCGTTTCCTCGGGACTTGCCGTTACCGTCTGCGCCATTTCCGCGGCGGTGCTCGGTGCATGGTTCTTTCCGAAACCGCAAGAGGAAGAGGAGGACGCGTAAATGGAACTCAAAGAATTTTTCATATATCTTCTGATCATGGCGGGCTCGACTTATCTGATCCGCGCCGTTCCCTTTGCGGCAATCAGAAGAAAGATCAAAAGCCCCTTTATCAATTCCTTTTTGTATTATATTCCGTATACCGTGCTTGCCGCGATGACCTTCCCCTCGGCGCTTTACGCGACGGGTGGAAATACGGTAGCGGCGGCGATCGGACTTGCGACGGCGATCCTCGTTTCTCTGAAAACGAAGAATCTGACGGTCGTGGCGGTCACGGGCTGTATTGCCGTTTTTTTGGCGGAAACCTTGATGGCTTTGTTATAGGAGACGTGTGATGGAAAACAGAAAAGAAGAAATTCTTCGCATGGCGGAGGAGACCGAACGCGCCGTTGCGGAACGTATAGGAAAGCTTTCGGGTGCGTGTAAGCTGACGGATTACGCGGAGGAGGTCTACTTTGCGGAAATCGACGGAGAGAAAAGAGCTGTCTGGACGATGGCTTTTCAACGCGCGGTCGACGAAAATGAGATCGTGGAAATTCCCGCGTCGGATGTTCCTTACGATCTCGACGGCTCCGTTTTGATCGACGGGAACTGTAAGATCGTCGCGTACGGCGCGACGGTGCGGCTTTTGCCGAGTGTGAATGTGCTTATGCTCCGCAACCGCAACGTCAAAAACGGTATGTACGAGCAGACCGTTATGGGAGAGGGGGCAAACGAAAACATTGCGATCCTCGGCGGTACTTGGGAGGAATCCCGCCAGAGAAGACTGGGCTACGGAAAAAGCGGTATGTTTGACGAAAGCCGAAGTATGTACGGTGTTTCGACCTGTATGCTGTTTTCCAACGTGAAAACACTGCTTCTGAAGGATATGACGTTTCGGCATACGGCGGGATTTTCCGCGCAGATCGGAAACGCGCGTGATATCTCCGTTCAGAATATCCATTTCGATGATTGCTTTGCCGACGGCATTCATGTCAACGGCAATACGGAAAATATTTCCGTTCGCAATCTTTCCGGACACGTCGGAGACGATCTGATCGCGCTCAATATGTACGATTGGCAGGATTCCTCCATCAACTTCGGTCCCTTGAAAAACGCCTTTGTTGAAGGATTGGATATCGCGCACGACAGTCGTTTCAAGGATATCCGTATTCTGCCCGGCATTTACCGCTTCCGCGACGGCTCCGCGGTCGATTGCTCTCTCGAGAACGTGCTGATCCGTAAGGTACGGGGCGTGCAATGCTTCAAGCTTTACTACCAGACGCCGAAATACGTCATCGGGGAAGAGCCCGAATGGGGCGCGCCCGGAAGCGGCGACCACATTTATTTCGAGGATATCGACGTCGTTTCCCGACACGATAATATGAAGAGCTACAGAGAAAACGATCCCGTCACGGGGCGCTTCGGCGCTTGGGAGATCGGCTCGGATATCGGGCATTTGCACCTCGAAAATATTCGTATCAGCATTGATAAAGAAAGATTTCCTCTCGGAAAGCCCGTTTCCGTCGGTCCGAAATCCGTGGTTTCGGGCGAATACGAGATTTTCGATCCCTACGTTTCCTGCGCCTTGGGTACGCTCACGATGAAAAACGTGACGGTCAACGGTGAGCCCGTGCGAACGCCCGATGACGCCGCCCATCAGATCGTTTTCGACCGTATCTACGACGCGCCGAGAACGAGCGGCAGTGGAACAATAGAGCGTTTCGAATTTTGTTGAATAAAAAAGCGATTGCTTTGCGCCAAACGGCGCGGCAATCGCTTTTTGCATTTATTTTTCTTTTTTTGCGAGGATCACGAGCAGAGCGCCTTCGCCAACGGTGATCTCCGCCTCGTTCTCGGTGATCTCGTTGCTGACGCCGAGCGGAAAATTGCTTGTAAGGTCGATATGCTCGGCTTCGTATTTGAATCCCTTCAACGTAATATCGCGGCAGACGGGATCGAGCGCGAAAACGGAGGCGTAATCGTAGTCTCCCTTTTTCAGCGTAATGCGGGAATCCACCGTCATGACGGCGTGATCACCGTCGAGGATCGTGCCGACGGCGCCTCTGCTTCGGATATAGGAGAGCGTCTGGATATTGGCGAACGTGTGGTCGAGTCTGCCGCCGATGCCGCCGACGATGACGATCTCGTCTGCGCCGCGGTTCAGCGCGTATTTTACGCAGAGCATGGTATCCGTGTCATCCTTGACGGAGGAGAAACGGAGGACCTTCTGATCTGCGGAGAGCTTGTCCTCGTGTTCGATATGGTCAAAATCTCCGATCACGGCGTGAGGCGCGATGCTTTCCGCCTCTGCCGACAGATAAGCGGTGTCCGCGCATACGATAAGATCGGCGTCTTCAACGGAAACGATGGCGCGGATCGGATAGAGCAGATACGGTGTGATAACGATGGCTTTCATAGAAAATCCTTTTCAGCTTTTATTTTTTGATACGCTTCTAATCGCGAGCAGAGCCGCAATGACGATGACGGCGACCGCAGTAACGGCGATCACGAGCGCCCAATTGACAGTAGCAAGGCTTTCGATCGCGAAGCCACCGTTTTCGTCCTGAATGTCATGGAAAACGAGAACGGTATCCGCAATAACGGCGATCAGCCCGACAAGTCCCGCCACGGGAGAGATCCACGCGTTGCCTGCGGAGATCGTCTGCGATTTCATGCGGGAGGGCGTTTGCGAACGGAAATCAATATTGGAGGCGACGTACACGGCGCATACGAGCAGAATGATGGTTTCGGGCAGCATATAGGTCGCGTTATAAGCGAAGGAGAAGGCGAGCGCCGCGCTTGTGGGAATGGAAAGTCCCGCCCAAACGGTAGCGCCACTGACGACGTGGCAGAAATAGCGAAGCAGACATACACAAAGACAACCGAGAGCGACGGCGACCGTCTGATTTTTCACGGATCTGCGGAACGCGCCGGCAAGACCGATGACGGCAAAGGCGACGATATAATCGAGCAGAACGATCGCGATGACGGCTTTCCACGAGGTCGCCCATGAGAGCGCGGAAAGTCCGAGGATCTGCTGAATACCGCCGTAGACCGTGGCGGCGAACACGCCGTTTCCGACGCCGTGTCGGTAGGAAATGAGCGCGATGGGAAGCATGGAGGCGATCGTGACTGCTCCGCCGTACGGCAGATCGATCAGCTTTATGAAGCTCAGCGCGGTCGCGAGAGCGATCAAGAGTGCGCTTTCAGAAAGCGCGCGCAGTTTTTCATTTTGTTTTCTCCGCATAAAGAAGACTCCTTTCAGAAAATAAAAAAATTGCCGCAAATAGATCGGCAATTCAAAAAGAGCTTTCGTCAGCGAGAGCTTCGGTTTGCATAATCTTCCTGCGCCGGTATTATCCATATCAGGTTAAAAGGGTTTTCCGATATTATCTTCTTCTCAGCCGGATCGCATCCAGCACCCCCGATTATTTGCGGTTGTGAGTTTATGTTAGCACAAAAAGCGGAATTTGTCAAGACTGCCGCGAAAAAATAGAGAAAAATGCGGAAAGCTTTTGCACTTGGATTTTTTATCCAAAAAACGCTTTCAACATTTTAACAAAATGCCGAACGAAAAGTTTGTCTTTCTTTGTTGACAAATCATAAAGTTTTTGATATAATTGGTTCAAGTAAGCGTTTCAAATGCGTTTGTAAGGGGAAACAAATTCCCAAAATCCGTTTGCAGAGAGTGTTCGTTCGGTGCGAGAACATGACGGTTCCGGAATATAACTCATCCCCCGAGCAGTTTCGTTGAAAGCTTTTGCCGGTAAACGAAAACGGGTCTCTCCCGTTACAGAGAAGCCGTGTTGAGAACGACGCGGATAAGCGGATAACGTTTCGTTATCAAAAAGAGTGGTACCGCGGGTTAGTCATAACTTCGTCTCTTTTGCGGAGGATCGCCTCCAGCAAAGGGGATTTTTTATTTTTCGAAGGGCGTAAGGATACCGCGCGAAATCTCATAAACCGAAAGAAAGGCATGGTCATATTTATGAAAGGATACGAAAAATATACCAAACAATTTTTCCCCGTTGAATCTTCTTCCGATTGGACGAAGAAAACCTATCTTGAAAAAGCGCCGATCTGGTGCAGCGTGGACTTGCGCGACGGCAATCAGGCGCTGATCATTCCGATGAGTCTGGAAGAAAAGCTCGAATTCTTCAAGCTTCTCGTCAAGGTCGGCTTCAAGGAGATCGAGATCGGTTTCCCCGCGGCAAGTGAAACGGAATACGAATTCTGCCGCACTCTGATCGAAAACGACATGATTCCTGACGACGTTACCATTCAGGTTTTGACGCAGTCCAGAGAGCATATCATCGCAAAGACCTTCGAAGCTCTTCGCGGCGCAAAGAGCGCGGTCGTTCATCTTTACAACTCCACCTCCGTCGCACAGCGCGAGCAGGTATTCAGAAAATCGAAAGAAGAGATCATCGAGATCGCGAAGTTCGGCGCAAATCTTTGCAAGGAATACAGAGAAAAGACGGAAGGCAATTTCATTTTCGAATATTCTCCCGAAAGCTTCACGGGAACGGAGCCCGAATTTGCCGCAGAGATCTGCAACGAGGTCATCGATATTTGGCAGCCGACTCCCGATAACAAGGTCATCATCAACCTGCCCGTGACCGTGTCGCATTCCATGCCTCACGTTTACGCAAATCAGGTCGAATATATGTGCAAGAATCTGCATAACAGAGAAAATCTCGTCATCTCCCTCCATCCTCACAACGACCGCGGATGCGCGGTTGCCGACAGTGAAATGGGTCTGCTTGCGGGCGGCGACCGTATCGAAGGTACGCTCTTCGGCAACGGCGAACGCACGGGTAACGTCGATATCATCACGCTCGCGCTCAATATGTATTCGCAGGGCATCGATCCCGGACTCGATTTCTCAAATATTCCCGAGATCTGCGCAACCTATGAAAAGGTCACCCGTATGCGCGTCTACGAACGTCAGCCCTATAGCGGCGCACTCGTGTTCGCGGCGTTCAGCGGCTCTCATCAGGACGCGATCGCGAAGGGTATGCATTACCGCGAGGAGCACGGCGGCGTATGGAACGTGCCGTATCTCCCGATCGACCCCACCGACCTCGGCAGAGTGTATGAAGCGGACGTTATCCGCATCAACTCCCAGTCCGGAAAGGGTGGTATCGGCTATCTTCTCGAAACGAAATACTCTCTCGTTCTTCCTCCGAAAATGCGCGAGGTGTTCGGATACCACGTCAAGAGCATTTCCGACCATGCGCATAAGGAGCTTTCCTCCGCAGAGGTTTACGAGATCTTTATGGATAATTACGTCAATCTCAAAAACAAGCTTCACGTTTCCGAAGCGCATTTCCGCAAGGAAAACGGCGTAACGAAGGCAGAGGTCGTCATGAGCTGGAAGGGCAAGACACATACCGTCAGCTCGATCGGCAACGGTAGTCTGGACGCGGTTTCCGGCGCGATCACTTCCGTTATCGGAAAGTGCTATATGATCGACAGCTACTCCGAGCACGCGCTTGAAGACGGCTCCACCTCCCGCGCAGTTTCCTACGTTTCCATCAAAAACGGCGACGGAACCTCTTGGGGTGCGGGTATTGACAGCGATATCGTATTTTCTTCTGTCAAAGCGCTCGTCAGTGCGATCAACAGAATGCTTTAATCAAAAGAATTTTATATAAGTGATACAAGGAGGTCATTTCTCATGGCTATGACAATGACACAAAAAATTCTCGCGGCTCACGCGGGACTCGAAAAGGTGGAAGCGGGCGAGCTGATCCTCGTTTCTCTCGACCGCGTTCTCGGTAACGACATTACCTCTCCCGTTGCGATCCGCGAATTCAACAAGCTCGGCTATACCGAGGTTTACGATAAAGAAAAGGTGACGATGGTCATGGACCATTTCGCGCCCAACAAGGATATCAAGGCGGCGATCCAGTGCAAGATGTGCCGTGATTTCTGCGCAGAAAAGGAAGTCGTTCATTTCTATGACGTCGGACAGATGGGCGTAGAGCACGCGCTCCTTCCCGAAAAAGGTCTCGTTATTTCCGGCGACGTCGTCATCGGCGCGGACTCCCACACCTGTACTTACGGCGCGCTCGGCGCGTTCTCCACGGGCGTTGGCTCCAGCGATAT
>JAZRLQ010000090.1:0-2334 GCA_045646925.1 Eubacteriales bacterium
GGAGGGTTCGAATGTATCGTTGCTTTGGCAAAAAAACAGACAAAAAATAAAAAGGTACGTAGGTTGTATCGCTCGTCTGCCTAATTAAAAACGAAAAAGGAGAATCCAAATGACACGAGAAGAAAAAATTATTGAGCTTGAGCGTATGCTCTCAAAAGTCCCCGATATCATGAGTCCGCTCAGGGCAAGCAAATGCTCACCCTTTGGTAAAAATCGGATCTACGAATTGATAAAAAGCAAGGAGCTTCGTGCCTTCGTATTTCAAGGCTCATACATAATAGCTAAGACGGATCTGATAGAAACCATAGTTGATCACAGTGACCGTGAAGGAAGAACATATAAGATCGGACACGAAGTAAAATGGTGCTGACCATGACCGTGGAAGAAATCCGAAGAAATTATCCCCCCATCCTTTCGCTCGACCAAGTCAGATGCATCTTACATATCAGCAAACGCAAAGCCGCGTGGCTTCTGCAGAACGGACACATCGGGTGTACAATCGGAGAAAAGAAAACAAGACAGTATTCTGTGCCGAGAAGCGAGCTGATTAAGTACATAGAGAAATGTTCTGAAGGGAATGCACCAAGCATACCTTACGGAATATTCTCAACACAAAAAGTTCCAAGCTCCCGAAAACAAAAAGCCGTTCGGATTTGCCAAACTACTGTAACTGATCTGAAAATCCAAATCCGCGCCGAGTGGAGCGAAAGTCCGACGGTGCTGACAACGACGGAAGCAGCCAAGCTTGTCGGATGCTCAAACTCCCTCATCACCTCTTGGATGAAGGAGAAAAAGACCTTGCGGTACGTGCAAGCGCAAAACGGCGTATTTACGACCAAAGAATGGCTCATAGATTGCCTTGCTCATTACACCAAAGAGAGAAGCGCAAGGTATATGAACACTCGTTAGAATCCCTCAAAATGCATAGAAAGGCATCGGTGAAATATCCGATGCTTTTTGATTCTAAAAAATTAGTATTCCTACTAAAAATTTGTCAAAATCCCTTGTGTTTTTCCAAAAGATATGTTATAATAGTATCGCTACTAAATAGAAATGCTGCGATGACATATTTCGCATCTGAAGGAGGAACATATTTTGGCAAGAAATCGCAAGCCTACTCCAACGAAAACGGTGATCATTAAGATTGCTTCCGAACTGTTTTTTGAGAACGGCTTTACCAAAACAACATCCACGGAGATCTGCAAAAAGGCAGATATCAGCCCCGGCAATCTTACCTTCTACTTTCCCAACAAGGAATCCATCCTTGCCACGCTTGTGCAGATGATGATAGACTTTCAATGGAAGGAGATGGAGGCACAGACCGACGAGGGCAAAAGCTCGCTTCTGGCATATTGTCTTGAACTTACTACACTTGCTGCCATCGGCGAAGAAATACCGCAGATGCATGAGTTCCTAACGGCGGCATATTCCCACCCGACAACGCTCGACCTCGTTCGTGCCAATGACACCGAAAAGATAAAGAAGGTGTTTGCGGAATATACCGAGGGGTGGGATGACGAGAAATTCATTGAAACCGAAACGCTCATATCAGGCATTGAATACGCAACTCTGATGCACACCGAGCATACCGCATCTATCGAGCGTAGGATAGAAGGAGCGCTTAACACGATCATGATGCTGTTCGGTGTTCCCGAGGAGCTTCGCAGAACCAAGATCAAAAAGGTTCTTGCCATGGACTACCGAGCAATCGGCAGAAAAGTATATGAAGAATTTAAGGAGTACGTGACCGAAACCAATGAACACGCACTCGATGAGGTTCTGAAGCACACGAAGATCAGAACGTATAGATAACCCTATATTGAAAAGGAGAAGCCCTATGAAAAAACTAACACTCATTCTACTCTCGATCTTAATGATCGTAGCCCTCGCCGCTTGTGGCGATAAGAAATGCGACCACGCATACGATAACGCTTGCGACGTCACTTGTAACGAGTGCGGAGAAGAAAGAACAATCTCTCACGATTGGAATGATGCAACCTGCCTCACACCCAAGACTTGTAAAATCTGCGGAGCGACCGAGGGAGAAGCGCTTGGACACGATTGGACAACGCCCGATGTTGACTTGTGCGAGGTTCAATCCACCTGTTCAAGATGCGGAGCTACTGACGGACAGAACAAGGAACACAGCCCCGAAACCGATGACGGTGATTGCACCACCGAGGTAAAATGCTCGGTTTGCGGTGACGTGACAACCCCTGCCGGACAGCATACACCGAATAGTGACGATGGCGATTGCACAACACCTATCACTTGTAGCGTTTGCGGAACAACCACAACGCCTGCGAATGATAATCACACAGGCGGTACTGCTAC
>JAZRLQ010000091.1:0-44880 GCA_045646925.1 Eubacteriales bacterium
TGTGCATCAACTTTCTTCTTGGAAAGGGTTGCGATACCGTCAAGGTCACTTACGCGTACTGCAACAGCTTCAACTTCGTCGCCAACCTTAAAAAGGTTTTCGGGCTTTGCCTGGGGATCATCGGTTACGTTTTCAATGGTCAAAACGCCGGTTACCTTGGAACCGATGTCTACGTGTACTTCGGTGTTGGTTACCGATGTTACGATGCCTCGAACGGTGTCTCCTGTATTTAAAGTTTTGAAAGATTCCTCAAGAAGTTGTGCGAAATTTTCCTGTTCGCTCATGGTGTTTTGTACCTCCTCAATTATATTGCCGGGCGTGGAAGCTCCGGCAGCGATGCCGACTTTGCCGGTCATCTTTTTAATATGTATCGGAATATCGCGAGCGGTTTCGATGAAATAGGTTTCCTCGCAATTCGCTTTGCTGATGTCGTAAAGCTTTTTTGTATTGGAGCTTTCTCTGCCGCCGATCACGAGCATTGCGTTGCACTCGCGGGACAGCATATCTATTTCTTTCTGTCGCGTTTCCGTAACATTACATATTGTATCAAAAAATAAAGCATTTGTATATAGGTTTTTGAGAAATTTTTTGCAATTTTGATAATCTTCCAAATTATGCGTTGTTTGTGAAGCTAAAATGATTGATTTTGCACCAATTTGTTGTGCAAAGTTGCCTTCAAAAGCATCTTTTAATGCGCAAAAATCCGAAAAGATACTGAAATCACCGCGGATATAGCCTGCAATGCCGATCACCTCGGGATGCGTGCTGTTGCCGATCAGAATCGTGAAGGTATCGTCGGACGTGTTTTTTTCCATGATTCTGTAGATCTTTGCAACGAAGGGACAAGTCATATCCTGGATGGAAGATTCGGGGTTTTTCTCCGTAAAGGCGCGGAGCTTATCGAGAATGCGAGGAGAAACGCCGTGCGTGCGGATCACGAAGACGGATTTTTTGCAAGCGGTGGACAGATCCTCGTCCAGATGATCCTCGCGGATAATGCCGACGCCGTTTTCAGCGAGCTTTTCTCCCACGATGGGATTGTGTATCAGAGAACCGACGGTATAAATTTTCGCGTCGGTATTTTGTTCTGCAAGAGCGAAGGTGGCATCGACGGCGCGCTTGACACCGAAGCAGAACCCTGCGTATTTCGCAACCTTGATCTCCATTTATTTTTGTTCCTCGTTTCCGAGTTCGCAGATGCGTTCGAAAATGTATCTGGAAGCTGCGTTGTATTCCGCCATATTGCTCTTTTCAGCCGAGAAGCCGAGCTCTTCGTAAGCGATGGGCTTACCGATGGTGACGGTGACCTTGCGGAACAGACGTACTCTGTAATTTTTCGTCTTGATGTGGATGGGGAGAACGCTGCATTTCGCGCGGAAAGCGAAAAGTCCGACGCCGCCCTTGGCATCGTCAACGGAGGGCTCTCTGTCGGGAATACGCGTGCCTTGCGGGAAAAGTCCGACGTAGTTTCCTTTTTCCAGAACGTCGATGGTGGATCTGATGGCTTTCAGATCGCCTGCGCCGCGATTGACGGGGATCGTGCCAAAGGAAAGGAGGATCTTTGCGAGGAGCTTGTTTTTGAAGAGTTCTTTCTTTGCGAAAAAGTAGATCTGGCGGTTCAGTTGGGTTCCGATGAAGAAAATGTCATTCATGCTGATGTGGTTGGCGCAGATCAGACAAGCGCCTTCCTTCAGCTCGTTTTCCAAGCCCTTTACTTCCAGACGGAAGAAAATTTTATAGATGGGGCGGAACAAGGAACGGAAAAAACGGTACATTTTTGTCATGGTGAAGCAATCCTTTCTTATTTGTTTGTTTTTTCTTCGATGATTCGGAGCGCGGTTTCGATAACGGCGTCAAAATCACCGGAATTGTCCAAAAATACGGCGTCTTCCGCAGGGATCGCGGGAGCAACCTCTCTCGTGCTGTCCTGCAGATCTCTGGCTTTCATGGTTTCGTATACCTCCAGCTCGGTAATGCTTTCGCCTTTGGCGATCAATTCCTTGTAGCGACGACGGGCGCGTTCGCGGTCGGAGACGGTAACGAAGAATTTTACCTGCGCGTTCGGGAGGATCACGGTGCCGATATCTCTGCCATCCATGATAACGTTGTTTTCTGCGGCGATGTTTCTCTGCAGAGAAAGCAGATGAGCGCGGACCTCGGGTATTGCGGAAACCTTGGAGGCGTAAGCGGAGATTTCATTGGTGCGGATAAAGCCGCCGACATCTTCTTCTCCGAGATAGATCTTCTGTTCTCCGTTTTCGAAGCCGAGAGTGATCTTCAGTGAAGGGAGCAGCGCGATGATGCTTTCCTTATCATCGAGGGAGATTCCTGCGCGTTTTACGGCGAGACCGATGGTTCTGTACATGGCGCCGGTGTCGGTATAGATATAGCCGAGCTTTGCGGCAATGGCTTTGGCAAGCGTGCTTTTTCCTGCGCCGGAGGGACCGTCAAGAGCGATGTTGATCATGAGAAAACGTCCTTTCTGATATATGATAATGTTTTTTCGTTATGCTTCGACTGCCGCCGTTGCAGCCGCGTGGGCGGTTGCAAACGCGATCTGAAGATTGAAGCCACCCGTATAGGCATCGAGGTCGATGACCTCGCCTGCGAAGTAAAGATTCGGGCAAAGCTTGGAACGCATGGTGTGGGGCTCGATCTCTTTTACGGTAACGCCGCCACTGGTGACGATCGCTTCCGTGATCGGACGGAAGCCCGTGATGGAAACGGGGATGCCCTTCATCAATGAAACTACGCGTCTGCGTTCTTCCGCCGTGATCGCGTTGATTTTTTTATCGGGAGAGATTCCCGTGAGCTTGATGAACGGCTCGCGCAATTTTGCAGGCAGAAGCGCGTCGAACGCGTTTGCGAAATTGCGGTTTTTGATCTTTTCGAAATCGGAGAGCATACGCTTGTCGAGCGTCTGGATATCCAGCGCGGGCTTCAGGTCAATGGTGACGAGATAGCGATCCTTCTGCATGGGGCGAAGGTGCGCGGAGGCGGAAAGGATCATCGGGCCGCTGATTCCGAAATGACAGAAGAGCATTTCTCCGAAATCCTTGTAGACGATTTTCTTTTTTGTGGTATCCGTTACGGTAACGGCAACGTTTTTCAGCGCAAGGCCCATGGAGGCGGCACAGATCTCATCGTCAGAGGTCAGACCGACGAGAGAAGGGATCGGCTCTTTGATCGTGTGTCCGACGGATCTTGCGAGACGATAGCCGTCGCCTGTGGAGCCCGTGACGGGATAGGAAACGCCGCCCGTGCAAAGGATCACGGCGTCAAAGCCGTTATGCTCGCGTTTTTCGGTCACGACACCGGAAAGCGTTTCGTCTTCGCTTCGGATCAGATCGGTCACGCGTTCAACGACGATGTTGACACCGTTTTGCAAGCAGTATTTCTTGAGCGCCAATACGATGTCGACGGCGTTGTCCGAGACGGGAAATACGCGGTTGCCGCGTTCGGTTTTGAGCGGAACGCCGAGCTCCTCGAAGAAAGCCATCGTGTCAGCGGGAGCGAAACGGTTGATGGCGGAATAGAGGAACTTCCCGTTTGCCGTGATGTTTTTGATGAATTCCTCGGGTGTGCAATTGTTGGTCACGTTACAGCGGCCCTTGCCCGTGATCCCGAGCTTTTTTCCGAGCAAGGTGTTGCGCTCGAAAAGGGTGACTTTTGCGCCGAGCTTTGCTGCATAGCCTGCGGCAAGCATGCCTGCGGCGCCGCCGCCGATGACTGCGATTTTTCTTTCGTTCATATCGTTATCCTCAAATGAAAGTGTTATTTGTTTTCAAGCAGAAATTCTTCCGCTTCTTCCATATCCATGAAAAGCTCGTCAATGCGTTCATCGATCGCGGACATTCTTCCGGAGATTTCGGAAAGACGGACGTAATCGGTTGCGGCGGAGGTGTTCATTTCTTCCTCCAGCGCGGCTTTTTCCTGCTCGAGCTTGTCGATTTCCGCTTCGGCGCGCTCAATGCGCTTTTCTGCCTTTCGGATCTCGGCGAGATGCTTTTTGTTTTCCGTATATTTGAGCTTTCCGTCGGATTCCTTCTTTTCCGTTTTGACGACGGTTTGCGAGGAGAGTCCGCGCGTTTCCTTGAATTCGAGATATTCGTCGAACGTGCCGTGGTAATCATAAAATCCGCCCGAAAGGTCAAAAATACGCGTAGCGAGCTTTTTCATGAAATAACGGTCGTGCGAAACGGCGATGATGGTACCGCCGAAGGCGAGGAGCGCGTTTTCTAGCGCTTCTCTGGAAGCAATGTCGAGGTGGTTGGTCGGTTCGTCGAGGATCAGCAGATTGACTTTGGAGAGAATCATTTTGCAGAGCATGAGTCGCGCTTTTTCACCGCCCGACAGAACGGAGACCTTTTTCTCAATGTCTTCCGAAAAGAAGAGAAAGCCTGCGAGCGCGGTTCGGATCTGTGTGATCGTCAGCTTTTCGTGCGCGTCGCAAAGCTCCTCCAGAACGGTTTTGTTTTCGTCGAGGGTGCGCTGCTCCTGATCGTAGTAGCCCGCGATCACGCCCGTTCCGTATTCGATCACACCGCTGTCAGCTTCTGCAAATCCGCCGAGGATCTTGATGAGCGTGGACTTGCCGCAACCGTTCGGTCCCATGATGATAACGTGATCTCTTTTTTTGATCATAAAGGAAATATCGGAGAAAAGCTTGCGCTCGCCGAAGGATTTCGCGAGCCCGTCGGCTTCGAGAACGTCGTTTCCGCTTTCCGCGGCTTCTGCGAAGGCGAGACGGATGCTTCCGGGCGCACGCTCGGGCGCGTCGATCTTTTCCATATGCTCGATCTGCTTTTTCTTGCTGGCGATGGTGATATAATTGTGCTCTTGGCCGAAGTGGATCTGCGTTTGGATGATGCCTTCGATACGGGCGATTTCCTTTTGCTGAAGATCGTACATTTTCTGCTGGCGCTTGATGGCTTCCGTTTTTTGCGTTACGAAGGCGGTATAGTTGCCCGTGTAAAGCTCCGCTTTCGTATTTTCGATGTCAAGGATTTTCGTTGCGGTTCTGTCGAGGAAATAACGGTCGTGCGATACGAGGAGCAGAGTTTTTGGATAAGCGCGCAAATGCTCCTCCAACCAGTAGAGCGTATCGGTATCGAGATGGTTGGTCGGCTCGTCGAGAATGAGAATATCGGGCTCGATGAGGAGTAGACGGACCAGCGCGAGACGTGTTCTTTCGCCGCCGCTCAGAGTGTCGATCGTTTTCGACTGCTCGGATTCGGGGAAGCCGAATCGGGTGAGCATGGAACGGATACGGGATTTGTATTCGTAGCCGCCGATCTCTCTGAATTTTTCGGTGAGGTTTGTGAATTCAGCGATCGCGCGTTCGTTGTGAGAGGAGCGCTCGATCTCCTTTTGCAGAGCGCCGAGACGTTTTTCGATCCGCTGACATTCTTCAAAGGCGCTTTCCATTTCCTCCGTGAGCGTTTTGTCGCTTTCCAACATGGCGTTCTGCTCGAGCATTCCGACGGTCTTGCCTTTCGCGATGAAGACTTGTCCGCCGCTCGGCTCGATGGAGCCCGCGATGATGCGGAGAAGCGTGGATTTGCCCGCGCCGTTTACGCCGACGATGCCGAGACGGTCGCCGTCGTTGATGGAGAAATTTATTTTTTGTAAAATGATATCCGTGCCGTATTCGAGTCGGATATCGCTTACGCTGAGTATGGTCATAATTTTATATTCCTGTGATCTTTGTATTGAAGTGAAAAAATCCTCACTTTATCTTATTATACATCGAAAATGGTCGGATTGTCAATTTTAATCTTGAAACTTGATGGAAAAAGATTAAAATTCGGTTGCGAAATGTCGGTTTTTATGATATAATATGGGTGGATATGATTTTGAATTTGAAAAAGGAAAGAATGGCAATGAAAACCAAACGAATTTTTTTGATGGTTATGGATAGTTTTGGTATCGGCGGAGCCGCGGACGCAGAGCGTTTCGGTGACAGTGGAAGCGATACGTTACTTTCTTTGATAAAGACGGGTATTCTGGAAGCTCCAACCCTCGATTCATTGGGGCTTTTTCATATTGACGGCGTAGACCGTTCGATCTCAAAAGCGGAGCCCGTCGGTGCGTACGGACGCTTGTGCGAGCAATCGGAAGGGAAAGACAGCACCATCGGACATTGGGAGATTGCGGGTATTCGCTCGTATGAGCCTCTTCCCACGTATCCGAACGGATTTCCGAAGGAGATCGTGGAGGAATTTGAGCGCCGCACCGGCAGAAGGGTGATCTGCAACAAGCCCTATTCGGGCACGGAGGTCATTAAGGATTACGGTAAAGAGCATTTGGAAACGGGTGCGTTGATCGTTTATACGTCCGTGGACAGCGTTATGCAGATCGCGGCGCACGACGCTATCGTGCCTGTGGAGGAGCTTTACCGCTATTGTGAGATTGCGAGAGAATTCCTTGCGGGCGAGCATTGCGTCGGCAGAGTGATCGCGCGTCCGTTTACGGGCGAGTGGCCCTTCAAGCGCACATCGGGCAGACACGACTATTCCGCCGTTCCGCCGAAAACAACGATTCTGGATCTTTTGCAAAGGAACGGCTTTGATACGATCGCGGTCGGCAAGATCAACGATATTTATGCGGGCGTCGGTATTTCGGATGCGATCCGTACGACGAGCAACGAAGACGGTATGTCGGTTGCTTCCTCTCTTCTCGAGAGAGATTTCAGAGGGCTTTGCTTCGTCAATTTCGTGGATTTCGATACCGTATACGGACATCGACGTAACGCGATCGGATACGCGGAAGCGGTCATGAGGCTCGACACTTGGCTTGCGAGCTTTGTTGCGGATATGCGTGAGGACGATATTTTGATGATCACGGCGGATCACGGTTGCGATCCCGTATATTTGGGTACGGACCACACGAGAGAAAACGTTCCCGTTCTTGTGTACGGAAAGGAAGTGAAGCCCGTCAATCTCGGCGTACGCGGATCCTTCTCGGACGTGGCGGCGACGGTTGCGGATATTTTCGGAATTCCCTACGATCTCAACGGAGAAAGCTTTAAAAAGGATCTGATGATATGAAAAATTTCGATCGTAAGGCGCTTTTGCGCGCGGCAATGGAAGCGAGAACATTTGCGTATGCGCCCCTTTCTCGTTTTCACGTAGGCGCGGCGCTTTTGAGCACGGACGGCAGAATTTTTACGGGCTGTAATATCGAAAATTCCGCGTATTCTCCCACGCTTTGCGCGGAGCGTTGCGCAATCGCAAAGGCGATTTCCGAAGGCGTGAGGGATTTCGTTGCGATCGCGGTCGTAGGCCCCGAGGACAGCGAAACGACGCCCTGCGGCGTATGTAGACAGGTGCTTTATGAGTTTTGTGATGAAAGCCTCGTCGTTTTGTGCGGAGGCACGGAGTCGCATTATATGGAAACTACACTTGGAGAATTGCTTCCGATAGCGTTTCGACTTTGATTGGAGGTATTGACAATGGATTTTTTGATCGAAATATTGTTTGAGGTTTTCGTGGAGGCGATGTTTGCGATCGTTCCTGACGGTCATCGAAGCAAGGCTGTCAGAGTGATTGCCGTTACCATTGCGTTGGCGGTTCTGATCGGTGTGATCGCACTCTTTATTTGGGGAATCGTTCTTCTCGAGGATGGAAATAAGTGGGGCGGTTTGCCCATAACGGCTTCGGTTCTGCTCAGCTTGGCTTGGTTTGCGGCAGGTCTCATAATCAGCAAAGATAAATAAACAGTTTGCCCTCGTTCCGACGGAACGAGGGCATTTTGCGTTTAAAACTGCTTTCTCAGAAATTCGAATATCTTCTTTTCCTCTCTTGATACCTTGACCTGCGTAATGCCGAGGATCTCGGCGGTCTGCTGTTGTGAAAGGTCGCGGTAGAAGCGGAGCTTGATGATCTGCTGACTGCGCGTGTCGAGCTTGGAGATTGCTTCCGCGAGAGCGAGCTTGTCCGTCATCTCGTCGATGATGTTTTCACTGGCGGGGGTGACGGCTTCCAGCGTCGTGCCGTCCTCGTCGTTGCCGAGCGTTTCCTGCAGAGAGTAGATGGGACAGACGGCGTCGAGCGCGTAGGCGATATCCTCCACGCTCATCATGCAGACGTCGGCAAGCTCGGAGAGCTTTGGCTCTCTGCCGTGATTTTTCGTGAATTCCTCCTTGGCTTTCATGATGACGGTTCCTTTTTTGCGGAGATCGCGGCTGACCTTGATCATGCCGTCATCGCGGAGAAAGCGCCTGATCTCACCGATAATGAGCGGAACGGCGTAGGTGGAGAAAGCGGTCCCGAATTGAAGATCGAAGCTCTTGGCGGCTTTCAGCATACCGATCGTGCCGATCTGTACGAGATCCTCGTATTCCGCGTTTCTGCCGATGAATCGGCGCGCTACGGTCTTGACGAGCCCCATGTTTTGCGTGATGAGCTGCTCCATCGCTTTTCTGTCGCCCTCCTGGGCGTCCTTGATCAGATCGAAATTGTCGCAGGTTTTTTCATTTTCCATGCATTCAGACATAATTTTTTCCGTTTTGTTTGGCTCCTTTCCTCGGAGACTGACCGAAGCAGAAAAAATAATACTGTCTCGTCCGAAGTTATGTATTCCCCTTCAGCGGAGCGGCGAGCTTGCGGGTCAAGGTAATACGGGTGCCTTTTCCGGGCGCGGAGGTGACGGTGATCTTGTCCGAAAAGCTTTCCATGATGGAAAAGCCCATTCCGCAACGATCTTCATCGGGATGGGTGGTGAAAAGCGGCGTTCTCGCCCTTGCGACGTCCTCGATGCCGCAGCCGTGGTCGATGATGGTGATACGCACGCTTCTGTCGTCGAAGGATTTCGCGGCAAGCACGATCATGCCGCTCGTCCCTCTGTAGCCGTGTACGATACAGTTTGTGACTGCCTCGCTGATGGCGCAGCGGATATCCGCCAACTCGTCCACAGTGGGATCGAGTGGCAAAAGAAAGCCGGAAATGATGCTTCTTGCCAGCGCTTCATTTTCGGAGCGGGATAAAAAGGTACAACGAATTTCGTTTATGGCTTGTTTCGACATATGTTTGACATCCTTTCTGTCTATCAGGTTTTTGTTGTTTGAATGATACGATCGAGTCCTGCCATTTTGATCATTCTCACGACGCGCACGGACGGATTTCTGAGAATCAGCGTGGCTCCGATCTCCTTTGCTTTCGCGAGCCTTCCCATGATCAGCCCGAGTCCCGAGCTGTCCATGAAATCGACTTTGCCGACGTCAATGACGAGCTTTTTTGGCATTTGTGTGAACAATGCTTCATCAATTTGCGAGCGAACGGAGACGGCGCGGTGATGGTCGATCTCTCCGCCGATCTCTGCGATAACGGTGTCTTCCTCATAGGAAAGACGAAGTGCTTCTTCCATTTGTGATCCTCCATTTTCCAGCGGCTTGCGCCGCAGATCGTTACGTGCCGCAGAAAAAGACTTTTTTACGGTCGATGGCGGGGAAGAAACGGGAAAGTTTTTCTGCGATAAAAAAATGCTATCCTTTGCCTTTAAGGATAGCATCTTTTGGATGAAAATTATGTCACATCTTCGTGTCGATTCGATTTTTTCTTTTTAAATAGAAGCGGAGCCGAAAAATCAGAAGATTCCGCCGTTATATTTTCTTTGCACGGCGCAGATACAGATCAATCCGACGGAAAAACCGAGCGCCAGCACGGCGACGGCGGTAACGGCGATCTCCCCGGAATCTCCAATCAGAGAGATCACGCCGCTGATGAGCGCGGTGACACCGAGGATAAGGAGCGCCTTCCCGAACGCTTTTCCATAAGCTTTTTTGTTGGTTACCTTCGTCTGATGATAATCGTGGATCAGATTTGTGTTTCCTTTGTAGATCGAAATGCTGATGGCAATACAAAGAACGGAGAAAGCGAACATGATGATGGCGTAAATCAGCATACGGTCACATCCTTTCACGGTGATTTATAAATTGACGTCGAATTCGTAGCTTTCGTCGATCAGTATATAGGGAAGTTCTTGTTTTTGAACCTGCGATAAGAAATGCTCGTTGTCGCAGACGACGCTTTCGGGGGTGCAATCCTCGTCGTCTTGTCGGTTTTCGATGACGCAGGCGTATTTTTTGATATCGGAAAAATGCTTTTCGATATAGCTTTCGCTCATGATCAGGCAAATATATCGAATATGAGGAAGATGTTCTTCGGAAAAGTCCCGCGCCCAATCGAAAGGGATATAGCAACCCTCGACGATGAGATTCTGATCGTTCTCGATGGCGGTTTTTATCATTTCGCGCACGATGGGCCACAGATATTCCGTGAGCTTGTCATCCTCGCTCATGGGAGTCAGACTTGTTTGTTTACTGCGGATCAAGCCCATTTTCAGATGATCGATCGAGAGATAGGGGAAGCGGTATCGTTCGAGCAGCTTTTGCGCAAGGGCGGTTTTTCCGGTGTGGGAGGCGCCCGTTATCAAAATGATCACGATTATTTTTCCTTTTTGGCGGTGAGCTTCCATGCCGCGCTTGCGGCATCGGCAATGGCGTAGATCACGCGGCGACGGAGCGACGGATCGCGAAAGGGTTCGTCACCGTATCCGACCGTCAGAAAGACGTTGAATAAAATAACGGAGATGTCATGTAACTGTTTTTTCATGGGGATTGCCTCCTCTTTTGATTCGGATTTGTCTTGCTTGAACGTAATATTGGATTTATATTCCACATTATACCATAAAGCGCCGAAAAAGTAAATAGCTTACGGTTATTTCAAGCCGGATTGCCGATACAATTCCTCAATACACGGGGTTTTATACTGAATATACCGATCGATATCGTTCGGGAACAAGCGCGCGGCGGTCTCCTTTACGGCACCGTACGCCCCTGCCGCTTCGGGATTGCTTCTCAGAAAGTCTCTGAACGTCGTATGGCGGCGCAATTCTTCGGAATCCTGCGGACACACGTATAAATGGTGCTTTTGTAAATGGGGTTTGTCGGAATATTTGAACGCCTCGCGGTCTTTGATTCCGAGATCGCCCTCGTGAATATATCCGATGGCGGCTAATTTGCCGACGACTTCGTCAAATACGGAGTAATCCTTGATGACGACGTCAATATCGATACATGGCTTTGCGGACAATCCCTCCACGGAGGTGCTTCCCACGTGCTCAATAGCGACGGCAAAGCCGCCGAGCGCGGCTGCAAGCTCGGCTCGTATTGCTTCGAAATCCGCTTTCCATGCCTTGTTGTAAGGCGTAACGATAACTTTCGCTGTTTGCATTCGTAACCTCCGTGAAGCCATATCAATTTGTCGGGTTGATCTTGCAGCTCCATTATACCGTAAAATCTTCAAAATCAAATAGGTTGCTTCGCTCAAATCAATTGTATTCAAATTTAAAATCGCCATCTGCGCATTTGCCTACCGATTCAAGAATGATGTAGATTGTTTTTTCGTTATCATATTTATCATCAAGTGTAATGGTTTCGTCGTAGGATTCTCCACCCTTAACAGTAAGGAGCAATTCTTTTTCGCCATCAACACCGATATAAACATTCATCTCGCCTTCAGCAAGACTTGCTTCAAAATCAAGAGTATGCTCTGCGGCGTCATCTCTTCTTAATTTGAAATTATACATTCCTTTAAAGGTATCGAATTCCATGCTTGCTTTATCGCCTTGACAAGAAGTGATCAAAATAGTCGCAGAATAATTCTTGATATATCCTTCACAACCGCAAAGCATAGCGAGCATGAGTATCAATGCCAATGCAATATAAACTTTTTTCATGCCAAAATTCTCCCTTTAATTTTGTTTTATTAAATCACGATTATCGAGCAGACAACTGCCCGAAATAATTATACCATAAAAATTCCGAAAAGTAAATGGAAGAGCTGGTTTTTAATATTTGCACCAAGCCAATTCGAACGTTCAATTCGAAAAATTGGGATTTATTGGAAAGGCATTTTTCCCTTCAAACACCGCGCCGTCCTCAAACTGCCCCTGGTGGATATAATCAGAAGATTTTTCAGCAATAAAAATGAGTCTATCCATGTTTTCCCCTTCAATTTTGAAGGTGTATGTGTAAACTCCATCGTCGGTGTTCAATACCAAAAAATCATTTTCGATTGTATACGTGCCTATTCCCAAATAACTGCTGAGAGCGGAAAAGGTAAATGAACATTTGTTATCATCAAAAAGAGTGATGATCGGTTTGACAACATCATCCGATTCTTCGTGAATATATACCCATTGCGAATTGACCTCACTCATATGATCCGTGCTCGTATCAACAGTATCATTTGCTGATTGAGAACTATTGTTTTTGGACAAATTGTGATTACAGCCGGCAAAGATGAAAAGGCAAAGCCATAATGCGATCAGCAGCGAGAGTGTTCGTTTCATAAAGTTTTCTCCCTATGTCAAATTCAAATTTATCGAGTAGATAACTACCCCAAATAATTATACCATAAAATTCCCAAAAAGTAAATAGGACGGCGGGGTTCTTTACAAATTGAACCGCAAGCATTTGTGTAGGGACAGGCGGCGGTCCGCTTTACAACAAAAAACAGCTCCCGATTTGGGAGCTGTAATTTTTGAAAAATTTGAAAGAGTCGGTAGAACCAATTATCTCTTGGAGCTTTGAAGAGTTTCCCAAATCTCGTTCCAAAACCTCGGTAGAACGATTATTTGATAAGATTTTTGGCTTTTTGTAAGTGTTTTTTCTTATAAAGTTTGCAGCGCCTATTGTCATTTGAGGAATTTTTGTGGTGGACTTGCGGGGAGTTGAGATGATTTGAAAAGTGGTTTTATCGATTACATATCGTTTTATAGAGTTTTATTTTAGGGAATTATTTTGGTGTCATTCTGCCACCTTGAAACGGATGAGCAACACTCCATGAGACCGAATTAGGAATTTCAATTGGTGTTCCAGTCTTTGCATGTACAATCTTAACCAAAGAATCGTTGCTTTTATTATTTATTCCTTTGCCATTATCATATGCTAATTTTCGACCAGTACAATAAAGATGGTATTCTGCACACCCTACAATGCCATGTGCATTGATAGGTAATTTTTGTACAGGAAGCCTAATAAAAACTCCAAAACCATTACGAGGGCCTTTAATTTTCATGGATTTAAAATCGACATTATACATATCATATATATTTTTGCTGTGAATTATTAATTTGAATTCACATTTAACACCATAATGAACAAACGATTCGGCATATATCCATTTATCGTCTTCTTGCTTAAAATTTGATATATCCATATAATTTCTTCTGAATATGATAACTGTTTTTGTTTTACTAAGCCTTTTTTCTTTTAATACATATTGTGGCATATTACTCATAAGATCATCTACCCTATAATATTCTTAACTTTGGCTAATTTGTGGTGGTTTGAAAATCACAATAGAAGGGATTTTCTTGTTTTTTATTATATCATATTTTGCTTGATTTTGCAAGATTATTTTCTTAACTTAAAATAACCTTGGATACTGCTATTTCCGATGCCAAAAACTTATATGGAACCAAGAAGCGGTTGACTCTGACGGAGGCGGCACCTTGCACTATGATTTTTGAATTGCTTGAATTTTTGTTTCCGTATATCTAAGGATGAATAACTCCCTGTGAGAAAGGGTTTTATCCGAAAATCCTTCTAAAATAAATATATATTATTTCAATAAATCCCTGATGATTTAACAGTCATCGGGGATAAATTTATATTTCGGAGGATTTTTTATGAAGGAAAATCAAATCAGAGTTTTGAAGGTTGTGCCGTTTGTTGCACCAGAGGTTTGCGTGCTCGATAATTGCTTGATAGCATTGCAAGAAGCAGTCTCGATCGAGGCAGATTATGTTGGGGTGATAGAGGTTATTGGCTTGGAGGATGAGCGGGCGTGTATCGTCTGTAATGAGGAAGGGAAATTGATTGGACTTCCACCGAATAGATGGATTGGATATGACATTATTTCGGGCGTTTTCTATGTGGTCGGTCAAGACGAAAACAAAAATTTCGCTTCTCTTTCGGAGGAACAAATAGCATACTATTGGAAACGATTCGAATATGCCGAGTTTTTTATTCCTGACGCAAGCGGGAATATGGTTGTGATAAGATTATCTTAAAGAACTGCGCGAATGATTTTTGTCATTCGCGCATTATTTTTGAATCCTTTATTTTATATAGAGGGACAAACACAAGGAATTCGGGATTTGATTTGTCTATATGGAAATGTTAAAATGTGTCGAGGAGGTGGATAAATTGGAAAAAGAAACCGAACTTTATAACGCTGTATATAGGGAAATATGCGAAATTGTCGGTCTTGACGCAACATTGAAAATATATCTGCGTTTCAAAGGACAGCAAATTTCTTTTCCTGTCCGTCTTTACAATCCTCATCTGATTCAACAGAATGTGATTAAAGAATATGATGGCAGAAACATTCGTGAACTTGCTAAAAAATATGATTATTCCGAAAAGACAATACGAAGGATGATCCGTGATAGTTTGGAGGATGGCGATGGGGCAGAAGAAGATGAAGAGAATTTAGTTTTGGATACATAATTAAAATAAAACAATTTGAGGAGGTAATATGTACTGTTATAACTGTGGCAAGATGATTTACAACGGGATGACAAAATGTCCTTGTTGCGAAATGGAGATAGATCATTCGGAAATAGATGAAATCGTTTTGCAAAATACATGGGCACATATTTCTGAGGTATGTCCTACGATAGTAAAACCGTACAGAAAAATCTTTAGTATCGGAGAAAAACAAATAATTGTTTCGGGAGATCATTATATTTTTGCGCATATAAATGTGTTTATAAATCATCTTCGAAATCAGATTGTGGGGGAATTCAGCAAATATTATGATTCCTGTGACTTTGATTCTTTAGTGAAAACAGGCGAGGGCTGGTTAAGAAAAAATTTTCGAGATGTCGGAAACGCCATTTTAGGATTTAAATATAAGAATAGCGGACATATCACGAGAGATGACCAAATGACTATTGCTCAAATGGTACAATCTTCAGAGTATATTTGGAGTACAATATACAGTATTGCGGAGGAATTTGATGATTTAAAGTCTGAACTTGCTGCGCACAGACAAGCTATGCACATAGACAGAAAAGATTATTGGGTTGGTGGAGGATTTGGCGTATCCGGAGCAATAAAGGGGAAAATACAAGCAGATATTTTAAATGCTGGTGCCTCTATCAAAAATTCTGTTGCTAATTTTGCGAGTCAAGCGATTCAAGCAGGAATCGATCGTTCAAAGATTGAAAAGTTAAAGAAAGAGATCAAAAATAATCCAGAACTGAAAGAGATCTTGCTTAAAGCTGTGGAAAAATTCTTTGCAGATTGTACAAGTTTTCTCGTTGATATTTATTTGGAAAACAGAGAAAAATTTGAAAAAATAGAAATACTTGATAAAAGGAAGTTTACATATGCAGAGGCATTGTCTGTATTGGGTGACAATCCGTATAATATATCAGCATATTCGTCTATCTACTACCATGATCCTCAAGCGGGCGAGAGTCTTTCAAAAATGGCTCGATTCCTCGGAGTGGACGACTTTGTATATGCAGTATTGCGTCTTGCTGACGGAGCGCTGTTTGAAGAGGGAAAATTGGATTTACACAGTATAGGCTTTGACACAGAAATTGCTGAATTGAAGCGAATCAAAGATGTTTTGATTGAACTTGAAAAAAATAACCCCGGATACATATGCGATTTAGAAAATGAAAATACAAGAAAGGAGCAACGCTATCATAGAAAAGTAGATGAATTGTTGGCACTGAATCACATCGGTGAGTGCGAAAAATTGATCGAAAAAACATTCAATGAAAACAGCTTCAAGGATTCGGTTCTGTTGCTTATCAAATACAATGATGCCGCAATCAACAATCTTCTGTTTAATAGATTGATGGGTGCATTGAAGCAAGAGGGCGGAAGAGCCATTATCAATAAATTCGGCAAAGATTTGCCTGCTTTTGTGGCAGACGCTCTTATTGTACATTGGTATCAAACAGATCGTTCAAAATTTGAAAAAATGATCCAAAATGCGGTAAAGATGGGACGTGTTTTTCCTACGGCATATTACGGCGCATACTGCTATAACAGTAAATCAGATGATTTGAAATCCGAAGGTGTAAAAAATCTAATTTGGGCGGCAAACAAAAATTGTGGTCTCGCAATGCTGTATGTCGGAAGGTTCTATAAGAACGGAATCAACGGAATATATTATGATAGGGAAATTGCAGATTCCTATTTCCGTATTTCTGCTGCATTGGGTACCGATAGTGCAAAAGACGAGTTATCGAAGTGATTGGAGGGAGTTGGATGAATTGTAAATATTGCAACAAAGTCGTTTCTGAAATGATGACGTTTTGTCCTTATTGCGGCAATAGAACGGATGGGAAAAAAAGCGGATTTGCAACCGAAACGGATATGCGGCTACAAATGGAAACGCTATACAAAAATGGCAAACATGAGGAAATCCTTGCATATGCGCTTGAAGGTGACATCTTTGCGAAATTTTATTACAAAAGATACGTTCAAGATATGGCGAACAAAGGCGTGCTGACAAGTGATAAGGCATTTGCAGTTAATCTGAAAAAACATATGGACGAAGGGTCTGTTTTTGCGAAAGCAATATTGGGCATCTGCCGTTATAATTATAAAATTAGTTTTTCGGGTGTGACGGATGATTGGGATGAAGGCGCGGGAAAACGATTGATTCGCGAAAGTGCCGAATCGGACGAATCTGTTGCTATGGAAATTTGGGGTAAACTTCTTTTGAAAGGATATGGAGTAGAAAAAGATGAGTTTACCGCCTATAAAATGATGAAGTCTGCCGCAAATCAAGGATATCCTCCCGCAATCTATACGCTTGGCTTATGGCATAGACAAGGAACTGCTGGAATATCGAAAAACGAGGAGTTGGGCAATGAACTGATTGAAAAAGCAGCGTTTTTGGGTGATCAAGACGCGAAAAGCAGCATTCGAAAACAAAACAGCAAATGGCTCAAGACAGAGCTTGGTTATGCGATTGCCGATGATGAGCTGAAAAGTACTTTGTCTTTGATATCCGGCGAAGCGAATACGGCGGATTCGGCGATACTGATATCTTTGCGTGATGAATACGGAAGGTGTCAAGGTGTGGAAGATTATATTCGTTTGTACAAGCTTTTGCGAGACAAATATGCCGATGATGAAAATATAAAGGATTTGTTTGAGTCATTAAAGCAATTCATTGTTGGTATAACGGGTTATTCGCTGGACAAAATGTCAATAGAAGAGGCGGAAGCTTGGGAGAAGGTCATGGGACAAATCACAGAGTTGACAGATGGATATACGCTTCCTCAACATTATTTGCATTTTAAAGATGATATCAGAACTCTTGAAATTGATATTGCTGATGAAGATGTGCCCGCTGCAATGCGCAATGTTTCAAAAGGTCTTCGTAGTAAATGCGAAAAGGATTTTGAAAAGTATATCGAGTATTCCAAAGCTAAAGAAGATAGAAAGTATCCGGGGTTTGGTTGTGGGTTGATTTTCTGTAGTATTATTGCTATTATCGGATTTATGATATTCCCCATTATAGGCTGGATTGCGGGCGGCTTGGCTCTGTTAAGTATACTTGCAAAAATATCCTATGAATCGACATTCAGGAAAATATCCCAAACCAATAGAGAAAGTTATTTATTGGTCAATGAACTGATCGGTTACGGGTATGCATTGTTCACAAAGTCCGACTGGGATCCCAAATATTCTTATGGCGAATACAATGCAAAAGATGTCTATGAAAATAAGATTCCGTCGGTATACAGTAAAGATATTGTGTCGAATTCAAGCAAAAGTATTCCAACAAAATGAAAAGAGAGGATAAGAAAAATGAAATTTAGCAAAAAATCTAATTTGGAAAAAATATTTATTATTACGATCAGTATGTTTACTATGTGTTTTATGATGCTTTGCTTATGTAGCTGCAGTGGATCGTGCTTGGGTTGCAGTTTTAATTGCGAAAGTGGCGAAAAATACAATCTTGGTGGTATTTCTTATGTGTCTGAGGGGTGTTGTAGCAGTTCGTCTTGTAAAACCGCGATAGGTAGTATAGACACTGATGAAGAAGACGCAATAGTCAGCGATATGTTTGTTATTTCGTGTACTAATTCATCGGATGGTTGTTTTAACAGTTCTTCCTGTAGTAACGGATGTTTTGTAGGTAAAGATGTAAATTGTGGTGACTGCGGAATTAGCTGTACTTCAGGTAATAATGGTGATACCACAGAAAATATAGTTGGTTGTATTGATGGCTGTATTTACTGCGAAAATACAGAAGGACAAATAAGCTGGATATATGAAATAATATATTATTTGCTTGGCATTTAAGGTGAACTAATGTATCCATATATCTATATAACACTTCCAAGTTATGCCGTGCTGGCTGCAATCGGAGTTTTGGCAGTTTCCTTTTTATTATACTTTAGGATGGAAAAATATAAATTGGCATTTTTGGATTTCATTAGGATGTTTGCACTTTGTATAGTGTTTGGATTCTTAGGAAGCAGATGTGTGTTTGTGGGATCAAGGCTTCCGTGGCTTTTGTCGCATTTTTCTGTTCAGCATTTGATTTCCACCATTATCGGAGGTGGGCTGGTATTTTATGGTGGACTTTTGGGCGTTCTGTTTGGAATTCATGTGTACTGTAAAAAATACAGAATTGATTCTCTGAATGTCTATAATTTTGTTGCACCGGCAATTCCGTTATTTCATGCGTTTGGCAGAATCGGATGCTTTATGTCGGGATGTTGCTATGGACTCGAATTGAAAACTCCTATAACATTTTTGGGATTGATTCAATTTAATCGAATTCCTACGCAATTAATCGAGGCGGTTTTTGAGATCCTGCTTTTTATAATCTTGATTATTTGGCAGAGTAAAGATAAGAAAAAAGATTTTTTGAAGATATATTTGATTACATATTCGATATTCAGATTTTTGATTGAGTTTTTCCGCGGAGATGATGTAAGAGGTTTTTTCTTCGGATTTTCGACATCTCAAATTATTTCCATGTCGATATGGATATATTATTCGTTCAAAAAATTAAAGAAAAAAGTAACAAAATAAAAGTGAAAGGGAGATTCATACGAGTCTTCCTTATTTTTGTTTTCAATATTGTCTCTGCCGTATAAATTCCTCCACACTCTCTCTTGTGATCTTCCATCGGTTGCCCACCTTAAAGGCGTCGAGCTCTCCGTTATGGATGAGGTCGAGCAAAGTGTTTTTTCCTATCTTCAGTATCTCCTTGCATTCCTTAAATGTCATGATTTCGGGGATATTCAAATACATAAATCCCACTCCTTTCATTTTAAAAATTGGTTTATTACAGTGTTCTTCGGTTTTTATCGGTTTATATTCACCCGAAACATAAAATTTTTTGCTTATATATCATTTCCTTGGTAAGCAAACCAATATAAAAATTCAAGGAGGAAGAAATCATGAGCAAAATGATTTGTTTTGAATGCGGCGCTCAGTTGACGGAAGGCAACGAGCATATTTTTGAAGGAAAGGTCATGTGTGAGAGCTGTCTGGAACAGCATACCACGGTCTGCGAGCACTGCGGTGAGCGTATCCGGAACGACGATGCGGAGGGTGATGAACATATCACTCTTTGCTATCGCTGCTTCGAAAACCATTATACGACCTGTGAGAGATGCGGAAGGATCATTCATCACGATTATGCAAATTACGATGATGATGAAGATCTTCCGTATTGTGACACTTGTTTTGCGAAGCTGAACAGACGATATATTCACGCCTATAATCATAAACCCTCACCAATATTTTACGGTGAGGGTCATTTATTTATGGGCGTAGAGCTTGAAATTGACGGTGGCGGTGAGATCGGAGATCACGCAAGAGAGATCATGAGTCTGGTCAATATGGATGACGATCATCTGTATTGCAAGCACGACGGCAGTTTAAATGACGGCTTTGAGCTTGTCAGCCATCCGATGACGTTGGATTATCATCTGTATGACATGGATTGGCGCGCGGTGCTGGAGAAGGCGGTAGAGCTTGGCTATTCCTCGCACAACACGAGCACGTGCGGATTGCATATCCATTGCAGCAGAAAAGCGTTCGGAGAGGAATATGAGGAACAGGAGCCTGCAATCGGGCGCGTTGTCTACTTCGTGGAAAAGCATTGGAACGAACTCGTAAAATTCTCCAGACGGAAACCGAGCAATCTGAACCGATGGGCGGCAAGATATGCGACGATTTCCGGAACAGCAAAGGAAACCTATGAAAAAGCAAAAAACAAATATACCGACCGCTACGTAGCCGTCAATCTGCAGAATTATGCGACGGTAGAATTTCGTATGTTCCGCGGAACCTTGCGATATCAGACGTTCATTGCGACTTTGCAATTGGTAGAAGAAATCTGCAGTCTGGCGATCGCTTTGACGGATGCGGAGATGGAATCTCTTTCATGGAGCGATTTTGTGAGCGTCATCGACAAAGAAGAAAAGCCGGAACTGATCGCATATCTGAAATCAAAACGGCTTTACGTCAATGAAGCGGAGCCCGAGCGAGAGGAGGAGGCATAATATGTGCGGATTGTTTGGATTTTCAAGATACGGAACAACTATGAAAAATTTATCCGACCTGACCAATTCTCTCGCAGAACAGTCCGCGATTCGCGGAACAGACGCCACAGGCATTGCGTTTAACGATAGCGGGATGAAAATTGTAAAGGCGGGGAAATCCGCGTATGAGATGGATTTCAAGCATAGTGATGATACCCTCGCTTTGATCGGTCATACGCGACATTCGACACAAGGCAGTGAAAAAAAGAACTTCAATAACCATCCTTTTCCGGGGAAAGTAAGCGGTTTGCAGTTTGCTTTGGCACACAACGGTGTTTTAACGAATGATGATATTCTGCGGAAAACGCTGAATTTACCCAAGACGAAGATCGAGACAGATTCTTACATAGCGGCACAGCTTCTGATGAGTCAAAAGAAATTGGACTTTGATAGCCTTCGCTATATGGCGGAACAGGTTCACGGAAGCTTTGCGTTTTCCGTTCTTGACGGTAAGGATAATCTTTATCTCGTTAAGGGCGATTCTCCGCTCCATATCCTGCATTTTCCCAAGTCGCAGATTTATGTGTATGCCAGCACGGAAGCAATCCTGTTCAAGGCGCTGGTCGATACGCCGTTGTTCCAGGAACTGAAAAAGGGCGATTATGAGGAATTTTCGCTATGTTCCGGAGAAATGATCTGTATTTCACCGATTGGAACAGTCGAAAAATCCCGTTTTCATTTCAGCAATTACGATCTGCGGAATTGGTGGGAATACGGCTTGTATAGCCGCAACAGCGTGACGGCGGAATACATCGATGATCTGAAGTGCGTGGCTTCGTTCCAAGGAATTCCGCCCGAATACGTGGATGAATTATTGGACGAAGGATTTGGTCTTGACGAAGTGGAGGAATATTTATATGGCGTATGAGAACAGAAAAAATTATAAACGGATTTTGACAATATTGAAACTGAAATGGAGGATATTTTATATGCGCTACGTGAAAATCATTGTGCTGGCAATCATGGAAGTGATCGCTGAACTGTATCTGAGGGACAAGAAATGACGGTATACGGTTATGCCCGTGTATCCACAGCCGATCAGAATCTTGACCGACAGAAGGATGCACTTCTTGCTTACGGCGTAGACCGTCTGTTCTGCGAAAAGATTTCGGGCGCAAAAAAGAGCCGTCCCGAGCTTGACCAAATGCTGTCTCTTCTTGAACGAGGGGACAGCGTTGTGATCGAAAGTCTGAGCCGACTCGGCAGAAGTGTCAAGAACCTTTCTGAGCTGATGGAGACGTTCAATGAGAAAGGGATCCGTCTGATCTCGCTCAAGGAAAGTGTCGATACTTCTTCGGCAACGGGAAGATTGCTTTTCACGATCATATCAAGCCTTGCCGCCTTTGAACGTGAAACGCTGATCGAGCGCACGAACGAAGGTCTTGCCGCCGCTCGTGCAAGGGGGAGACTCGGAGGCAGACCGAAAACGGACGAAGCAGTCTTGAAAAAAGCAGTTGCGCTTTATCGCACGGAGCAGTACACTATTGCAGAAATTGCCGAGTTAACAGGCGTTTCAAAATCCACGCTGTACCGCGTATTGAAACGGGGTTTTTGAAACCTTGATTGTGAAACGAGTTTCGGGAAGAATTGCCGTTCCAAAAGCCATGAGAAAAAGAGCTTTTGGGAAAATCGGAATTCTTCCCGAAAACGATGGTTTATAGGAATGTGTCATGTGTTGGATGAGTTTTATATTCCTATAAAACAAATAAAATGTGTCATGTGTCGGGGTAGTGTATCTCTTTAGAAAAAAGAGAATAAGTTTACTTTTAATAGATTTTATGTTATTATATAAAAAGAAATATATGTCGACACATGGCACATTGAGGAGGATTGCAATGAAATATAGTGATATGCCTATAAACGAAACGATGAAAAGAAAAATTGAAAGTCTCATGGAATTATCATCCCAAAAATATAAAAATAATACGTTGACATATAAAGATCTTCAAGAAGATGGAGACGCATCTTCATATTTGAAGAGAAAATACCAGAAGATTCTGAGGTGGATCAATGCTATATTTGAGCGATTTGATGATAATAAAATTCCTCAAAAAATAGATTGGTTCGTGCTTGACGCATATAGTAAAGCAGATTATAAAGAAATAAGATCTATGATAGAAGACGATGTTCAGAAGCTTGCAAGATTATTTACGTATATTGATTACTTTTTTCTGGAGGCTAAGGATCAAAAATATCGGAATGATTACAGAATGATCTACCAATTGTTAAAAAAATCCAGTTCGGATCTCAATTGGAGTTTCTATGAGCGTCATGATGAAATTGAACGCCTCTACAATGATATTTGGGAAAATGAAAGTAAATGCATGGCAGAGCGAGAGATTAGGGCGGAACTTATGGGAAAAGATATTTCTGACAGTGAATTTGAAGAATTGGTTGACAAGCGGAAGCAAAGGAGACGGCTTGCACTTGATGACTATTTTACATATGAACGGGTGATCGCATTGCTTTCCGATGAGTTTAAGGAATTTACGTTATCTGGAGTAAAAGACCTTGATTCAAAATCGAACGAACAACTTCAAAAATTAAAAACGTTTTTTTCGAATACCATAGCTTGGTATAGAGGACTTTATACAAGAACCATTGACTATAATGATGAATTGACGGATTCCGAAGCAAGGCTGATAGAATTGATTTTCAATCTTAGTGAGGTGTATTCGGGAAATGAAGCGGATTTATTTAAGGGTGAATGGGAAATTATTAAATTGGAAGAACGTGAAAAAATTATTTCATGTATAGATGAAATATACGAGTGCGGAGAAGATATTATTAACAAATACATCGGTGCGGTTACAGAGCAAGATCTTCAGATAAGGCTTAAAAGTATAAAATACAAACTCAGAAATCCCCTTATGTACAGAATTTTGACTAAACTGGAGGATATAAAAATAGAAATACAAGAGGTTCAACGACTTAAGGACAATGTTTCTGATGGTACTAAGTTTGAAGAGTCTGAAACATTAAAGCGGGTTGAAAAGAATTTGGATAGGGCAAAGAAATTGATAACGGAAAAGAATAGTGAAATATTGAAAATCTTGGGCGAAACGACGATTTATTTCGCAGAAGATTATGAGTTGTGATCAAAAAATATGAACAAATTATGAACTTCTCTTCAAAAAACGGCTGAGTGCAAAAAACGCACCCAGTCGTTTTTTGACATCGCAAGTGATTTATGTTATCCTGTATTCAGAGCTTGGATCCAATCAAAATTTCAGAAAGGATAACACAGCTATTCTTCCGAGGCGCACGGAAGAGTGGCTGACAAATATAAATATGAATAACGACAAAGACAAAATTGAAAGCATTTTTGAAGAGGTCATGGATAAGCCCGGGAAGTTCGCTCGCTTCGTCTTCGGCAAAAATCAAGCCGTCTTTTTCAAGAATGACGGAACTCGCTTCAAAATCCAAGAAGGCATGATCGCAACTCGTAAAGGTAATCAGCCGATGACACTCAGACGGATCAAGCCCCAAGAGTCTGAAATTCAAATGATGGCGGTCATTCGCAAAAACAAATACGTCGCTTGCGTGGAGGTCGTAGGTGATGAAGAAAAAGCAGATCTTTTTGAGGTGTTCAGAAAAGACCGGGCTACTGCTCGTTCCGTTTTCTACGCCTTACTCCGGACGGATCGCGGGTCGGTATGTATCATGTGTGACAGTGAACACGAGGATATGCTATATACCGAGTTTACGGAGATCTCTACGGAACCGTGCTTTTACAGCGCGCTTGCGGAGATGTTGAAGGAAGCAATGAACGCTAATACAAAGGAGGACGGAGCGTATGGGCAAGCATCGTAATGCAATAGAGCAATATTGGGATCGCCTCATGGCAGAATCCGAAGACATATCAGAAGAGGCTACGGCTTCTTTTGATGAACCCCAATCATTGTTTACAAAGTTTTCATCTTCATTCTGCGATTCGCATACGAGTAGTTGCGAGGATGTCTCCGAAGATGATTTGCTGGTATCCCATGCTTCCTCAAAGGAGGATGTATGGAAATCCGAAACAGAATGCGACGAAATCGATTATGAGGACACTGATTTGTTCAGAGAACTCTATGTGTCGACGAAAGCAAAGAAATCTTCTTTAAAAATTGATTTTATTGATACTGCCGAGTTTGCGGAAAAGGTCACGCAAGAGCAGTCCAAAAAAGCTTCGTCTGCCACTGCCTTGACAAAGTCTAAAGAAGAACAGATGAGCCTTCAGCAATTGGAGAATGCCATGCTCGCGAAAATCACTCTCGTTCGTCACGATGGCGGAATCTATTACTATAATGGTAAAACTTACGTTGCACTGAAGAATGACATGGAAGTGCTTGAACTTATCCGTGGTCACGGAATCAGCGAAAACGCTTTCAATAGCAGATCGCTCAGAATCTTTCAAGATCTCTATACGTTTTTAAAAACCAATCCACGCCTCATACCGTATGATTACGAAGAGCGTCTGCGCAAGTCTAAAAATCATATCGTGCTGAACAATGGTGTGCTGAATGCCAAGAAGTTGGAATTAAAAGACTTCCATCCCAAGCATCTGACATTCCATAGCGTAAATGCGAATTGGAAGGAGTTTCCAAATCCGAAGCGTTTCTTAAAGTTTTTGAACGACGCAGCTATGAATGATCCGCAAATCGTAAGTTTGACATTGGAAGTGATGGGCTGTTTGCTTTCAAGTTTGAACTTAAAGAAGTTTTTCGTGATAGGGACGGCAGGCAACAGCGGCAAGAGTACGTTGGCATCACTCATAGAGGCTCTCATTGGTAAAGATTTTGTAACGGCTATAACACCCAACAATTTGTCGGATCGATTCGCTCTCGGCAGTACTCGTGGAAAAATTCTCAATCTTGCAATGGATATTCCGAAAGGAAAATTGTCAGCCGGTGCCGTCTCTCGTCTTAAGAGTATTACGGGTAATGACTCCATTGTAATCGAAGAAAAATATCAGCGAAGTGAAAGTACTGTATCAAATTTGCGATTTCTCTTTGGAACCAACTATCCTGTAACCCTGCCCAGAGACGACGATGAAGACAGTTTTTGGGAAAGAATGGTAATAATTCCGTTCATGAGATCAGTCCCCCCTTCTGAGATAGACATCGACTTGCTCGATGATCTTTTGGAAGAAAAGGACGAAATCGTATCCCTTTGCTTGAAACATCTGAATACTGTAATCAAAAATGGATACCGATTTTCCCATTGTGAGAAATCGGAGGAAATGAAACGTAGTTGGAGAAACGCGGAACTTTCCACAGCGTCTTTCTATTATTTTTGGAACGAGCGTGTTGAGGTAACAGGGAATTCACAAGATGCCGTATATTCTTCGGAGCTTTATGATTTTTATCTTACGTATTGCACTGAAAATGCATTGGAGCCGATTGCTTATCTCAATATGCTGGATTGGATCAGCCACAATGCCGATCCTCAAATGTGCTGTAAAAAGCGCATTCACAGAACGAATGCAAATCCACTGTCAGGTTTTGCAGGAATTAAAATCAGATTAAATTAAAATAACTGGAGGACAACAAAATGAACAATACCATGAACCAAATTCCTAAGATGATGACCATCGCTCAGATCGCCAAGACCGGTCTGTTGCCAGAGAACGCTCTCCGCATAATGCTGAAAGACGGTGTGATTAAAGCTGTTTACTCTGGACGAAAAGCGTTTATAAATTACGACAATCTCTGCGCTTACCTGAGAAGTTTAGGCGCTGTGCCGAACGGAGGAGAGGTCCATGTCTGAATCTTCCCGTAAGGTTGCTCCCGGTATCAGGAAGCGCGGTGCCACTTACGAGTTCAACGTCTCTGCTGGATATGACGGCTTTGGTCGTCATATCCGCCATTATGGCAGCTATACTCCGCCGGACGGCGTCTCGGAAACGAAGGCTGATAAGCTCGCTGTGGAGGCGTTTGCGGATTTCTCTCGTAGGGCAAAGGGAAACCAATACTTCGGTGATAATATGCGCTTCCATGAGCTTTGTGACGCTTATTTTAAGGAATACGCGCCCAACCGTCTCAAGCCTGTAACCCAGGAGCATTACAAGAGCAATGTGAAAAACCATATTTTGCCAGTATTTGGAAATCACAAGCTCAAGGACATTTCCACAGCGTCTGTGACGGATTTTCTGACAAGCCTTGACTATAAGCCTTTGACGGTAAATAAGATCAAGATCGTAATGCATAGCATCATGAAATTTGCCGTCAGCCAAAAGTACATCAGCGATAATCCTTGCTCCGGTGCTATCTGGAAGGAGAGTACGGAGCGAGAATACGGTAAGATTGATAACGTGCTGTCTCTCCCACAAGCGCAAGCATTAATGCGCAGTTTGGAAGAGCAGTCGGTGTTCAATACGGTCATTAAGCTTCTGATGCTGACAGGTATGCGTGTGGGCGAATGCCTTGCTTTGCGCTGGACGAGCATCGATTTTGAACGTAAAACAATTTTCATCGACAAGACCCTTTCTTATGCGAATAAAACATGGTTCTTGTCGACCCCCAAGACGTTTCGTAGCACGAGAACAATTGCAATCGATGATACCGCGATTGAGTTGCTTCTGAAGCATCGCGAATTTCAAGACGAACAGAAGGAGATTGTCGGATTGGCTTGGGAGCATCCGGAGATGGTATTTACGAGCTGTACAGGGCATTATTATGACCGTAGCCTCCTGAATTCGCAGTTCCGTCGCTATATCGATCAACACAAGGAGCTGGGCTTACCGCAGAATATTACTATTCACGGTTTGCGACACACCAACGCTTCGTTGTTGCTTTATGCCGGTGAAGACATTGAAAACGTATCCGCGCACCTTGGACACGCCAGTACAGACATAACCTCCAGGGTATACGCCCATATGTATGCGGAGGTTAAAGTAAGGCTTGCCAAGACGGTGAGCAAGGCTTTGTTTCAATAAAAATGATAAAGAGAAACCTCGGAGTTCGCCGTATATGACGATATCCGAGGTTCTTTTTTACAGAGTTTTCAGGTATTCTTCTACGTTCAGGTATTGAATTCCGTTCACGTCTTGCGTTTTGCCGCGATAAATTACGTATTTGCCCGTAATTTGACCGAATCTTTTTTCGGTAAGCGAGGTCAATTCTTCATCGCACAAATGTCTTGTTTGACGGGGAACAATTTTATCGCTGTGCTTGATTTCGTAAATGCGGCAAGTGTTGGTGGTATTATCGTAGATCACCATGTCGTATTCGCCGCCGGTTTCAAATTTGAATTTGAAAACTTCGTATTTACGGGGGGCAGCTTTGAGGGTTTCCAGCAATACGATGTCTTCCAGCATTCGTCCTTTCACATCGTCAAGAATTTTTTTGATGATGTATTCCTTATCCATCTCGGATACCGATTGGAAATATTCATCTTGCTTGAGCGAATATACCAGCGCTTTCGCGATGGAATAACGCATGCCGGGTTGAGAAAATACCGTGTGTTCCGCCTCACCGCGAGCTTCATAACGTTCCGTACAATTCACAATCAGATCGAGCATAAACAGATATTTTTTTACTTTGTCAATATGCTCTTGCGTAATTGGCACTGCGGTTTCGGTTCTTTCTCTGACATCAATCATTGCTTTCAAGCGTTCCACGATGGCTTTTTCATCAACGTCATACAGAACGTGCGCCCGTTCGGCTGGATAATCATGGAGCAAGAGTTCACGCGAGGAACCGAGATCGTGTGATTTGAATCTCTCCTGAACCACGCGCAGTAAAAACTGATGGTTCATGTTTTCCACAATGCGGTTGATAACATTGGTCAATTCGCCTTTGTCGTAAAGCTCGCGCAGTTGATTGAAATATTCGCCGTATCGGTCATTCTTCAGCGTATGCTGAATGTTTCGGCTGATGGAGGTATCAATGTATTTTCTCGTGCTTTCATCATCACGGAAGGAAACGTCATCGAAGGTAGCGTCGGGATCATCAAAGCCCATATTCTCCATCTTCAGCGTGCCGCCGTATTCGATATAGGTGTCCACCGAATCGGTGCCGAGCAGTCGAGAATACTCTCGGAAGGGAATGAAGGAAGTGTGTATCGTAATGCTTCTGTCATATAATTCATCGCGGTTTGCCATAGCAAAGCCGAGAGAATCCGTACCCGATACAACGATCTTCATGCCCATCATGGCAAATATATCGGAAAGGACCGCCGCAGTATTGATGAAATCATCCATCAAGGTAATCTCGTCGATGAAAACGTATTTATAACCGCTCTTAAACAGCAGATCGAGATCCTTGGTCAGCTTTGACATATTATTGGTGGTTTTGATCTTGATATAAGCGGTCTGATGAGCGGGAAGCTCACCGATCATCTGGAAGAGAAGGGTGGTTTTTCCCGTTCTTCTCAAGCCGTATAGAATGGCGATTTTGCCATCGTATTCTGTTGTTATAAATTTTTTCAGCAGGGAAAAGCAATCCCTTTTTTGGTATTTTTCCACTCTTTTTGCAAGTGCCTGAAGTCCCGCTCCCGTAACGACGTTCGTGCGAAATTCAGCGTAGTCTGGCGCGGGAATGTGCGTGGAAACCGCCCTTCCGTACGCTTCGAGCTTCTGATAAATCGAGTGATATTTGGCGGTATTGATTTTGTCTGCTCTGTTTTCGTAATTCTGATAATTTCTCGTGGACATACCCAAGTATTCGGCGCATTCCGCCTGACTCAGTCCCTTGGATATTCTTAACTCTTTCAAAGTCATTATCATCACCTCGTAATTAGGATACCATATTTCACGAAAAAATACAATGGGGTTGCGTAAATATTTCGTGTTTCTTTCGTGTCTTGCCTTTTCTATTGTGAAAAAGGATGCATTGTGATGTTAATAAGAAAACCGATTGTTCAGTGCTAGAAAGTTACTGAACAATCGGTTTTGATTAATTTTCAATTGAAAAATCATTTTGATTAAGTTCTAAAATATTGTTGTAAATTAATTTGGCGAGGTACTCTGTTCTTGAAGAAGTGTTAAACTGTTTTTCTACATATCGAGAAGAGATTCCTCTTGCTGTAACAAAATTTGATTCTCGATAAATTTTATATTTCTCACTTAATTGCTTTGCTTTACAACGACGATTCAGAGGCTCTTCCAACGGAATTAAATTGCCAATTTGTGCATTTTCAATACTTTTTGAATCTGGGAGTATGTGCTCAATTGTAAATTCATTAATCGAATCGTTTTGAGACATAAATTTTTCAATTACTTCAAGAATTATTTTAACTCGATCCTTACATTTTTCGCCTTTGTATAAATCGTGATGATTAGACCATCCAAGATTTTTAAAAGCATTTGTGAACCATTCAAGATTTGGAATTTTTCGTTTTAAATTACTTGCAAATTCTTGTAATATATCATTGGAATAATTGTCTTCGAGTTTGCGTGCATATTTGAAAACAATATCTTCTAATTTATTGGATTTTTCTTCGCCAATAATTGTATAACAAATAAAGAAATTATATATGTATTTTAAGGACAACTCATATTTTTCGAGAGATAATTTACCCAATTCTTTTTGATGTATAAGGCTTAATAGGATGGGACGAAATTGCTCAAAACGTTTAATTCTAAAAAAATCAAAAATATAGAACTCAACATTGCTACAATTACCATCGGGCCCTTTTGATGGATGAGTTATTTTGTTATAGTATTCTGATTTTAATTTTATATCATCAAAGAGAGAACCTATATTACGTCCACGTGTTTCTTTTTGTATAGTTGTATAGGGAGATCTATATTTATCACTGGTATCTCCAAAACGATGAGTAGCATAATGTTTAATAAACTTATCCAAAGAGGAACCAACAGTTCGTTCCATATCTTCCCACATAGCTTTTGCAGCATCGCGTCTTTCAATTGGTTGAATATATCTCATTATATAATTTTTTAACAATTCATGATCCGCCAATTCTTGACCGCGTGCGTTTAATATCTCGAATATGGTATAGGAATCCTCTTCAGAAGTAGACACAATTTTTACAACAGTCATATCTAATATCGTATTACGAATTATTCTCAACTGTTCTTCTTTGTCTTGGAATGATTCCAAATATTCTTTGATCTTATCATAAAAATACTTTATTGCATCCCCAATGATCTTGTCTTTATTTTTTGATAAAATGGAAGTATCAACAAATGCATGAACAGAGATATTTTTATCATCAAGTGAAATGGTTTTTTTAATCAAAGCTGAGATGGATACATGGTAATCAGAACATAAGATCAAAATATCTTGATTCCTATTATTTTTGGATTGAAGATAAGAAATAGTACCTAAAAAATCATCTTCCATATCATTCTCGTGAAAATGTTTCATAACAGCCAATAATATCAGTGTTATGGTTGTAATTCGCTGCTGACCATCAATGATCGTATAATATGACAAGCCATCGCGTTTTTTTCCGCCTTCGAGAACAATACTGCCGAGAAAATGAGATTTGTTTTCCTCGATAGCAAAAATAATATCATCAAATAAATTTTGCCAATGTTCTTTTTTCCAAACATATCTACGCTGGTTTCGAGGAATATCAAAAACTGCTTTGTTTAGTATGTCGCTTATCGGATAGTCTTTTGCTTCAAATGACATTTTTATTTCTCCTTTGTACAAGTCTGATTTTGTCTCGATATTACCGATTTGTATTGGAATTTGTACATAAATCTTTTTTCTTCATATTTCGATCAATTAGAATTTTCCATAACTTTTTATAACTAACTGCCGTATCAATCACTCCCTATAACAGACTTATTTCACAAAAATTGAATTAAAATCAGCAATTGCTGATTTTAATGATAGTAATAGTATAACATGCATGATTGCTTTTTGCAATAGGACACTGTAAAATGAAAACTTGATTTTAAATTTATATATGTATAATTTTAGTATTTGACAGCAATTAACCTGTTTTATGCACGCTATTTGCGGCAAATTTGTGGCAACAGTTCCTTCTCGTTTTCATTTATCGTCTGTCCGAATAACCTTAAAAAAACAAAAAAGCCCTGATATTACAAGGCTTTTTGGCAAAAAGAAAAGCTCCGAAAAATCGGAGCTTTTGAAATATGCGTTGTAACCAATTATCTCTTGGAGAACTGGGGTGCGCGACGAGCGGCTTTGAGACCGTATTTCTTTCTTTCCTTCATTCTGGGGTCACGAGTGAGAAGACCAGCTCTCTTGAGCATGGGCTTGTAGGTTTCGTCAGCCTGAAGAAGAGCCTTTGCAACGCCGTGACGGATAGCGCCGGCCTGACCGGAGATACCACCGCCCTGAGCAGTGCAAACGATATCGAACTTGCCTTCGGTGCCGGTAACGGCGAAAGGCTGGTTAACGATGAGCTTGAGGGTTTCGAGACCAAAGTAGTCGTCGATATCTCTCTTATTGATGGTGATCATACCGGTGCCGGGGTAAATACGAACGCGAGCAACGGATTTTTTTCTTCTACCGGTGCCGTAGAAGTAGGGTTTTGCACTTGTATACATGGTTCTTTAAACCTTCCTTTCTTAGCCTACGGTGTAGGTAATGGGCTGCTGAGCCTGCTGCTTGTGTTCAGCACCTGCATATACCTTGAGACGAGTGATGCTGCGGTCGCCGATCTTGTTGTGGGGGAGCATACCCTTAACAGCGAGCTGCATTGCGAGTTCGGGCTTGGTTGCCATGAGGGTCTTGTACTGGGTTTCCTTGAGACCGCCGATGTAACCGGTGTGACGACGATAGTATTTCTGTTCGAGCTTCTTGCCGGTGAGAACAGCCTTGCTAGCGTTGATGATAATTACGAATTCACCGCAGTCAACGTGGGGGGTGAATTCAGGGCGATGTTTGCCTCTGAGAATGTTGGCAGCAGCGACAGCGGTTTTGCCGAGGGGTTTGTTAGCCGCGTCGATGATGTACCACTTACGTTCCAGAGTCTCTTTTTTTGCCATAAAAGTAGACATTGATAACTTCCTCCATAAAATAAATCTTCAGGACAGGGGTGTCCTTTCTTTGTGTAACGCATGAGATTATAACACAATATTTTCGGCTTGTCAACACCTTTTTGAAAAGTTTTTTAAAAAATTTAATTTAGCAAATCAACATCTCCGTTTTTCTCTCGATATCTCTCGTTTTCTCGCTTAATCGCAAATGAGGGTGAATGAATTTTTTGTTGGACGGAATTTGATTTTTTTATTGCAATTACAAAAAAGATATAGTATAATATATAATGGTATGAGATTTTAAGCGAAAGGAGAAGAAGTTTGTATGCTGGATAAACTGATTGGGATAGAATCCCGATTCGAACAAATCGAGGAAAGCTTTTCCGTTCCCGAAATCGCGGGGAACGCAGATCGCTTTCGCGAGATGATGAAGGAACACAAAAAGCTCGCTCCGATCGTTGAAAAATTCAGGGAATACAAGAAGGCGAAGGCGTCCGAAGAAGAAGCTCTCTTATTATTGGAAGAAGCCGACGGCTCTGACAAAGAGCTTCGCGCGCTTGCGGAGGAGGAGCTTGTCTTCGCGAAGGAAAAGCTCGTTCTTTGCGAAAAGGAATTACAGATCCTTCTTTTGCCGCGCGATCCGAACGATGACAAAAGCGTGATCGTGGAGATCCGAGGCGGCGCGGGCGGTGACGAATCCGCGTTGTTTGCGTACGATCTCTATCGTATGTATTCCATGTATGCGGCGGCTTCCGGCTGGAAAACGGAGCTGCTTTCCTTGAACGAGACGGGGCTCGGCGGATTCAAGGAGGTTTCCTTTTCCGTGGATGGTGACGGCGCGTATTCGAAGCTGAAATTCGAAAGCGGCGTTCACCGTGTGCAACGCGTTCCTCAGACGGAATCGCAGGGAAGGATCCATACGTCCACGGTGACGGTGGCGGTTCTCCCCGAGGTCGAAGAGGTCGAGGTCGACATCAATCCCGCCGATCTTGAGATCGAAACCTGCAAATCCAGCGGAGCGGGCGGTCAGCACATCAACAAAACGGAATCTGCGATCCGCATTCTGCACAAGCCGAGCGGTATTGTCGTCGAATGTCAGGAGGAACGAAGTCAGTTCAAAAACAGAGACAAGGCGATGAAGCTTCTGCGCGCAAAGCTTTACGATATCGAAAAAACAAAGAGGGACAGTGAGATCGCGGACGAGCGCCGCCGACAAGTCGGCACGGGCGACCGAAGCGAAAGGATCCGAACCTATAATTTCCCGCAGGGCAGAGTGACCGATCACAGAATCGGACTCACGCTCTATACCTTGGATACGTTTATGAACGGAAAGATCGACGCTGTCGTCAACGCTTTGATCTCCGCGGATACGGCGGAGCGTTTGGGCAAGGGGGACGCGGAGAATTTCTGAAATATGATTCAAAAAACGGAATGACGAAATAAATTATGAAAACAGAATTCATTAAAATAGATTTTACGAAGCCTTTTGCCGAGCAACTTTCGTTTCCCGCGAAGGTGCTTGCAGAGGGTGGACTCGTCGCTTTTCCGACGGAGACGGTTTACGGACTCGGCGGAAACGCGCTTGACGCGGACGCGGCGGGGAAGATATACGCGGCAAAGGGAAGACCGAGCGACAATCCTTTGATCGTTCATATCGCGCGTCCCTCCGATGCCGGAAAATACGCGCACACAAACGGGCTTTATGAAAAATTGGCGAGGGCGTTTATGCCCGGTCCTCTGACGGTCGTTCTTCCGAAGAAGGAAAATATTCCGTTTTCGGTAACCGGCGGCTTGCAGACGGTCGGTGTCCGTTGCCCCGGTGATCCCGTGGCGCGTGAATTGATCCGACTTGCAGGCGTTCCCGTGGCGGCGCCGAGCGCCAACGTTTCCGGCAGACCCAGTCCGACAGCAGCGCACCACGTTGTTTGCGATTTGAACGGCAGGATCGATTGCATTATCGACGGAGGCGAAGCGGAGGTTGGGTTGGAATCCACGATCGTTAAGATCGACGGTGAACGTCTCATTCTTCTGCGCCCCGGCGCGATCACGCCCGAAATGCTGCGCACGGTGTGCGAGAACGTCGTTCTCGACAACGGTATTCTCGATCGTTTGCCCGAGGGCACCGCGCCCGAGGCTCCCGGTATGAAATCCCGCCACTATGCTCCGCGCGCAAGAGTTTATCTGCTCCGCGCGAAAAACGAAAACGACGAGGACTTCGATCAGAAAGCGATCGGATTTTTCCGTGAAAAGCTTTCCGACGATCCGAAATCGGGTATTTTGTGTTACGATGAATATCTTCCTTTCCTGCGGGGAGAATACGTATATTCATATGGAGAAAAGCAGGATGACAAGGCGCATTCTCATCTTCTCTTCGACTGTCTGCGCCGCTTTGACGAAACAGATGCTTCCGCGATCTACGCCGTCGTCGGAAAAGCCGAAGGCATTGGACTTGCGCTTTATAACCGTATGCTGAAGGCTTCGGCATATACGGTCATTTATATCTGATGATTTCCAAAAACGGAGGAAAACTATGTTAATCGGACTTACGGGTATGTCCGGCGCCGGCAAAAGCACGGTCGCCGCACTGCTTGAAAAAAAAGGCTTTCGCATCATTGATTGCGACGCTCTCGTACATGCTCTATATGAGGATGTCCGCTATCTTCGATTGATCAGAGACACTTTCGGTGAGGACTATATTCGCGAAGATAAGGTCGATCGGAAAAAGCTTGGTTCGCTTGTGTTTTCCGATCCGAAGGAGCTGAAGAGACTCAATGAAACGGTGTCGCCCTTCATTATGCGAGCCGTAACGGAGGAGATCGAAGCTGTGAAATCGTCGGATGTCTCCGCCGTTTTGGATGCGCCGCTTCTCTTCGAATACGGACTCGAAAAATACTGCGACTGTGTGATCGGTGTGACGGTGGACGTGGAAACGGCGATCAAACGCCTCTGCGCCCGTGACCATCGAAGCGAGGAAGAGCTTCGCGCGCGTTTGCGCTCACAGCACGACGAGAGGTTTTTCCGAGAAGCCTGTGATTACATCCTCGAAAATAATGGCGATGAACGAATCCTTTTGAGTGCTCTTGACGGTCTACTTGAAAAGATTTATATATATAGATGAAATATAAGGTGGTGCCACTGTGATTCGTATCTGGGTCAGAAAACTTTTTCGTCTCGGTGTGATCGGCGTACTTTTTCTGGGTATGCTGTTTTCGACCGCTTCCGGTTATGCAAAGCCGTTGATTGACGCGACGATCTATCCCCGTGAATATCGCGCACACGTAGAGCAACACGCAAATTTCTACGGTATGGAGCCGAATCTGGTGTACGCCATCATGAAAGCGGAAAGCAGCTTCCGTCCGGAGATCGTTTCTTACGCAGGAGCGATCGGTCTTATGCAGGTCATGCCCGAAACGTACGAACAGGATATCAGTAAAAAGATAGGCAAAGACAGCGATCCGTCCAATCTCTACGATCCCGAAACGAATATTCAGTCGGGCGTATGGTATTTTTCCAAATGGTACGCGTATTACGGAACGTCGGTGGAGGCGTTGGCGGCTTATCACGCGGGCGTCGGCAACGTCAATAAATGGCGCGATGCAGGTTACGTGGATGAAAACGGCGTGTTGGACGTCGAGCAGATCCCGATCAAGGGAACGCAGAATTACGTGAATACCGTTCTTTACTACAAATCCATGTACGACGCTCTTTACGGTTCGGTTTCCGAAACGGGAAAGCGGATCCCCGAGAACGTCTGTCACGAATGGGCGCTTCTTTACGGCAAGGAATACGGAATCGATTCCCGTCTGGTCATGGCTATCATCCGCGCGGAAAGTACATTTGATCCCCAATGTCTTTCCCATACCGGCGCAAAAGGTCTTATGCAGATCCTTCGTTCTACATACGAGGAGGATATCAAAGGACCGTTGGCGCTGAGCGAGAATTACGAGGATCTGCGAAACGGGAAATTCAACGTGATGTGCGGAACGTATTATCTGCGTTGGCTTTCCGATCGTCTGACGGGAACGGAGCAGATCGTTGCCGCTTATAACGGCGGTATCGGAAACGTAAAACGTTGGCTTAATAATAAGGAGTATTCCAATGACGGAGAAACTCTGATCATCGAAAAGATTCCCGATGAGGGTGTAAGAAATTACGTGAAGAACGTGATGAAATATTATAAGGAATATTGTGCGCGTTATCCGAGATAAGCGCCTTTAAAATAAAAAATTTTTTATGAGAAAGGAAATATATTATGTCTGAAAACAAATCTCAAGCTCAACTTCTCAAGGAGCAGCTCTTCTATAAGGCGAAGAATACTTATAACGAGTTGTCCGACGAGGACATTGCTGCGGCATACGATTACGCAGAGGGTTACAAAAAGTACCTTGATGCAGGTAAGATCGAGAGAGAATGCGTAAAGGAAAGCATCAAAATGCTGGAGGCCGAAGGCTTCGTTCCGTATTCCTTCGGTATGGCTGTGACCGCAGGCGGTAAGTACTACTACAACAACCGCGGCAAAGGTCTTTCCGCTTTCGTGATCGGTACGGAAGGCATTGAAAACGGCGTGTATTTTGCCGCTTCCCACATCGACTCTCCCCGCGTTGACTTGAAGGCTCATCCTCTTTACGAGGCAGACGGTCTCGGCTTCCTCAAGACTCACTACTACGGCGGTATCAAAAAATACCAGTGGACCGCAATTCCGCTTGCTATCCACGGCTCTGTTGTGAAGGCTGACGGCTCGATTGTTGACATCGTGATCGGCGAAGACGAATCCGATCCCGTATTCTACATCGACGATCTTCTTCCTCACCTCGCCGCAAACCAGATGTCGAAGCCCGCAAAGGACGTGATCGCAGGTGAACAGCTCAACATCCTTTCCGGCTCCAGACCGTTTGACAAGGATATTCCCGAAGCAGTTAAGCTCAATATCATGAAGATCCTCAACGATAAGTACGGCATGACGGAGGCTGACTTCATCAGCGCAGAGCTTTCCGCAGTTCCCACCTTCAAGGCTCGCGATATCGGCTTTGACAGAAGCCTTATCGGCTCTTACGGTCACGACGACCGCGTTTGCGCATATCCTTCTCTTACCGCTCTTATGGCAGTAAAGGATCCCAAGCACACCATCATGGCAGTTCTTGCTGACAAGGAAGAGGTTGGTTCCGACGGCAATACCGGTATGCAGAGCAATATGTATTACGATATCATTGCGGATCTCGCAAACACTCTCGGCGTTTCCGATATCGTTGTCAGAGCAAATTCCAAGTGCCTTTCCTCTGACGTTAACGCAGCGTTTGATCCCAACTTCCCCGAGGTTTCCGAAAGAAAGAACTCTTGCTTCGTAAACAACGGCGTCGTTATCACCAAGTACACCGGTGCGAAGGGTAAATCCGGCACCAACGATGCTTCCGCTGAATTCGCAGGCTATATTCGCAATATTCTCGACACGGCAGGCGTTATCTGGCAGACCTCCGAGCTTGGTAAGATCGACCAGGGCGGCGGCGGTACCGTTGCGAAATATATCGCGAAATACAACATCGACGTCATCGACCTCGGCGTTCCGGTGCTCTCCATGCACGCTCCCTACGAAGTTGTTTCCAAGACCGACGTTTATATGGTTCACAAGGCTCTCGTCGCATTCTTTTGCGCATGATTGAGTGAACGTTGCCCGATTTCCGAAAGGAAGTCGGGCAGTTTTTATGTCATAGTTTCCCGCTTCTGTGCATATGATAGATCATATATCTAACTGAAAAAGCGGAGGAAACTCATGAATACACAAATGTACAAACCGGAAGGATTTTTCGTCGGTACGGAAGGCAAGGAATCCTTTTATTCACAGAATACACTGGAAAAAGCACTCGCCACGGGAAAAATATTGGAAGCGCAGGCAACGCTTTGCGACTCGGAATTTTCTCTTTACGTCGATCTCGGCTCCATGAAAGGGAAAATTCCGAGATCGGAGGCGGTTTATCTGCCTTCGGGTGAAGAAATCAAAGATATCGCCGTGATCACACGCGTGGGAAAAACGGTGGCGTTCAAGGTGATCGGCTTTGCGATCGAGCATGGGGAGACCGTGGCGATCCTTTCGAGAAAAGCGGCGCAAAAGGCTTGTCTTGAAAATTATCTGATGACATTGCTTCCGGGCGACGTCGTTGACGCGCAAGTGACGCATTTGGAGCCCTTCGGCGCGTTTGTGGATATCGGGTGCGGTGTGATCTCTCTTCTTTCCATTGATTGCATTTCCGTTTCCCGTATTTCGCACCCGCGGGATCGTTTTTATACAGGTATGCGGATCAAGGCGGTGATCAAAAGTATTGATTACGAAACATCGCGTATTTACGTTTCTCATAAGGAATTGCTCGGCACGTGGGAGGAGAACGTGTCGAAATTCGAGATTGGTCAGACGATCGCGGGTGTCGTACGAAGCGTTGAGCCATACGGAATTTTCGTGGAATTGACGCCGAATCTGGCGGGGCTTGCGGAATACAGAGAGGGCGTTACGCCGGGACAGCGCGCCGCGGTCTACATAAAAAACATCATTCCCGAAAAAATGAAGGTGAAGCTGGTGTTGGTGGACGCGTATAGCAGCACCGCGCCCTCGGATTATCGATTCGATTATTTCGAAACGCGCACGCATATCGATAGCTTCGTATATTCGCCCTCCGAATGCGAACGTGTGGTTAGAACGAATTTTTCCGAATGATATGAAACGCAAAAAACCTCGGCAAGCGATACGCTTACCGAGGTTTTTGAATGCTTTAAGACTTGCGTTTATCCAATTTTCTTTGATCAAAGACGTTTTTCCACATGAATGGGGAAAAGAGAACCGCCATCGGAATGATCTCAAGTCTGCCAAGCAGCATATTGAGCGTGAGCAAAAATTGGGAGAAAAGGGAATAGCCGGAGAAGTTTCCCGTCGGACCGACCTCCTTGAGACCGGGGCCGATGTTGTTGAGACAAGCGATGGTTGCGGTGATGTTGGTTTCCAGACTGTATCCGTCAACGGAAATGACAAGCACTGTGGAAACCAGAAGAAGAACGTAAAGTGCGAGATATCCGATCGCGGAACGGACGACGTCCTCCGAAACGGGTTCTCCATCCAATCGGACGACGTTGACCGATTTGGGACGAAGCACGTGACGGATCTCTCGCAACGTTCCCTTGCAGATCAGAATCACGCGGGAGATCTTGAGACCGCCCGCCGTTGAGCCTGCGCAGGAGCCGATCAGCATGAGAAGTATCAGGATCGTCTGCGAAAGAGCGGGCCACAGATTGAAATCCACGGTTGCAAAGCCGCAGGTCGAAATGATCGTCGTGACTTGAAAAAATGCGGCGCGGATACAATCGCCGACGTTGTCGAAGAGACTGTGCGTATTGATCGCGATCGCGACGGTGGAGATCAGACATACGGCGAGAAAAACGCGAAGCTCCTCGTTTTTTCTGACCTCGCGGAAGCGCTTGATGAGAATAAAATAATATAAGTTGAAATTTATGCCGAAAAGAAGCATGAAAACGGAGATGACCCATTCAGCCGCAGGGTTTTCATATCCCGCGATGGAGGTGTTGAGGACGGAAAATCCACCCGTTCCCGCCGTCGCAAAGGTGTTGACGAGCGCGTGATATACGTCCATCTTGCAGAGAAGAAGGAGAAGAAACAGAACGACCGTCATCACGACGTAAATGCCGTAAAGGATCAGCGCGGAATTTTGCATTTTCGGGACGAGCTTGCTTTTTGTGGGACCGGGCACTTCCGCTCTCATGAGGTACATATTCTGCCCTCCTGCAAGAGGAAGTATGGCGAGCATGAATACGAGCACGCCCATGCCGCCGATCCAATGCGTGAAGCTTCTCCAGAACAGAATGCCCTTCGGCAAGCTTTCGACCTCCGTCAGAATGGAAGCTCCCGTCGTCGTAAATCCCGAGACGGTCTCGAAGAATGCGCTGATCACGTTTGGAATCGCGCCGCTGAGAACGAAGGGAATCGCGCCGAACAGAGACATGAGAAGCCATGCGCTCGCAACGCATACGAAGCCTTCCTTCGCGAAGATCCTCGTGTTTTTCGGCTTGAAAATAACGCATGGCAACGAAATGAGGACGAGGATCCCGACGGTGATCAGAAAAGGATAAGCGGGTTCATCATACAACAGGGCGACAAGCAGCGGAAAAAGGATCAGCCCTGCTTCGATCAGTAGCGTGATACCGAGAAGGTATCGGATCATTTTCGTATTCATATCAACGAAGAATATCCTTAATGCTCTTCATCTGTCCCTGTGCCGTTACGATAATGACGGTATCTCCGCTGCGGATCTCGTCATTACCGTTGGGAATGATGACGCGGTTGTTTCGCACGATACAAGCGATCAAAATGCCCGGGCGTTTGCGAAGCAGCCTCAGAGGAACGCCCGTTATTCCGTCAATCTCCTTTTTGATCAGAAATTCGAGCGTTTCCACGCGATCCTCCATGAAACGATGGAGCGATTCGATCTCTGACGTCTCGTCTCTGTGCGCGTTTGCCACGGATCTGACGTAACGGACGATATTATTGACGGTGGAAGTTTGGGGAGAGATGATGCCGTCGAGTCCGATGTCCTTGAAAAGCTCTGCGTAGGACATGGAGTTTATGCGTGTGATGATCTTGCCGTGCGATACGGTTTTTGCATACATGGAAACGATGGCGTTTTCTTCGTCGGAATCGGATATGGCGAGAAACGCGTCGATCTGCTCCAATCCCTCGTCGAGAAGTAGCTCCTGCTTGGTGCCGTTGTCGCAGATGACGGTGCAGGGATAAAGCTCCGCAAGCTCGCGGCAACGCGTTTTGTCCTTCTCGATAATGGACATACGGATCTTGCTTTGGTGGAGCATTTTTTGCAGATAACGCGTTGTGCGTCCGCCTCCGACGATCAGCACGTTTTTGACGGGATCGCTACGGAGTCCGAATTCCTTTAACAGATGGGGTAGATCCTCCTCCGATGCCGTAATGCAGACGAGGTCGCCCGGCTCCAACGAAAAATCACCGGACGGGATATAGCCGATCTCGTCGCGCAGTACGGAGCATACGAGAAAATCATAATGGAATTTGTGTCGGAGATCTGCGAGCTTCATGCCGCAGAGGAAGGAATCCTTCGTGATCAGAACCTCGGCAAGCTCGACGCGCCCGTGACATAAGGTGTCGATTTTTGCCAGAGACGGAAAACGAAGCATACGATGAATGGATTTTGCGACCGCGAGATCGGGATTGACGGTGAAGGACAAATTCATATCTTCCTTCATGAAATGCATAAGCTCGGCGTATTCCGGCGTTCGCACGCGCGCGATGGTGTGGTTCGTTCCGAGCTTTTTCGCGGCGGCGCAAGCGAGAATATTGATCTCGTCGCCGGAGGTGAGCGCGATCAGAAGCTCTGCCTTTTCTGCGCCTGCTTCACGAAGCACGGAGATGTCCGCTCCGTTTCCCGTGAGTCCGAAAACGTCGCAGACGTTGGATATTTCGTTCAGCGTGTTTCGATCCGTGTCTATCACGGTGAGGTCATGTCCTTCGGACGAAAGCTGTTTACAAATGGCAGCGCCGACGGTGCCGCCGCCGATGATGATGATTTGCATGTAGATTCCTCCGATCGTTCATCAGACATTGATTTGTCGGATGTATTCAAGTTGTTTTTGTTCAAAATCCGCTTCCGCTTGGAACGGGAGCTTTTTGAGTTTCTTCTGATAATCCTCCAGCGCCTTTTGCGCGGCGGAGGGGTCCTTTTTGCTCAAAAGAAGATGTGCGTAGGAGGCTCTGTGGAAAGAGGCGAGCGTGCGCAGCGCGGGGATCTTTTTCACCTGCTCATAATATTCGTCCGCGAGAGAGGACTCGTCGCCGAGAATGCTATCCAGATAGATCGCTTCCAGCTGCAATGCGTACTTATATAAAGGGAAAATGAAGGGCGCGTTGCCGAGCGCGAAGGCGATGGCGGCTCGTGCCTTTTGATAGTCACCTTTGTCCTCGAGACGTTCGACGACTGCAAGCACCTGCCAGATGATGAGCGGATTGGAAAGCTCCGTTTTGTCCGGCATGAAGAAAAGCTCCTCGGGCATATCGGCGGTGGGAACGTTTTGCGCGTGTAATGAAACGTATTCGAGTTGGTTCCAAAGCGCGCGCTTGGCGGCACTGCTTTTTCGCGCCATCTTCATATTCGTAGCGTCGTTGACCATGCTTTTTCCGTTCGTGGGGATGGCGTTGAACAGATTCATGAGAAAAGAGACAAGACCGAATCGCGCGAGATGAAAGCCTGCCGTTGCGTTCGGGAGGAAGAACGAGGCGATGATGAGGATCAGGGAAAGGTAACCGCAAAAGAGAATGCCGCCCAAATTATATAACGCAAAGGGATAGTAGCCTTTTTTCATTCTCGGCGGCGCCATCAGACACTGTCCGCCCGTTCCTGGGACGGACGAGCGTCTGTATTGCCATTTTCCGTCGATCTTGACCAGCATACAGGAAAAAATACGGAAGGAAATGGGTCGGTATCCCGTCAGAAGACCTCCGATCAAGTGTCCGAGCTCGTGAATGATAATGGAAAAGGGGACCGCGGAGAAGAGGACCACGAGTGTTTCCAATGGATATTCCGTCTGCTGTGCGATAAGCCAGTACAATGCGACGGCGTAAATGCAAAGCAGAATGATCGCCAGAAATTTCTTGTTTTTCATGGGAACGTCCTTTCTGCAAAGCGCTTTTATTCGTACTGAACCAATCGGTTGTAGAAGCTTCTTGCGACGGGGTTCATCATATGGGAAGCCAAGTCGACTTGGTTGATGATCAGCTTTCCTCGTCCGAGTTTAAATTCTGCGCAGGCGAGCGCGGGATAGAGGGGCTGTCCCCACGCGCTACCCTTCAGACTGTTTCCGCTCGTGAGAATAGGCTTTGCTCCTTCTGCGGTGAAGGTGCATCGGATCAGCGGCGTGATCATATCCGCTTTCTGATCGTACCAAAGGCGGAAGTCGTAGGGCGCGTATCCTTTGACGAGCGGATGTCCCGTCTTTCTCGAAACGAAATGGAGCGGGCGCATACCGCAGGCTTTTACCTTGACGGTGAGCGTGTCACCGAATTGATATTCACCGGGACGGAGTCCGTTCAGAATGACGGTCTTGCCTTTTTCGGCTTCCTCGACGATCGTTTTCATCTTGGTCGGAAGCTCATAGGCATCGCAGATCAATGCGGTGGGCTCTGCGATCTCTTCCTCACGGAAAAATTCCATAGGCTCGTCGCAATAGTGAATGACCTCGCCGTTCTTGTCGAGAAGGATCGCGCGCAGGGTGTAAGCCGCGCGGTGATCGGTTTGCGGCGCTTTGAAGGTGATCTCGCCTTGCATGAACGAGCTGTTCTCGCTGAATTTTGCGTCGTATTCGCCACAGAGCGCAAGCGTGCCGTCTTGCTTCAAAAGCTCAAGGCGCATTTTGTGACCATCGGAGGTGATATGCGTATCGTTGCAGATGAAAAGCTCTGTTTTGACGGTCTCGTTTGAAAAATACGTTTTCCTGTCGGAGCGGATATTGATCATCAGAGGTGTCAGTGCGTCCTGATAAGCAAAATACGCGGGCTTGGGATTGCGTTCACAGTCCACGATGGTCTTCATCCAACCGGAAGGCCATGCATCGATGAAGAGGTGGATGGCAATGGTGACCATGTTGGGATCGCGGCGGAATGCTTCGGTCTGCAATTTTGTACCGAAGCTTTGGTGGATGTGGCTTTCTCTGACCCAATTTTCAAGATCGTCTTGCGTGTCGTAATAGAAATAATGCATATTTCCGCTTTGAGAGTCCTTGATCTTGGCGGGGGTCCAGATCTTTTCTTCTTCCGCCGTTGCGGGCAACCATTCCTTCGGATAACGTGCGCGCATGAGCGGAACGGGATCGAGACCTTCCGCGCCGAATTCGCCGCAACCGTAGTACCAGCCGTCCTTGACACCGAGCCAGTAGCCGCGGTGCAGCTTGCCCATGTCGATGCCGTGCCCGTTATACCACGTGCAATAGCAGTGGTTGTCGGGGAGCGTGTTGTCCGGCGGATCGTAGTCGCCGTCAATATGTTTGATCACGCGATCGGGATTCAAAAGATGGACGGCAGAGTCGCAAGCGGCGTAAAAAGCGTCCGTTTCCTCGCGCACGAGATGTCTGTGCGGACGGTTTCCTCCGTTTGCCATGGGCTCGTTCATATAAGAGATCAGAATGCTCGACGGATGGGAGCGGATTCTCTTTTCCATTTCCTCCGATTGGCGGATGCCCTCCGCGAATTTCGTGCGGCGCATGACCGTGAAGAGCGGAAGGTCGGTTTGCAACATCAGACCGATTTCGTCGCAAAGCGCGTAAATTTCTTTTTGGACGGGTCTTTGTGTCAGTCG
>JAZRLQ010000092.1:0-2100 GCA_045646925.1 Eubacteriales bacterium
CTCCTTGGCTCACAGAACGACATGGCTACGATCCGACTTGGGCAGACCCATGATGGCGGCGGGGGTTTTCGTCAGTATTTTCACAGCGTCGAGGAGCGAGATATTCGCTTCCTTGACGGCGACGCGGAGCAATCTGTCCGCGGTGGCAATGCTTCCCGCGAAGGCGCTTCTGTCCATGAGCTTGCAAACGCCGTCCTCGATGACGAATTCCGTGCTTTGCATGAAGCCGTGCGTTTCGCTCGTTCCCGCGAGCGCGAGACTGTCGGTGATGAGCGCGATCTTGTCCGCGCCCTTGATCTTATAGATGAGCTTGATCAGCTCGGGCGGCAAATGCTTGCCGTCGCAGATGATCTCAACGAAGATATCGTCGTCGAGATACGCCGTTTCGATGACGCCGAGTCTGCGGAAGCCGTGATCTCTCGTGACCGTCGAGGTGCAGGAATAGAGGTGCGTGATGAGCTTGCAGCCGTTTTCCTTTGCGCGCATGAGATCGTCGTAGATCGCGTCGGTGTGTCCCGCGGCGGCAACGACGCCGTAGTCGCGCAGAGCCTTCGCGAAGCGTTCGCCCTCATCGTTTTCGGGGGCGTAGCTCCAGCGGATGATCATATCGCCGTATTCCTCGAGCAAGGGGAGATAGTCCTTCTCCTGCGGCGCGGTGATGAAGTCCGCGCATTGCGCGCCCGCTTGCTTGCGGGAAAGATAAGGTCCCTCGAGATGTACGCCGAGGACGGTATTCTCGATACGACTGTCCTCCATGGCGTCGGCAACGTTTTTCACCGAGCGCGCCATGCTTTCGAATTCTGCCGCGGAGATCGTGGGACAGATCGAGGTCGTTCCGTGGCGGAGGTGAAAATTACAGCCGCCGACGATATCGTCCACGCTTCCTTCGAAGGGGTTTCCGCCGCCTCCGTGCGTGTGAATGTCGATGAAGCCCGCGCTGACGTACAAGCCCGTCAGATCGAATTCCTCCTCGACGGGATAGACGGCGGAGGTCACGTCCATGATCCTGCCGTTTTTGAAATAGATGTAGCCGTCAAGCAGACGGTCTTCCAGAATGATTTTATCGCTTTTGATTCGTTTCATGCTTTGCCTCAAAACAGTAAAATTGATGATCCCGAAATTTCGGGGGCTATCATAACGTCATGGTTGTGATGCATTGTTTCATTTAAAAGTAAAAGCCTTCCTCCGGGAGGAAGGTGGCAACCGTAAGGTTGACGGAAGGAGAGGGCGCAAATAACGGTTTCCAAATATTGATTTGTTTACGTGCAAAATTCAGATTATGCAAAAACAAGTCCAAGTTCTGATCACCATTGCACGCACTCTCCCTCACCGCCTTGCGGCGGAGCTCCCTCTCGGAAGGAGCCTTTTGGATTCTTAGCTTGAGTGTCAAGTTTTAGTAAAAAAGGTAGTAGGGGCACCCTCATACTTGCCTTCCTCTCGGGGAAGGCTTTCGGGAGGTCAAACCCTCGCTCCGCTATCGGGATCGAGGTAGAGGATCGCGTTTTCGTGCAGACGGAGGACGGTTGCGGGGCAAGCCTCGCCGATCTCACCGCAGAGGGTTGCCTCGACGGCGTTCGCCTTCGTCTTCGCGGGGACGATACAGAAGAGGTATTTGCCTGCGAAGAGGGTGGGAACGGTGAGTGTGATGGCGTATTTCGGCACGTCGTCGATGGTGGCAAAGCAGCCGTCGTTGACCTGCTGATTGCGGCAGATCTCATCGAGAAGAACGGGCTTCGCTACCTTTTTGTCCTTGAAATCCGCGACGGGCGGATCGTTGAAGGCGATATGGCCGTTCTCGCCAATGCCCATCACGACGATGTCCGTGGGATATTTTTCGAGGATCGCGGCGTAGCGCGCGCATTCCGCTTCGGGATCTTCGGCGGAGATATCGATATAGTTGACGCTTCTGAAGGGCGCGAGTCCGAAGATATGGGACTTCAGAAAATTACCGAAGCCCTGCGGCGCGTCGGCGGAAAGTCCGATGTACTCGTCCATATGGAAGGCGTTGACGCGCTCCCACGGGATCTCGGGGTCCTAAGCAAGGGCCCCCAGCAGCTCGTTCTGCGACGCCGCCGCCCCGAACTTCCTGTTGAACGATCC
>JAZRLQ010000093.1:0-3839 GCA_045646925.1 Eubacteriales bacterium
CGACGTTACCTCCGAAATGCTTGAATGGCACGGACATAACGACTTTTACAAGGGCGTTGCCAACGCGACTGCGGCATGGCTGTACGGCGCTTCCGGCGTAAACTGCTCCTTGCTCGGTATCGGTGAACGTACGGGCAACGTTCCGCTCGAGGCGATGGTCATCGAATACGCTTCGTTGACGGGCTCCTTCGACGGCATGGATCCCACCGTGATCACCGAGATCGCGGAATACTTCAAGAACGAATTGCATTACGATATCCCCGCCATGACTCCCTTCGTCGGAAGCAACTTCAACGTGACCAGAGCGGGAATCCATGCGGACGGTATGATGAAGGACGCGGAGATCTACAATATTTTCGATACGGAAAAGATCCTGAACCGTCCCGCCTCCGTTTCCGTATCCGGAACCTCCGGACTTGCGGGTATTGCTTACTGGATGAATAATTATTACAGACTCAAGGGCGAAAGCATGGTCGGCAAGCAGGATCCGCTCGTTATCGCGATCAAGAAAGAGATCGACGAGCAGTATAACGAAGGCAGAACCACTCTTATGGGTGACGAAGAGCTCGTAGAAATCATAGAAAGACTTGCACCCGGCAGATTCGGCAAATGAGAGGTGCTTTCGTATGATTCGTCAAGGTTCGGCTTCTTTGGAAGCGCGAGTTTACAATGAATTGAGAGAAGCGCTCCTTTGCGGGCAATATAAAAAAGGGGAATCGCTGACGGAGCATATGCTCACGCAGAAGCTCGGTGTCAGCAGAACCCCCGTGAGAAGCGCGTTGCAGCGTCTTTCCGAGGACGGTCTGGTATCTCTGATCCCGAACAGAGGCGCCGTCGTCATCGGGATCGCCAAGGAGGATATCGTTGATATCTACCGCATCCGCATGAGACTTGAGGGTCTTGCCTCTGCGATGGCTGCGGAAAAAATTACGGAAGAAGAAAAGCAGGCGCTTTCCGAAAACGTTGCGCTTTTCGAATTTTACATGCAAAGACAAGATACGGAGCATACCGAAGAGCTTGACACCGCATTTCACCGTATGATCTATGAAGCGAGCGGAAGCCGCACGATCGAAAGAATTCTTTCCGATCTGCACTGTAATACAAAGGCTTACCGCAGTCAGTCGCTCTGTGTACCGGGAAGACTTTCGAAAACGCTCGAGGAGCATAAAGAGATTCTGAATGCCATTCTGACGGGAAACGCGCAGAAGGCGGAGCAGCTTACCAGCGCGCATATTGAAAGAGCGATGGAAAATATGCTCGTCGTTCTCGCGGGAAACGAGGAGACCTCCGTATAATCGGTTTTTCGGAAAATTCAGATATAAAACAGTAATGATAAAAGGAGTACAGCGATCATGGGATATACCATTGCGCAAAAAATTATAAAGAACCATCTCGTATCCGGAGAAATGATTCCCGGTACGGAGATCGGTCTTCGCATTGATCAGACGCTCACGCAGGACGCAACGGGTACGATGGCGTACCTTCAGCTCGAAGCGATGGGCATCGAACGTGTAAAGACGGAGCTTTCCGTTGCATATATCGACCACAATACCTTGCAGGCGGGCTTCGAAAACGCCGACGACCACCGCTATATTCAGACCGTTACGAAGAAGCACGGCGTTCGTTTTTCCAGACCCGGTAACGGTATCTGCCATCAGGTCCACCTCGAACGCTTTGCCGTTCCCGGAAAGACGCTGATCGGCTCCGACAGCCATACTCCCACCGCGGGCGGTATCGGTATGCTCGGTATGGGCGCGGGCGGTCTTGACGTTGCCGTTGCTATGGGCGGCGGTACGTATTATATCACCATGCCCAAGATCATCCACGTCAATCTCGTCGGCAAGCTTTCCGATTACGTCGGCGCGAAGGACATCATTCTCGAGGTTCTCCGTCTGCTCGGCGTAAAGGGCGGTGTCGGCGCGATCGTGGAATACGGCGGCGAAGGCGTTGCTTCTCTCTCCGTTCCGCAGAGAGCGACCGTGACCAATATGGGCGCGGAGCTCGGCGCGACCACCTCCATTTTCCCCTCCGACGAGGTAACGAGAGCGTTCCTTGCGGCTGAAGAAAGAGAAGCGGATTTCGTAGCGCTCGCTCCCGACGCGGACGCAGTATACGATGAAGAATACACTGTCGATCTCAGCGCGCTTACGCCTCTTGCGGCTTGTCCTCACAGCCCCGATAACGTAAAACCCGTTTCCGAGCTTCAGGGTATGAAGATCAATCAGGTTTGTATCGGCTCCTGCACGAATTCCTCCATGCTCGATATGCTGACTGTTGCGGCAATGCTCAAGGGCAAGACCGTTCATCCCGACGTCAGCCTTTCTATTTCTCCCGGCTCCAAGCAGGTATACACCATGCTTGCGCAGTGCGGCGCTCTCGCCGATCTGATCGCGGCGGGCGCGAGAATTCTCGAATGCGCTTGCGGTCCTTGCATTGGCATGGGCTTCTCTCCGAAGTCCGCAGGCGTCAGCCTCCGTACCTTCAACCGTAACTTCCTTGCGAGAAGTGGCACTGCGGATGCGCAGGTTTACCTCGTTTCTCCCGAAACGGCGGCTGCTTCCGCGATCACCGGTGTGTTCACCGATCCCACTTCGCTCGGCAAGGCACCCGAAATTCAGGTTCCCACGCATTTTGTCGTTAACGATAATCTGATCGAAATGCCCGCTTCCGCAGAAGAAGCAAAAGAAATTACCGTTGAACGCGGTCCCAACATCAAGCCGATTCCCGTAGGCAAAGCGCCCGCAGAGGACCTTACCTGCGATCTGATCCTCAAGGTTGGCGACAATATCACGACCGACCACATCATGCCCGCAGGTACGAAAATCCTTCCTTACCGCTCCAACGTACCGAAGCTTTCCGAATTCTGCTTCACCGTCTGCGACAAGGATTTCCCCGAGCGCGCAAAGGCAAAGGACGGCGGTATCATCGTCGGCGGCGTGAACTACGGTCAGGGCTCCTCCCGTGAGCACGCGGCACTCGTTCCGCTCTATCTCGGCGTGAAGGCTGTCGTTGCCAAGAGCTTCGCGAGAATCCACGTTGCAAACCTCATCAACTTCGGTATCGTACCGTTGACCTTCGCAGATCCTGCGGACTATGATAAGATCAGTGAAGGCGACGCGCTTGAAATCGTCGGCTTTGCAAACGGAGTTGCCACAAAAGAAACCCTCGTTCTCAAGGATCTGACCAACGGCGCGGAAATTCCGCTTTGCCTGAACGCTACCGAACGCCAGAGAGCGATCCTCGGCGCGGGCGGTCTTCTCAATTACACAAGAGCAAACGGCTGATCAAAATAATGATAGATAAAGGAATCAATTGACATGGAAAACAACGAAAAGAAAACTTATATGAATAAAATCACCGATGCGTTGGACAGCCTTGAAAAATCGCTGAATAAGGGCGTGGACAAGGTCAAGGAAAGCACCGCAAAGGGTATCGACAAATTGAAGGAAGAAGCGATCCTTGAAGAAGCCGCAAGAAAATTCAAGGCGATCCTCCGTCAGCAGCTTACCCGCGTGGAGGATATGAAGGCGCAGGGCGATTTCGTGGATTACGAAGCGCTTGAAACCATCAAGATCGGCGTTTGCGGCGGCGACGGTATCGGTCCGATCATTTCCGCGGAAGCGAGAAGAGTTCTCGAATTCATGCTTGCCGATCTCGTGGAAGCAGGCAAGGTTGAATTTATCAACATTGAAGGTCTCACCATTGAAAACCGTATCGCTCACAACAAGGCGATCCCCGACGACGTTATGGCTGAACTCAAATCCTGCCATATTATTCTCAAAGGACCTACGACCACACCGCAAAAAGGAAGCGGTATGCCCAATATCGAATCGGCAAAC
>JAZRLQ010000094.1:0-17768 GCA_045646925.1 Eubacteriales bacterium
AAATCTTTTCTCATAGTTTCCAATCCTTTTTCTTTCCAAGGCATCGTCTTGTCCTCCGCAAACATTTGATACCTTTATTTTACCATAAAATTGTAAACTATGTCCCTTCACATTCTGTAAACAATCTTACCACACCAAACACGCCCACGACAGCCCGTTTGTGCGATGCTTTTCGGGTCGTCGAGGCGCCGACCCCTACGGTGTGGCGGTTCGAATCTGTCCACGGATTTGATTCTGTGGGGAATCTGTATCAAAAAATGCATTTCGCTGGTTCGAATCTGTCTACAGACCCGAAATGTCCGAAATGCATCTACAAAATTTCGAAAAACTTCAGAGTCAAAAAAAGCGGAGAAATTTCTCGAAATCTCCGCTTTTCTCGTTTTTTCGTGCCTGCATCTAAATCAGACACTCATCATGGCTGGGATAGTTGGACTCGAACCAACGAAATGCAAGAGTCAAAGTCTTGTGCCTTAACCGACTTGGCTATATCCCATTACAATATTACTCTAATCATTATACATAAAGATGTTTCACTTGTCAATACAAAAAACAAAAAAATAAAAAATATCTGCCACCGATTTTCGATGGCAGATAAAGTGAAGGATTAAACTTCTTCGATTTTCTGATTCTTGGTGATCAGCTTGAGAACGAATGCGGTTGCAACCGTCAGAACGATACCGAGAGGGAAGCAGATCCAGATGTTCTGAACGAAGCCGGAGATGATGAACATCACGAAGGAGATACCGGCAACGGTGAGAGCGTAAGGAATCTGGGTGGAAACGTGAGTGAGGTGGTCGCACTGTGCGCCCGCAGAGGACATGATGGTCGTGTCGGAGATGGGGGAGCAGTGGTCACCGCAAACAGCGCCTGCAAGGCAAGCGGACATACCGATGATGAGAAGCTCGCTGCCTTCGGGGAAGATAGCGACAACGATCGGAATGAGGATACCGAACGTACCCCAGGAAGTACCTGTGGAGAACGCGAGGAAGCAAGCAACGACGAAGATGATCGCGGGGAGGAAGTTTGCGAGGCCTTCAGCAGCGCCGCTCATGAGGTCGTAAACGTAGTACTTTGTGCCGAGCAGAGAAGTGGTGTTCTTCAGTGCGGTTGCAAAGGTGAGGATCAGAATTGCGGGAACCATTGCGTTGAAGCCTGCGGGAAGCGCGGAGAGGCTTTCCTTGACGGAGAGCGTGCCGCGGAGCGCGAGATATGCGATGGAGATCACGAGAGCGATCAGACCGCCCATCGGGAGACCTACGGTCGCATCGGTATCAGCGAATGCGGTGATAAAGTCTGCGCCGTCGAGAATGCCGCCGACGTAAACGAGAGCGAGAACGGAGCAAACGATGAGAGCGATAACAGGGAAGATCAGATCGAGGACGATACCCTTAGGATTGGGTTCTTCTGTCTGCGCTGCGTTGGTTTCTGCTGCAACATCAACGGGCTTGCCGGTCTTTTCGAACTGATATTCGTACATACGCATCTTGCCGTAGTCAAAACCGATGAAGGTAATGGAAATGATGAACACGAGAGTAAGGATCGCGTAGAAGTTGTAGGGGATAGCGGAAATGAAGAGCTCGAGGCCTTTTCCTTCCTCTGCATAAGAGGAAACTGCCGCTGCCCAGCTGGAGATCGGAGCGATCATGCAAACGGGAGCTGCGGTGGAGTCGATGATGTAAGAGAGCTTCGCGCGGGAGATCTTCTTGGAATCGGTTACGGGGAGCATAACGGAGCCGACAGTCAAACAGTTGAAATAGTCGTCAATGAAGATGAGAATACCGAGGAAGAAGGTAGCGAGGATCGCGCCCGTCTTGGTCTTGATATTCTTGGTTGCCCATCTGCCGAATGCGGCAGAACCGCCTGCGCGGTTAACGAGAGCGACGAGCATACCGAGCTCAACGAGGAAGAGGAAGATACCTGCGTTACCTGCAATTGCGTCAATCAAGCCATTGGAGGTTACGGCATCCATTGTGCCTGTGAAGCTGAAGTTGCTGTAAAGCAACGCACCGGAAACAACGCCGATGAAAAGGGAACTGTAAACTTCTTTTGTGATCAAAGCAAGTCCGATTGCGATCACGGGGGGAAGCAGAGCCCAGATAGAACCGCGAACTGCGGTTTCGCCTCCGCAGGTTTCACAATCTGCGGCTGTCTCTGCGGTACAGTCGGGGCAAGCGACTGTAGCCATCGCGCCGTCAGTAATAGCGGCAACGACGAGAAGCGCAAGAATGATCACCGAAGCAATGATGAGGGCGATCTTTTTGTTTTTAGTCATGACAATCTCCTGATTATAAATTTTTTGACAAAAAGAAAAACCACGGAAAGCCGCGGTTTCATAAAGCATATCTTTACGAAAAAACCGATAGCTCTCCACAATTCTGCGGCAGTGCGCAGGATATTCTCCTGCATCCCAGCGAATAAAAATTCCGATCGTTTTTATCGCTTCGGCGAAAAACCCTTTTGCCGTTCCTGTTTCGGATGGAATGCTCGGGTACTGATGTTTTTCGCGCCTCTATCTTTTTATCATATCGCGTATGATTATACAACATTTTATAAATGTTTGTCAATAGAAATAAAAATATTCTGCAAATTTTTTGAGAAAAAACGGATTTTTATGGCATATTTTCATAGTTTTCATTGAATATAAAAATCCCAACAGAATGATTGAACAAGTCCGTTAAAAACGGACAATGACAAAAAACACCCTCCTATGGTATAATTAAAAAAACCATAGGAGGGATTTTTATGCCAAGGGAGTATCGCCACATACAGCAGTACGAAAAAGAGCTGTTAGAGCTGAAAGAAAAAGGATTAACAGTACGAGAAATAGGAGAACGCTATGGATTATCATATGAAAAAACACATGATTTTTCAAACGATACAATCGAAAGCAACGAAAAATAGCAAACGGAATACAAATAAAAGGAAAAGGCAGACCGAGCAAGGATGGAACAACGTTGCCACCATCGATTCAACAATTGAGCAAAGTTACTCAACTACAATATCAGCTTGCAATGAAAGAACGGCGTATTAAAAGTTTGGAAATGGAGAACAAACTGCTGCAGGATTTTCTCTTGCTTACAGAAAGGAAGTGAAGACAAGCGTAAAATACATGGTGATCTATCGTCACAAAGATAAATATTCAATCAGTGAGATGTGCCGGTTCTTCGAGGTATCAAGAAGTGGCTACTATGACTATGTCAAAAGAATGGATAAGCCTGCATGGGATATGCCTCTTGCTAACAAGATCAAGGAATGCCAGGACAAATGCGGAAAAACATACGGATATCGTCGTGTGCATATATTGCTTGAGCGTAATGGTATACATCGGAACCCCAAAACAATATTGCGTGTGATGCAAAAGTACAATTTGCTATCTGTTATCAGACGTCGCAAATTCTACAAATACACCGAGCGTCTTCACAAATACGAGAATCTTTGGAAACAGAATTTCCAAGCAGATCGACCTAATCAAAAATGGGCAACAGACATTTCGTATATACACACGAAGCAAGGCGTTCTGTATCTTTCGATTATTCGGGATTTGTATGACAATAGCATAGTCGCATACAAGACCGGTACTCAGCAAACGGTCAATCTTGTGTTAGATACCATAAGAGCAGCTAAAAGAAAAGAGAAAGTCACTGCAGAGCTGCAACTCCACAGTGACCAAGGCTTTCAATACACCTCACACGCATATTTCAAGCTAACACAAGCATACCACATTTCGCCCTCAATGTCAAGCAAGGGAAATCCTTATGATAACGCAATGGCGGAAAACTTTTTCTCTATCCTTAAAACAGAATGTATTCATCGTACAAAGCTAAAAACCTATGAGGAGGCGCGCCTCCTCATAGGTAAGTACATACGTTTTTATAACAACGAGCGCATCCAATCAAAAACAAAACTGACTCCGCTTGAAAAACGAAGTCAGTATGTTGCTTAAATTTTAATATTGTCTGCCATAGGGGTGTTTTTGTGCTATCCGTACAAATTGGGGCTCAACAGATCTGTTGGGATCGGGATTATTTTTTCTTCCACGGACGTTTTCCGACGAGGTCGGCGTAGATGGAAAGATAGCTTTCGTGACGTTCCTTTGCGATCTCGCTGTTTTCGATTGCCGCCGCGATAGCGCAATCGCTTGCGGATTCTTTCGTGTGAGAGCAATCCGTGTAACGACATTCGGAAAGATACGGCTCGAATTCGGGGAAGCAGTGAGGAAGATCCTCGAGCGTATAGAAATCGTACTCGATAAAATCCAGCATGGAAAAGCCGGGCGTGTCCGCAACGTACGCATCGCTCGAAACGCCTTCAATCAGTTCGGTCATGGGATAAAGCGTGACGCTTCTCGTCGTGTGCTTACCGCGCGAAATCTTTTCCGAAAGGACGCCGGTGTCCAATTCAAGTGAAGGGAAGAGTGCGTTCATGAGGGTGGATTTTCCGACGCCGGAGGCTCCCGCGAAAGCGCAGATTCCTTTCAGAGAAAGAATATATTCCTTGAGCTTATCGACACCCGTTCCGTTCTCGGAGGAGGAAATGAAGACGGGAAAGCCGGTTTTTTTATAGATACTGGCGTACTTATCTGCGAGATCTTCGGAAATATCCGCCTTTGTAATGACGACGACTGGCGTGATATGATTGAAAACTGCGATGGAGAGCAATTTGTCAAGATATAGCGTGCTGGGTTCGGGGTCCTTGGGTGCAAAGGTGACGAACAGCGTTTCGAGATTTGCCATCGGAGGGCGGATGAGAGAATTTTTTCTCTCGAATATTTCTTCAATGAAATATTCCTTGCCGCTTACCTCGGGCGGACGGATCGAAACGCGGTCACCGACCAAAGGCGTGAGTCCTCTGCGACGGAAAGCTCCCTTTGCGCGACAAGCGAAAATTTCTCCGCTTTCATTTCGCACGGAATACAATCCGCCTACGCCGCTGATAATGATTCCTTCAATATTGCTTTTCATCGTAGCCTCGTTTCCATACCGATATTTCGGATATCGTGCGTAATATCTCGCGCCGAGGATATCAAAGGAACGGTTTCTTCCATATTACCCTTGCAGAGCAAATTGTAGAGCAGGAAAAATCCGACGATTGCGAGAATGCAGAAGACGATGCAGATCAGAATGACGGCTGAAAATGGAACGCTTTCCGACGACATCGCTTTTTTGCTTTTATTGATATTGGAGGTGGATTTATTGGATTCGGACGATTGCGTTTGGCGCGTGATCGCCTTAGGGTGTTGTGTGGAAGAGGGGGCTTTTTGAACTGCTGTATTTTTCTGCGTTTGCGCGGAAGCTTCGTGTTTCTCCGAATTTTCCGATTTTTCCGCAGTCATTTTGATCGCGACGTCTGCGGTCGTTGTGCGGGAAGGCGTCTGCTTCTGGAATACGGTCGCGGGATTTTGCTGTATACGATAGATGTGACGAAGCATTTGCGACGCGCTCTGATAACGTCGGGTGGGATCCTTTTCCATTGCGCAAAGGATGATCTGCTCCACTCCGGTGGGGAGCTGAGGCAAATACTGCTTGGGAGGCTTGGGAGAGGTGTTGATGTGTTTGTTCATGATCTCATAGGAGGATTCCGCCATAAACGGAAGCGAGCCCGTGAGCATTTCGTAGAACATGACACCGAGTGAATACAAGTCACTGCGAGCGTCGATTTTTTTGCCGCGCGCTTGTTCGGGACTGATATAGTAGATCGTGCCGACGGCATGATCCACCATGGTGACGGTCTCTGCGTTCGGAATTTTTGCAATACCGAAATCCGCAACCTTGATGAAGCCGCCTTCCATGATCATGATATTCTGCGGCTTGATATCTCTGTGGATAACACCGCGCATATGCGCATGATCGAGCGCGTGCAGGATCTGGACAATGAAAGCGGAGGCTTCCTGCCAGCTGAGCTTTTGCTTTTTGTTCATGTAGTCGCGCAGAGTGATACCCTTGATATATTCCATGACGATGAATTTGTGTTCAGTTTTAACGGAGACGTCGAGGATCTTGACGATATTCGCATGATCCATCATAGCGACTGCTTTGGATTCGTTGATGAAGCGGCGCAAAGCCTGTGTGTTGTCGGAAATAGATTCCTTCAGCATTTTCAATGCGACACTTTGACCTGTTTTCAGGTCGATTGCTTCGTAAACGATCGCCATACCGCCGATTCCGATCTTCCGTTTTATCTTATATCTTCCATCAAAAACCTCGTCGATATTTTTCTCGAAGACATCCATGGTTTCTTTCCTTTCGTTCAGATAAAGAATTTTTCGGTGATCTCCGCTTTAGAAGCGGGCAATGACGGCGGTGATGTTGTCGCTTCCGCCTTTTTCATTGGCAAAAGAAATCAGCGCGTCAGTCTTTTTGGAGAGGTCCTCTTCCTGAGAGATAAACCAGTGAGAGGAAGAGAAGAGAATGTTTTCAAATACGGATTGATCGGTGTAATTGGAGAGTCCGTCGGAGCAGAGCAATAGATAGCCGTTTTCCCAAGGTTCAAGCGGCGCGCTGAAAAAGTCTACGTCCAATTTTTCTGCAATGCCGACGGCGCGGGTGATAACGTTTTTGCGAGGGCAGGATCTCGCTTCTTCTTCAGAAAGCTTGCCATTATCAATAAGATATTGAACAAAAGAGTGGTCTTTTGTTACGAGAGTGGTATCTTTTTTTGTTACGATATAGAAACGGCTGTCACCGATATTGATGGCGTAAAAATATCCGTCGTAAACGATAACGGCGACGAGGGTGGTTCCCATACCTTGATATTCTTCATTTTCTTGCGCGAGACGGAGGATCGCCGTGTTTGCTTCGGATGCTGCGCTGACTAAGGTGTAACGGATAGACTCAATGATCTTGTCTTTTTCCGTTTCTTCGCAGGGAGCAGCCATGACCTTTTCGCAAAAAATGGTGACGGCGGTATTGCTGGCGATCTCGCCGGCTTTATGACCGCCCATGCCGTCGCAGACGACGAGAAGCGTGGCTTTGTCGTCCCATACGCGCAGAGCACGATAGCTGTCTTGGTTCACGTGTCGGTGCATACCGACATCGCTTTTTCCGCAAAATTTCATAGATAATCGTTCCTTTCCGACACACTGCTTGTGACAACGGTCGTTAATCTTTATTGGCTGAATTTTAATTGTGTTGTGCGCGGAGCTGTCCGCAGGATGCATCGATATCCGATCCGAGCTTTCTTCTGACCGTGGCAGTGATACGTCTGCCCTCGAGAGTGGAAGCGAACGCTTCGATGCCCGATTTTTCGCTGGGCAAAAATCCTCTTTCCTCGACGTTGTTGACGGGGATCAGATTTACGTGCAAGGGCATACCTGCGCAATATCGATAGAGTACGTCCGCGAGCCGATTGGCGTCGGCAGTGGTGTCATTTTTGCCTCGAACGAGTGTGTATTCGAAGGAGATTCTTCTTCCCGTTTCCGCGAAATATGCGCGGCACGCCTTCAAAAGCGCTTCGATATTCCATTTTTTATTGACGGGCATGAGGGAAGAGCGGGTTTCGTCATCTGCCGCATGGAGGGAGATGGAGAGAGTGATGGGGAGATTTTCGGAAGCAAGCTTCTCTATGCGGTCAACCAGACCGCAAGTGGAGAGAGATATGTGACGGTAACCGATATTCAATCCCTCGGGAGAACCGACGAGGTGGAGAAATTTGATGACGTTGTCGTAATTGTCGAGAGGTTCTCCAATTCCCATCATAACGATGCCGTCCACGCGTTCTCCGGTATCCTTTTGCGTGGCGAGGATCTGCGAAAGCATTTCAGAGGGAAGCAGTCTGCGTGAGAGGCCCTTCAACGTGGAGGCGCAGAAGGCGCAACCCATGGGACAGCCTGCCTCGGATGAAATACAGATCGTGTTACCGTGCTTGTATCGCATGAGAACGGATTCGATTTTTTCTCCATCGTGAAGCTCGTACAGATATTTTATCGTACCGTCTTTGGAAACGAGTTTTCTGGCAATTTTTGCAGTGGCAACGAATGCATTTTCCGAAAGCTTCGCTTTCAATGCGGCGGGCAGATTTTTCATTTCGGAGAAATCTGCGCCCTTGAGAAGCCATCCCCAAATTTGATTTGCGCGGAATTTCGGTTCACCCAAGGAAACGACGTACGCCGTGAGTTCATCTTTGTTCATGCTTAAAATATCTGTTTTTTCCATAAAATACCTCAAGTTGATTTTGTTAAGTTCGACGCCATCAAATTCGGCGTCGGGAAGATAAAAAGCGGATCAATTTGCGGAAGGGGCGCGTTTGCAGAGCTTTGCGATGAAAAATCCGTCCGTATTATATTCATAGGGAAGGATTTCCAACATACCATCACAAACGATCGCGCCTGCCGTAAAGGGACAGAGCGAAAATTCGGGATGTGCCGCAAGGAAATTTTCAACGATCTTGCGATTTTCAGACGGATTGATCGTGCAAGTTGAGTACACAAGCGTGCCGCCTGTTTTCAGATAAGCCGCGTTGGTTTCGAGAATTTTCGCTTGCAGAATGGGAAGACGAACGATGTCTTCTTCGGATTTATAACGAATATCGGGTTTTTTCGCAATGACGCCGAGACCCGAGCAGGGAACGTCACAAAGGATCTTATCAAAAACGGGCATTTCAGGATTGTATACGGACGCGTTCTGCACGCCCGTTTCAATGATGGTGACCCCGAGCTTTTCAGCGCCTGCTTCGATCAAAGAGAGCTTGTTTTTATGTAGATCGAGAGAGCGAATGCTACCCTCGTTATTCATAGACATTGCCATGCCGAAGCTTTTTCCGCCGGGACACGCGCAAGCGTCAAGCACGTGATCTCCTGCTTTCGCACCCATTGCGGCTACGCAAAGCGCGGAGGCTTCGTCCTGCACGAAGAAGCGGCCTTCAAACGGCGCAAGCGCAGTGATCGGAACGGCGCCGTCCAAAAGAACGCTGTATTTTGAAACCGGGCTGAGCTCGGCTTTGATTCCCGCGAGGTTCAGTTCTTCCGAAAATGCGGCGGGAGCGGTTTTGAGACTGTTGACCGTCAACGTCAAGGACGGACGGTTATTAACGGTCTGCAAAATTCGGACGGTTTTTTCCTTGCCGTAGGATTCGATCCAGAGACGGCAGATCCATTCGGGAACGGAATATTCGACGGAAAGACGGCGGATAGGTTCCTTCTTTTCATCGGGAAGACGGAGTGTCTTTCGTTTGCGCAAAAAGCTTCTCAGTACGGCGTTGATGAAGTTCTCGCTGTTTTTTCTTGCGTAAAAACGGCGAGCAAGCTTAACGCTTTCGTTGACTGCGGCGGATTCGGGAATCTTCGTCATATAGAGAAGCTGATACAAGCCCAGACGCAGAATGATACGCACGTTAGGATCGATATCTTTGCGATCGGAAAGAAGGGAAATATAATAATCAAGCGTCAGCTTTCTTTCAATCACGCCGTAAAACAAAGCGGTGTAGAGAGCCTTTTCCGCGCCTTCCAGTCCGCCGCGTTCGATGGCGTAGGCGAGCTCGATATTGGAATAAGCGCCGCTGTTTTCATGCTTCTGCAGTGAGAGAAAGGCAGATTCTCTTGCGTTCATAATGAAAATTCCTTTCGTTATTTATTCGAAACGGTCCGCCTCGGTGATTCTTCTTCCGCGGATGAAGTCGCCGGCAGACATTTCTTTTTTGCCCTCGGGAATGAGGCGTTCGATTTTGATCTTAGCGTTGATGGCGTTGATGACGAGAAGTCCGGCGCCTTTGGGAGAAAGTGAAGCGACGGTTCCTGCTTCTCCTGCGGGCTCTTCAGGAATCACGGTGGCAGAAGTGATCTTCACCTTGCCGGAGGGGAGCTTTGCCTCCGCGCCGGGAACGGGAGAAAAAGCGCGGATCTTGTTGACGATCTCTTCGGCAGACGCGTTGAAATCGAGAATGCGGTCGGCTTTTTCGATCTTTGCCGCATAAGTGGAGAGAGCGTCATCCTGCGGTTCAGCAGTAGCAGCGCCGTTTTGCAACGCTTCCATGGTTTCGAGAACCAATTTCGCGCCGAGATCGGCGAGCTTGTCATGGATCTGCTCGAAATTGCCTTCCGTAGCGTCGAAAGAAGCTTTCGTGTACATATCGCCGGTATCGAGACCTTCTGCCATCTTCATGATGGTCACGCCGATCTCCTTTTCACCCGCGAGAATTGCGCGCTGAATGGGTGCGGCTCCTCTGTATTTCGGGAGCAGAGAGGCGTGAATATTGATACAACCGAATTTTGGATATTCCAGAACGTAAGGAGGCAAGATTTTGCCGTAAGCGGCAACCACGATGATATCGGGGTTCATTTCCTCTAAAATTTCACGGAAATTTTCTTCTTTCAGATTGGCGGGCTGATATACGGGGAGTCCTGCGGCGAGCGCGGCGACTTTAACGGGAGGCGGTGTCATAACGTGACCGCGGTTTTTGGGCGTGTCCTGTCTTGTGATGACGCCGACGACCTGACCGGTATATTTTTCATTGATTGCCAGCAATGCGGTTTTCGCAAAATCCGGCGTACCCATAAATAAAATGCGCATGATATCATCTACTTTCTTTTGGAAATTGGTGTTTGCTCCGAGCATATTTGGAAAAAGTCCGTGAAGGCGCGGAGCGGAATATATTTTGCGGTTTAGTCCTCGTCGTAATAGTAATCGCCGTCTTTGTCGGGATAGAGGAACTTTTCCGTTTTGTCAACGTAGAGGTGACCGTCGAGGTGATCAAGCTCGTGGCAGAAGCATCTTGCGAGAAGATCGGTTCCTTCATAGGTTTGCATAACGCCGTTTCTGTCGAGTGCGCGTACGCGTACGTAAGAGGGACGTTTCACGAGACCCTGCTTGCCGGGAACGGAAAGACAGCCTTCCACGCCGAGAACGGAGCCGGATGCTTCGATGATTTCGGGATTGATCAGCTCGAGAACCTGACCTTCTTCTACTTCGATTACGACGATTCGACGGAGAATGCCGACCTGCGGTGCGGCAAGACCGACACCGTCGGCGTGATGCATGGTTTCGAGCATATCGTCAAGGAGAGTCAGCGTTCTTTGGGTAATTTCCGTCACGGGACGGCAGGTTTTGCGAAGAGTTGCTTCGCCTTCTTTCAGAATCGTAAGTTTTGCCATGATAAAGCAAATTCCTTTCTGTACTATGTTATGTGCTTGAGGGATTGATATCAACGGAGAGAGTGATCTTTCCCGATGCCTTTTTGCCGTATTCACGAATCAATTCCTCGAATAACGCACGAGAGTGCTTGTTATTTTTGAATTTAATGACGATTCGCATACGGAACTTGTTTTTGATCTTGAAAACGGGCGCTTCAAAAGGACCGAAGACAAGCATGGGAACGTCACGGTATGTGGTTTTTCGTTTTTCTGACAATGCAAAGGAAAATTCTTCCGAAAACGTACGAAGCTCGGTTTCTTCGTCTGCTCCGATAGAAAAAACGGCAATGTCGCAGAACGGCGGGAATACGAGAGCTTGTCTGACATTGATCTCGTTATGATAAAAGGCTTCGTAGTCTTGTTTGGCGGAGAGTCGGATGGTTTCGTTATCGGGATTGTACGTTTGCACGACGGCGATACCGCCGCCTTCCGATCGTCCCGCGCGCCCAATGACTTGCGTGATCAACGAAAACGTGCGCTCGTTTGCTCGGAAATCATCCAAAAAGAGAGAGTTATCCGCCGCAATGACACCGACGAGAGAAAGCTTGGGGAAGTTATGTCCTTTTGCGATCATTTGTGTGCCGACGAGAATATCCGCTTCTCCTCGGCTGAACGCTGCCGTGATCTCGTCTTGTGAAAAACGTTCTTTGGTCGTATCTGCGTCCATGCGCAGAATTTTTGCTTCGGGAAGAAAGCTTCGGATCTCTTCCTCGATCAATTGCGTTCCGTATCCGCCGAAGGAAAGATGTTCGCTTGCGCATTTCGGGCAAAAATGCGGAACGGGGATATTATGTCCGCAATAGTGGCAGATCAATCTGCTGCCGTGCGGCGTTTTGTGATGGGTGAGAGAAACGGAACAATTCGGGCAAAGGAGTGTTTCTCCGCAGGCATGGCACGAAAGCATACTGTGGAAGCCTCTGCGATTGAGAAACAGCATGGACTGCTTTCCGTTTTCGTATGCATCGCAGATCAATGCGCGTAGCTCTCCTCCGATCTGCGCGTCTCCGACGAGCGTTTCTTTTCTCATATCAACGATCTTGACGGCGGGCAATGCGGAGCCCGTGTAGCGCTTTGTAAGACGAACGAGAGCATAATTACCTTTTTCTGCTTCTCGGCGAGTTTCAACAGACGGGGTGGCGGAAGCCATGAGCAAGAGCGCGTTATTGGCGGCGGCTCTGTGTTTAGCGATGTCTCGGGCATGATATTTGGGCGGTTGGTCGGATTTATACGCGCTTTCCTGCTCTTCGTCTATAACGATGAGACCGATATTGGTCAGCGGCGCGAAAATAGCGGAGCGTGTACCGAGGACGATATCGATATCGCCTCTGCGTATGCGCTTGTATGCATCGAAGCGTTCTCCGTCCGAAAGTCCGGAATGCATGACGGCGATCCGTTGTCCGAATCTTGCCATAAAGGACGCAACGCTTTGCCACGTAAGCGCGATTTCAGGAATCAGGATCACGGCTTTTTTGCCCAAGGCGATCGTTTTTTCACAAAGAGCAAGAATAACGCTCGTTTTGCCGCTTCCCGTAACGCCGTGCAGGAGAGCGGCGCGAGGGGTATTTTCTTCGAGAAAAGCAGAAAGAGTTTCAAAGGCGCTCTGCTGCTCTTCCGAAAGTTGTATTTCGGTTTGTTCCTGCGATATTGCGGAGTAGTGATTTCGCAGAACCTCTTTTTTCGTTACAGTGAGAAGCCCCTTTTTTTCGAGTGCCTTGATCTGCGCGGATTTGAAGCCTTCGTCGATCAAGGTTTGTGCAGCGATGCCGGATTCGTTGCAGATCCGATCCCATAAACGTCGGTGCGTCTCAGGGGTGCGAGGCTTCATTAAAACGGAGGTGTCTGCGTTTTGAACGGGAAGAACGATATCTTCGGACGCGCCCTCGGATTCTTTGATAATAGTGTCGGTATTCAGAAGACCTTCTAAAACCAATCTGCGAAGGATCGGACGCGCTTCGGGACCGAATTCCTTTTCGATCCGTTCCTCGCGCACGGGCTCGTGCGCCGCGATAAAGCCGAAAATGAGTGTCGCTTTCGTGTTGAGCTTTCTGTCCGGAGTAAAAGCCTCTTTGTTGACGGAAAAATATTCGTCCGATTTTGCGAAAGCGGCGGCGGGGATCAATCTGCGTACGGCGTCGCCCATGGAACAGAGCGTGCGGTCGCAAAGAAATCTGACGAGAGCCATCATCTCTTCGTCCAACGAAAGAGACGCGTTGATTTGCGCAATGATGGGTTTCAGCTTGCTGTAATCCTCGGTTTCCGAGACGGAGGTTACGAGAGCCGAGTGTTTTTTGTTAGCCCCGCCGAAGGGTACGAGTACGAAATCACCGACGGCGAGCGAGAGCCACAGTGTTTGCGGAACATAATATGTGTATTCCCGATCAAGATGTTGAGGAACATCGAGAAGGCGAACGCCGACGGTTTTCGTATACGCTTGCATTACTTCAACTGTTCCGTTGTGATTTCTTCGGGAACGACAACGCTGAATTCGCCTTTGTAAAGACGCTGAACGGCGTTTTCTACAGCTTTGTTATCACGGATGTCCTTGTCGATCTGGGATGCGATGGTTTTTTCCGTTTTTTTGTCTGCGATATTTTTTTCTGCGAGTTCTCTCTGCGCTACATATTCGTCAGTGACGATTCTTGCGCATTTTGCGGTTGCGATAACGAGAGCGTAGCGGTTGAATTTGCCTTGGGTGAGTTGTTCGATGGAAGGTGTGATCATCATAACGGTTATTCTCCTTTTATATTATAGCTTCTTTATATCAATTTGAAATTTTGTATTATTGAAAAAACGTTTCGGGAATATCGGAATTACGGAGCGTGCGCATTTTTTCTGCACGAAGAATAGTGAGGACATCTTCTGCTGCGCGATCGATGCCGCCCTCGTGGTTAATCACGACGTAGTCGTATTTCGGGAAGGTCTTGATCTCGTTTTTTGCTTCGTTCATGCGCTTCTGAATGACCTCTTCCGTTTCCGTTCCTCTGCCGCGAATGCGGGCGAGAAGAGTTTCGTAATCCGGGGGAAGAACGTAGATCATGATTGCCTCGGGCATTTTCTCTTTGATCTGGAGCGCACCCTTGACTTCAATATCGAGAATGATATTCTTTCCTGCGGAGAGCGCGTCCTCGACGGGTTTTTTGGGAGTGCCGTAGTAGTTGCCGACGTACTGCGCGTATTCCAGCATCTCGCCCTCTTTGATTTTATTTTCGAAATCGGCTTTGTCCACGAAATAATAGTGAACGCCGTGCTGTTCTCCGGGTCTGGGCGAGCGGGTCGTTGCGGATACGGAAAAGTCGAAGGGAGCAAGCTCGCGCAGGCGGCTTACGATCGTGCCCTTTCCGCTTCCTGCGGGACCGGAGATGATAACGAGTAATCCTTTCTGGTTCATAGATCTATTGTCCTTTCTGAATGTTCGATATCGACGAAATCGCTTACGTTTCGTCCTCGGTTTCCTCTTCGTCATCCTGTTCGTACTGACCGTTGAGACGGTTGGAAATGGTCTCCGCTTTGATCGCGGAAAGGATGACGTGGTCACTGTCAGTGAAAATGACCGATCGGGTACGTCTGCCGCAAGATACGTCAATGACGCGGCCTGCATCTCTGGCATCCTGAATGAAGCGCTTGATCGGCGCGGAATCGGGGCTGACGATCGAGATGACTCGGTGTGCCGCGACCATGTTACCGTTTCCGATGCTGATGAATTTCATGATATCCGATGTTCCTTTCATAAATTGATATTATTCAATATTCTGAATCTGCTCGCGGATCTTTTCAAGCTCGCTCTTGATCTCAACGACGATCTTGGCAATGGCAACGTCGCAGGCCTTGGAGCCGATGGTGTTGGTCTCTCTGTTGATCTCCTGGAGCAAGAAGTCCAATTTTCTGCCGACGGGCTCATCCGATGCGAGAATGCTGTCGAATGCCTCGAAGTGAGACGCGAGGCGTACGAGCTCTTCGTCGATGGCGACCTTGTCCGCGAAAATGGCGCATTCCGTGATCAGTCTTGCTTCGTCTACGGCGACGTCGCCGATGAGCTGCTTGATACGCGCTTCGATCTTAGCATACTGATTTTTGATATCTGCGGCGGAGAGAGGAGCGATCTTTGCGGAAAGTTCCATGACGCGGCGCTTTTTCGATTCGATATCGGCTTTCATATTTGCGCCTTCGCGTTCTCTGGAAGCAATGAATGCCGCAGTAGCTTCGTCCAAAACGGGAAGCAGGTTGTTCCATTCTCTTTCCATATCTTCGTCAGCCTTTTTGACGGAGAAGATATCGCGGTTTGCGGCAACTGCCATCGTGGAAATGTCGTTCGGAAGGCAGAATTCTTCGGAAAGACGGCGAAGCGCTTTGATATAGCTTGCCGCGTAAGCGGTGTCCAATTCTACGCTGATGCCGATTTCTTCCAGAATGTCGATGGAAACGTACACTTCGATCTTACCGCGGGAAATACCCTTGGCGGAGAGATAGGATTTGATTTTGTCCTCCAGAAATCCGAAGATCTTCGGAACTTTCACGGAGCAATCGAGATAACGATTGTTGACGGATTTGATTTCAACGAGGATATTTCTGCCGCCGATCTCTTTTCTTGCGCGGCCGTATCCTGTCATACTTTTAATCATAAACAGAGATTCCTTTCTTTACGATTACGAGTTAAGATGTATTTTAAACCAATTTTTGTTTGGATATAATTTCTCTATTATAATATATTATATCTCATTTTCACCCCCCTTGTCAACTGATTTTTTTAGCAAGCGCCATGTTTTTTGTGCAATTCTACAGAAAATCGACGAAAAATCTTTACATTCAAACAAAAAAGGCTTTTTGTCAGGAGAAAATAAAAAGAAGCCCCGCTGAAGCGAGGCTTCGATCCGTTACATTTGTGGCAAAGGATCACTTGGTCGGAGCAAATAGCGTCCGTTTTTCGTTTAATTTTTTTCCGTCATGGTATAGAGGAGCTTTGCAACGTCGGCTCTCGTCAGCTCTGTTTTGCGATCGTCGCCCATCACGAGACCGACGGAGGCAAGCATGGCGATGCCATCATCGGAGATCACGCCTTCTTCATCAATGGAGGCTGCAACGGATTTTCCGAAGGACAATTCTTTATATTCTGCAATCCGTCCGAGAAGAGTGGAAGCCTGCTCGGACGTAATGGGAGCATTTGGGCAGAAGCAACGGCCGTTCTCGGTTTCCAGTCCGATCACGAGTCCCATGCCTTCGGCAGTTGTGATATAGCGATTTTGGGTTACGGTAAAGCTATCACTGTCGGCAAAGCCGGAACGGTTGGAGGCGAGAAGTGTCGTGTCAATGTCGCACATTTGCATTGCCATTGTCAGAAAATCAGCTCGCGTGACCGTTTTTTCGGGAGAAAACACCCATTCATCGCCGATTTTTTCTCCGATCAGTACTCCTTTTTCAGCCAGAACGGCAGCCGGCAAGGCGCATTCGTTTTTTTCGAGATCGGTATAAAGAATACCGCTTGCATTTGCGGTGGTATTGATGGATACGGTCGCGGTTTCCGATCGATTGCCGTATGGGTCGCAGACGTAATACGAAAAGCTATCGTCGGAGACGCTGGTTGCAGTATAAACGAAAGCGCCGTTTTCGGAAAGAGACAATTTGCCGCTTTGCGGTTGCGTAGCGATGTGATAGGTGATCTCGTCGCCGTCGGGATCTGTCGCGGACAGATTTCCGTATACGGAGATGCTTTCCTTGGCGGAGATCGCACACGCTTTTGCTGTCGGCGCGAAATTCAGCGTATCCAGCATATATACCGTGCAAACGAAGGGCGACTCGTAATTCGCATTGGAGGGCATAAAGTCAAAAACGGCGGTTTTGCCCTGCTCAGCGGGCACAAAGCGTAGGGCATCCAACATATTTCTTTTGATGATCTGCCCCTCCTGCACGTCGCTCATGCCCAGTTTCAGTACGCCATCCTCGGAATCGGGCAGACTTTTGATGACGATAGAAGAAAAGCCGTCATTTCCGAGCATGGAAGAAAAATCCGTTTCCGAAAAGGAGACGGTATTGGTGCCAACGCCGGTCTTGATCATGTCAAAATCCTCCTGCATGACCGATATTGCGGGAGAGAGCATGGCGGCGTTGACCGTCATTCCCATACACAAAAGCCAGAAGATCAAAAGCGCGAAAAAACCGATTTTTTTCATTTTGATTGAATTCCTTTCTGAATTTTTGGATATGGATATTTTGCCCGCAGACAAATTTTTTATGCAAATTCTTGACATTTATTCAAAAAAGTAATAATATATTTGTATACGGTGTCGAATTTTTTTCGGCGCAAATCGCAAACGGCTGCAAGGATTGCGGCGGAAAAGGGGTTTTTATGAAATTGTTTTTGATCGGCATATTGGCTCTTATTGTCAGTGTGGGATCTCTGATTTACGTTTCAAACAAATGTAAGCACGGAGCATATCCCAAAAAGAAGGTGACGGGACTTCTTGTCGCGGCGCTTTGTTTCCTTGTCGGTGTGGGCGGAATCGCGATGGATTGCATTACGACGATCCCCACGGGACATACGGGAATCGTGACGACGTTCGGCCGTGTGGAAGAATACACCTTTGAAGCGGGCGTACATACGAAGGCTCCTTGGCAGCAGGTCGTCAAGATGGACAACCGTATCCAGAAGGCG
>JAZRLQ010000095.1:0-6025 GCA_045646925.1 Eubacteriales bacterium
CGCGATCCGTCTCGGCGCAGTTGAAGCGGTCTACAGCGCTTCTTCCGGTCACCCCGGCGGCTCTCTCTCTATCGCGGATATCGTTGCATATCTCTACTTCGCAGAAATGAACGTTGATCCCGCTGATCCCAAGAAGGCAGACCGCGACCGTTTCGTCCTTTCCAAAGGACACACCGCTCCCGCGCTTTACGCTGCTCTCGCGGAAAAAGGCTATTTCGCCAAAGAACATCTCAAGACTCTCCGTCAGGTAGACAGCTTCCTTCAGGGCCACCCCGACATGAAGCACACCCCCGGCGTTGATATGTCCCCCGGCTCTCTCGGTCTCGGCATTTCCGCAGCGGCAGGCATGGCTCTCTCCGCGAAGATCTCCGGCGACAGCTACCGCGTGTACACCATCGTCGGTGACGGTGAATCCGAAGAAGGACAGGTTTGGGAAGCAGCGATGTTCAGCGCCCACTACAAGCTCGACAATCTCTGCGCATTCATCGACTGGAACGGTCTGCAGATCGACGGCAAGGTTACCGACGTCATGAACCCCACTCCTCTCGACGAAAAATTCAAAGCGTTCGGCTGGAACGTCATCATGATCGATGCACACGATTTCGAACAGATCGAAGCGGCTTGCGAAGCGGCTCGCGCTTGCAAGGGCAAACCCACCGCAGTTATCTGCAAGAGTGTCAAGGGTAAAGGCGTTTCCTTCATGGAAAATCAGGTTGGCTGGCACGGCAAGGCGCCCAACAAAGAACAGTACGAAACGGCAATCGCGGAACTCTCCGCTTCCGTTTGATAAGGAGGATCCTCATGGCAGATAAAATCGCAACGAGAGAAGCTTACGGCAACGCGCTTGCTGAGCTCGGAGAAAAATACGATATCGTAGTTCTCGACGCCGATCTGGCAGAAGCTACGAAAACGCTCACCTTCAAGAAAAAGTTCCCCGACCGTTTCTTTGACTGCGGTATCGCGGAAGGCAATATGATGGGCGTTGCGGCAGGTATCGCCGCAACCGGCAAAACCGTTTTCGCGTCCAGCTTCGCTATGTTCGCGGCAGGCCGCGCATTCGAACAGGTTCGTAACGTCATCGGTTATCCCCACCTCAACGTCAAGATCGGCGCTACTCACGCAGGTATCTCCGTCGGTGAAGACGGCGCTACCCACCAGTGCAACGAGGATATCGCTCTCATGCGTACCATCCCCGGTATGACCATCATCAACCCCGCAGACGGCGAAGAAGCAAGAGCCGCTGTTGAAGCAGCGATCCAGCACGACGGTCCCGTTTATATGCGATTCGGCAGATACGCCGTTCCCTATCTTTACGAAGGCACCGATTACAAATTCGAGCTTGGCAAGGGTATCACTCTCGCTGAAGGCACCGACGTAACCATCGTCGCAACCGGTCTTATGGTTCACATCGCGCTCGAAGCAAAGGAGCTTCTCGCAAAGGAAGGCATTTCCGCTGAAGTGATCAACATTCACACCATCAAGCCCATCGACACCGAGCTTCTCGCAAAATCCGCTTCCAAGACGGGCGCGGTCGTTACTGCGGAAGAACACAACATCGTCGGCGGTCTCGGCGGCGCTGTATGCGAAGCACTCTCCGCAACCTGCCCCGTTCCCGTTCTCCGCGTCGGTGTGGAAGACGTTTACGGCAGATCCGGCAAGGTTCCCGCGCTTCTCGAGGCTTACGGCTTGACCGCTGAAAACATCGCGGCAAAAGCAAAAGCGGCTATCGCTCTCAAAAAATAAATATCCATAAACTGATTCACTCCCGTGGTTTTGACTTCGGGAGTGATTTTTTTCGTTTCGGGTATAATAATAAAAAACGGTAAAAGAAAGGAAGCCTATATGAAGGTACTGATGGTTACAACGGGCATGAATATCGGAGGCGCGGAAACGCATATTACGGAGCTTTGCCGCGCGTTCAGAAAAAGAGGGATCTTCGTCGCCGTCGCCTCGTCGGGAGGCATCGGCGTTTCCGCTCTCGCAGCAAACGGAATCCCTCATCTCACGCTCCCGCTCGATCAAAAAACGCCTTCCGCATTGCTCGCCTCCCAAAAAGGACTCGCCGAATATATCCGTCTGGAAAAATTCGATATCGTACACGCGCACGCGCGCATTCCCGCATTCATATGCGGAAGGCTTCACAAACGCTTCCGCTTTCACTTCGTCACGACCGACCATCTGGATTTCAAGGTGACGCCGCTCTTGAAACGGCTCTCCGATTGGGGCGAGCTTACCTTCGTCGTCAGCGAAGATCTCCGCGGATATCTCACGCGCAATTACAAGCTGGATCCCGAACGCATCGTGCTCACCGTCAACGGCATCGATACGCAGAAATTCGCGCCGAAGGAGATGGAACCGGAAGTCCGCGAAAGCTTTGGCATCGAAAATCGCGCGGCGATCCTGCATATCAGCCGTCTGGAAAAGCACCTTTCTCTTTGCGTATGCGCCTTGATGGGCGCGATACGGCTTCTGAACGGAAAAGCCTCTCTGATCGTCGCAGGCGACGGCGCCTACGCGCAGAAGCTAAAGGATGAAGCCGAAGCGCTCAATCGTTCTCTCGGCTACAGAGCGATCGTTTTCGTCGGCGCGGTCACGGACGTGGAGCGCTATATCGCCGCTTCGGATATCGTGGTATCTCCCTCTCGCGCCGCAATGGAAGCGATGGCGTGCGGAAAGCCGACGATCGTTTGCGGCTCGCAGGGATACGGAGGCATTTTCGACAAGACCATTGCAGAAAATGCCGTGAAGAGCAATTTCTGTTTTCGCGGCGCGTCTCTCCCCGATTCTGCCATCCTTGCCCGTGATATCGAACGTCTGATCCACATGAACGATGGTGAAAAACGGGTGCTATGCGATTTCGGCAGAGATTTCATCTGCGCCAAATATTCCGCGGACGTCATGGCGCAAAGTCAGCTTGACGGCTACAAAAAACTACTGCAGAATAAGCCGTCCCTCGCATACGATATTCTGATCTGCGGCTACTACGGTTACGGTAATATGGGAGACGAGACCATGCTCTCCGTCATGATAAGCGAACTGCGCCGAAACGATCCTTCTCTCCGAATTTGCGTTCTGTCTGCTTCATCCGAACGGACAAGCCGTCTCCACGGCGTAACCGCCGTTATGCGATTCGATCCGCACGCCGTCAAAAAAGCGATGGAGCAATCGAAAGTCCTGCTCTTCGGCGCAGGCAATCTTCTGCAGGACAAAACCAGTACGCACTCGCTCCTTTATTATACGCATATTCTCCGCTCCGCGCGAAAAGCAGGACTCAGAATCGTGATCTACGCCAACGGCATAGGTCCGTTGCACAGCGAAGAAAACAGAAAACGGACCGTAGAAGCGCTAAAGCTCGCTGACTCCGTTTCTCTGCGCGATCCCCAATCGTTTGCATTTGCGCGGAAGCTCACGCTCCCCTGCCCCGTTCGTCTGACGTTCGATCCCGCAATACTGACCGAAAAAGAGAATTTTCCGATTCCGCGAGAAAATTATTTTATCGTCGCGCCGAAAAGGATCTCTGCCGCCTGTACCCGCGCGCTCGTCGAGACGGTTTGCTCGTTATCGAAAAAAACGGGGCTCCGTCCCGTTTTCGTTTCCCTTTACGACAAACAAGATACGGCTTACGTCAAAAAGCTCGCCTCATGGACGAACGCGCTCGTATGCTCCCCGAAAAACGCGGGCGAATGCGTAACGCTCTTTTCATCGGCAAAGCTCGTCATTTCCTCGCGCTTGCACGCGTTGATCTACGCGACCGTCGCCGTTTGTCCGATGATGGCGTATTCCGACGATGAAAAGCTCTTCGCCTATCTGGACTACATTGGATTCGGCGCCGAGGCGGCTCTCGATTGCAGATTCTCCGCAAACGGAAGCGGAAGCGCCGAGCTTCTCGCGCTAAAGATACTCGGAAAAGACGAATATTGCAAAAACACTCTCTCGCAAAAGCTCCCCGATTGGAAGGAGCTTGCGAAAAAGGAGCTCCTCGATATCACGTCTCTTGCAAAACAGTCCGATGAGTAAAGGTAGCAATCGGGGCGTTTCCGCATATATTGTAGTAGAATGCTTACGCATTCCAAGACTATGAAAGGATTTACGACAATATATGGCACAAATCACAAACCAGGCAAATCTGACCTTTAATTACGGCAATATCACGGGTACTGCCGTTTCCAATATCGCTTCGGCAACGCTTCTCGATCCGTTGTCCGTAGAAAAAACCTCCGTCGGCACGACATACCGCGACGGAGACCGCATAACCTACGTTCTTTCCGTGCAGAACAACGGCAGCGTGACCGTAACGGATATCAATCTCGTGGATAATCTCGGAACCTACGCGCTTGCCGACGGAACGAGCGTAACGCCTCTCACCTACGATAACGAAGCGGCGCTCTATATCAACGGCGTTTTTTCCTCCGCGATCGTAGGTACGGAAACCTTGAACAGCGTGACGTTCCGCATTCCGTCCCTCGCTCCCGGCGCGAACGCGCTGATCGTTTATCACGTGACGGTCAATGACTACGCGCCTCTTGCGCCCGGTTCCACCGTTACCAATACCGTCTACGTAACCGCGCCCTCCATCACCATGCCGATTTCTGACACCAATACGATCACCGTTGAAAATTACGCGAACGTCGTGATCGTCAAGGAAATGTCGCCCGATCCCGTTTCCGACGGAGATCTTCTCACCTACTCCTTCACGATCACCAATACGGGTAATACTCCCGCAACGGACGTTGTCCTCACCGACTCGTTCAATCCCGCTCCCTCCAACATCACCGTGACCGTGGACGGTCAGCCGGTAGCGGCAACCGATTACACCTATGAAAACGGACTGCTTACTCTCCCCACGGGAAATAATTATCAGATGACCGTTCCCGCCGCAACCATCACGCAGGATCCCGTTACCGGTGTCGTTACCGTCAACCCCGGAACCCTGCTCATTACCGTAACGGGAACGATCTGATTGATGGATTGTCACAAATAAATCAGGATTTATCACAAAAACTATTGACTTTTTTTGTTTTATAGGATAAAATAGAATTAATCAAGTAGGTCTTTTGCAACTGACGGAAGCGGATATAACCGCAATGGGAGCAAAGGGCAATAATGCCGACCGTCTGGGCAGCCTTATCAATACGGATAAGGTTGCCTTTTTTGATAGCATACGCAAAAAGACGGAACGCGGGACAAAATTCATTTGAACGATCGATCAGAAAGGAATTTTTACTATGAAAACCGATATTGAAATTGCACAATCGACCAAGCTTCGTCCGATCACCGAGATCGCAGATATCGCGGGCATCGCGGACGATTATCTCGAGCAGTACGGAAAGTACAAAGCAAAAATCAATCTTTCTCTTTTGAATGAAACGGACAAGCCCGACGGTAAGCTGATCCTCGTTACGGCGATCACCCCCACCGCCGCAGGCGAAGGAAAAACCACGACGACCGTTGGTCTTGCAGACGGTCTCCGCAGAATCGGCAAAAAATCCGTCGTTGCTCTCAGAGAGCCCTCTCTCGGTCCCGTTTTCGGCATCAAGGGCGGTGCGGCAGGCGGCGGCTACGCGCAGGTCGTTCCGATGGAGGATATCAACCTTCATTTCACGGGTGACTTCCACGCTATCGGCGCGGCAAATAACCTTCTTGCAGCTATGCTAGATAATCATATTTTCCAGGATAATGAGCTAAATATTGACCCTAGAAAGATTACTTGGAAACGCTGTGTTGATATGAATGACCGTCAGCTTCGTTATATTACAAACGGTCTTGGTGGTAAGACTAATGGAATGCCTCGAGAAGATGGCTATGATATTACAGTAGCTTCGGAAATTATGGCTGTACTTTGTCTTGCAAAAGATATTGCTGACCTTAAGGCAAGACTTTCTCGTATTATTGTTGGCTATACTTATGGCAAAGCTAATGAACAGAAGCCTATAACAGCCGGAGACCTTAAAGCTGAAGGTGCTATGGCTGCCCTTCTTAAAGATGCGATGAAGCCTAATCTTGTTCAGACTCTTGAAGGAACAAG
>JAZRLQ010000096.1:0-8523 GCA_045646925.1 Eubacteriales bacterium
ATCAGGCCGACAAAAACGATGCCGAAGCCGATTGCCGTCCAAAGCTTGCTATGTTTTTTTATCATACCTTTAATGTCGTTGTTCATAAAACCTCCTTTAAGGAGAGGCCACGGCAGAAGGCCGCGCCGCATATATGTCAAATTTTAAGAAGAATACACATGGTGCTCCATCCAAAGCACTTGTACTATATCATGCATTATATCATATAGAAACAAAAAATGCAAGTTTTCTTAACAATATCGTATTTTACTACAAAATAACTAAAGCAAATCGCACGCATTTTCGGCGAATGGAAGAAAAAGTTTTATTTTTTTCAAAATCCCCCTTTACAAATCCCGAAAGGTGTGCTATACTATACAGGCATTTGAAATTGAACATTCGGAAATATAGCTCAGTTGGTCAGAGCGCACGGTTCACATCCGTGAGGTCGAGGGTTCGAGCCCCCCTATTTCCACCAGCAAAAAAGCACCGGATTCATTTCGGTGCTTTTTGTTTTTTATGGTGGAAATAGGGAGGCGAGAATAAGCGCGGTAGTGAATGACGACCTGAATGGTCGTCAGAGCCGCGACGACCAAGGCGCGCCCGGCGCCGCGACCAAATCGTGTCACGGTGATAAAAATCGCCTGACCACACCTTTGACCACTTACAGAAAGAGGAGAAAAATTATGACAATATTGGTTACAGAAGATATTTCCAAACAAAATTATAATGAGTTGATTTACTATTTATTGAAGAACTGTGATGTGTTTGCTTTTTGTTTACCTGATTTTGGGAAATTGGTTCGTAATGTTGATGATCAAAGAACGGTTCAACGCTTGGATGATGGCTCTGAATTTTATTCATATAAAAATAAGGTAATGCCAAAAATAGAAAAAATATTATCTCATCAATTAAAAATATACCATAGTGAATGCTATGGCGCGAATTCATATGATCGTGAACGAGAGATCTATGTTGTATCAATTGATGAATCTATAGATACTTCATTTTTTGAGAGTGATCGATTGTTTGCTTGGAGATATCCCAATTTTCCTGAAGATCTTTGTTTTTATAAGGATGGAAAATGCTTTATGGAACTGATTTCTCATGAACAATTATGTTTTTTCTATTCGCCGGATGATTCCTTGCTTCAGTTTTTTGATGACAGAAATATTGAGTATTGGGAAGAGCCTTGTGATACGATTTTGCAATTAGATATTTAATTTTTTTCAAAAGCAGAAAATACAGCTCAAGTATAGTCAGCTGAAGGGTGAATGATGATGAATATGATAGAAAATAAATTGAATGGGATATTGTCTAAAGACGGAGATGTTGCGACTGAAATATTACAGGCACTTGAAGATTTCAACACAGGCGAAGCTGTTTCGTTGAATCCTGAGTTGCAGAATGAACTGAAAAATCGTCTGTCGATGAATCCAATGGAGGAAGAAATTTGGAATATCTTGTTGTCCATCATACAGACGGATGAATTGTCGGAAGATGTATTGAACGATCTCATCCGAAATCGAATTTCTTTGCCCATGCTTTGCCATATGAAATTGCAGGATCCATGGTTAATGCAATTGATGGCGTATGACGATGCGCCTGTGTATACATTGGCTGAAAGATATTATTTGTCGGATGAATATTCGCCTGAGGATTTTTTGCAATTTTACAATCAATGCTTGCGCAACAAGGAAGATATTTCTTTGCATTTGCTTGATATTTACGGTCACGCAAAGAAGCGCGGACTGCTGATTTTCTTATGCTCCAATCATAAGGATTTTGCATATAAGGAAAAATTACAATGGCATCGTGTTGCGGATCAGGTTCTGAAAATGACAAATAGCGAGGATATTCAAGCTGTTTACGAAAAGTATCGGAAGATTGGCGTTGTTCTGATTGAAATTGCAAACAATTATTTTACTCCCAAGGAGATTCTTTTAGAATTGTTATCCGTAAAAGGTATTTTATATGCGAATAAAATCCGAAAGAACAGTGAAAAAACTTTGAAGCTAAAGCAAATGGCGGAACAATTTTCTTGACAAAAAGATAATCTGAAACTTTTATATTTGATTACCGCACACCAATTTTTGAGGGCTGACCATCGGTCACCCCTCGTTGCATTCATCTCATTTTTATCATATTTTGCGGTGTTTTTATCTTCATTTATACAGTTTCAAGTGAAGAAATCTTGGCTTTTTCACGTAAGATCGCGTGCCGTCTGTATCGGGTAAATGCAAACGCGAAGGTTGCGGAAATCAGGATCAAGTGCAAAATCCACGAGCAAGTGAAGCAGAAGAGAAGCGCGTCGATCGTTTCGTAGTGCGGATAAATAAAGTTCATCCAGAAAACACGGAAGGCAAGAACGGTGATGACGGATTCGATCGTCGAAAGGAAGGGGTGTCCGAATGCTTGAATGGAAGAACCGAAAATACCGTTCAATGCGGAGATCATCTGGAATGCAAGTACGTATTTCATTCGCTTCATGCCGTAGAAGATGGCAAGCTCGTCACCGGGGACGTAGAGCGAAAGCACCTCTTCGCCGCAGAAGAAATAAATGATCGGGCCGACGGAGGCGATCGCAACAGCAAGAAGCGCGCAACGAACGATCGAGCCTTCCACACGTTTTCTGTTTTCAGCGCCGATGTTTTGGCTCATGAAGGTAATGAGCGCGGTCGAGAAAGCGCTGAACAGAGAGGAGGTCAAAACTTCAATATTGGTTGCCGCAGAGTTGCCCGCAACACATTCTGCACCGAAGGAGTTGATGGTGGAGGTGATCTGGAGGGTGGCGATGGGATACATCATATGCGTCAAAGCGGAGGGAATGGCGAAACGGAGCATACTTGCAAGATCGGGGAAGCTGAAGGAAGGATTTCTGAACGAAAAGCTGCAATTGCCATCCTTGTGAGTCAGACGGTGGAGCACGAGGAATGCGCCGGTCATTTGAGAAACGACGGTGGCAATCGCAACGGCGGCAACCTTTTCTTTCATAACGAAGCAAAGGATGATGTTGAGAACCACGTTTACGATTCCGGAAATGATGGCGTACATCAGAGGACGTTTGCTGTCGCCCTCTGCGCGTATGATTGCGGCTCCGAAATTATAAACGAGAAGAGCAGGTGCGCCGCACATATAAATACGAAGATAAATAACGGCGCCATTAAAGCAATTTTCAGGACATCCGAGTGCGCGTAAAAGGGGGATAGCAATAACGTTGCCGATCAGCGTGACGAAAATACCGCACGCGAGAGAAAAATAAATGGATGTATCAACGATTTTTTTGATTCGTGCTTCGTCTTTTGCACCGATTGCTTGTGCAAGAAGAACACTCGTGCCGAATGCAAGAGCGATAAAGCCTTGCACGACAAGGCTGATGATATTGGAAGTCGCGCCGACGGAAGCGACGGCGATGGAATCTGCCATATTTCCGAGAATGATCATATCTGCGGAATGGAAAAGATTTTGTATGATGGACGCGATCATGATCGGTATTGCAAAATGTATAATTGATTTCAGAAGAGGTCCTTTTGTAATATATTCTTTATGATTTGCCATATTTGTTTTTCTCCTTATACTTGTAAATGAATCTATAATAATGAGCCAACTAAAATATTATATCATGTTCTTATTCAAAATTCAATGTTCTTCATAAAAAACCAATAGAATAAAAAGGGATCCGGGCAGTTTTTGCCCAGATCTGCTCATAATGGTACTTGCTGCCACACCTTTGACCACTTGCGGAGAATCGAAAATTTCAACGCTTGACTATTGCTTGAAAATATGTTATACTGACTACGAAAGAAAACTCGCGCGGCGGGAAAACGAAAGGTGGAGCTTTTATGATAAACGGACTTGCGATCTGGCATTATCCGACCAGAAACGATTTGGAAAACGTGAGATTTTTTGCGGACCACGGCTTTGAGGCGGTCAGTATGCACGGCAGAGCGATGGCAAAGGTCGGTATGAACGAAGCTTTGGGCGCAGATTTCGCGTCTGTTATTCGGGAAAAGAAGATGGTGCTGACGGCGCATGGCAAATTGCCTCTTTCTCACAGCGAAGAGGACGTTGCGATCTTCAAGCGGGATATCGATGCGATCGCAAAATGGCAGAAGCAGTACGGGCTTCTCGAGGTGCTTTCCTTCGACGTGGCGCAGGAGGTAAGAGACGACGTTATGCCGTACGTTGCGTACGTGCTTCAGTACGAGCAATTCGGCAAGATCGCGCTCGAGGATTTCGGCGTTACGGAGGAGGAAAGAGCGCAGATCGAGCCTTTGAAGAAGGAGCCTCGATTCGGCTATCTTCTCGATATCGGACATATGAACATCAGAATGCATGGTGTCAACACCGAGCCGATCAATCTTTTCCGCAATTCGCCTTCCGAGTGTCCGAAAACGGACGCGCCCGGCTACGATGAATTTTTGCAGGCGTTTCGTTCCAAGGAATTCCCGATCTTTGAGATCCATTTGCACAACAACGACGGTGTCGGCGATCTGCACGGCTTTCTCGAAAACGGCACGATCGATATGCAGGCGTTCGCAAACGTTTTGAAGGAGATGGGCTACAACGGTATCGTGACGATCGAAACCGTTCCGCGCCTTGCGGGATACTTCTATCCCGAAGCGGACGATAAGATCATGGAAACCTTTGCGTATTGGAAGAATTGTATCAAATAAAGCAAAAACCACCGACATTGGCGTGATACTCCGCTTGGAGTATCACGCCAATGTCGATGGTTTTTATATGAGATCAATTACTTTTCTGTAGCAGCATTTTCGGTTGCGGCTTTGACGAACATGGCGAACGCCATCAGGCAGAGCGCGGGGAAGTACGTGCCCATGCACGCGTTGGGAGCCCAATCCCAAACGCCGATGAACCAGTCGCAAACGAGCATAAGGTCGGAGAAGAAGAAGAGAGCGCTTGCGGCGACGATGGTTGCGGTCGTTTTGTTTTTGTCGCGGACGAAATTGCCGATCGCCTTACCGAGCATGGAGGCGATGATCAGAGAGTAAACGATGCAAACGACGCGGAAGACGGGGTTTTCAAACGTGACCAACGGTGAGAAGAGGAAGATGACGCACGCGGCAAAGACGGAACCGCCGATTACGCAGTCGAGCTTTTTGATTTTCTGAAGCGTGCCGTACGCAACCACGAAGAAAACGTGACCGAGAGCGAAGACTGCGGCGCCGGGAATGAACTGCCAGTCGATCAGTACGTCTCCGAGGAATGCGAAGAAAAGTCCCGCCATCATGGCAAGATAGAATTTCATATCGGATCTTTTCGTTTTGTAAGCGTAACGGAGATTGATAGCGCCGAGAACGGTGAAGAGCGCGCTGCAGGTGCATTTGAGCAGACGAACGAAGTCCAGATATTGATAAAGGAAGTTCGTAAAGCAGATGAGGGCGATGAGCGCAAGGTTGATCGCCAACATGGTTTTCTTGGAATTTTTCATTGGTTACCTCGATAATAAAATGTATTGTTTGGATGGATGAATCGCTATCCATTTTATCATGTGATTTTCGGATTGTCAACAAATTTTTGGTTTTTTGTTGAATTATGCAAAAAGTTGTCATATTCCCATGCGGTTGTGATGGGATTTTTGAGGATATTGGTTTCTTTGCAATATAATTGTTGACACTGCTTCGGATATCATATATAATAATAATGAAAAACTTAAACGGACCGTCTGCGGACGGGACGAGAGTCGTTGCGAACGAGGGAAACGTGGCGTTCCCATGCGATATACAGAACAAGGAGAAAAAGATCATGAATTTAACCGATCTGCAAAAGACGGCTTCCAAGGGTTGGAATACCTGGTATAGTGAGGGTGTGCTGACACACGTTTTGCTCCCGTGGGGCTTTGCTGTCAATCTCAGCTTTCGTAAAAAATCAAACGGCGACGTTTTGAAAACACCGCTGATCAACCGCGACCCGCAATTGAAGGTGGACGTGAGAACCTTTGACGGCTCGTATACCTGCCTGCATCTGCGTCACGGAACCACCCCCATCAAGGTGGAAAGTGCGGTGACGGAGGAGGGTTTGATTCTCGTCATTACGCCCGAGGGCTATTATACCTCGGACGAACAGCTCATCGTGGAGACCTCGTTTCTGTGGGGCAGAGACGGAACGCTGATTAAGGAAAACGGTATGCTTGGGGCAATTTGCCCCGACGGTACGCGTGTGCAACTGTATTCCAATACGGAAAGCTATCGCTACTATTTGCCGGAGCTGCAATCGCCTTCTCTTTTCTATGCGATGAATTCTCCCGTCGTGATTTCTACCATGCCGTGCGATACGGTAAAGGCTTGCAGAATCATGGGGGAGTCCAAAAGCGCGCTGTTGCGAAAATCTGAGGCGTACGGCGCGCACGCTGAAAGCTATCTCGCTTTGCAGACGGTCCTCGGATGGAATACGATCTACGATCCTCTTAAGGATCGCGTTTGCTCGCCCGTTTCGCGCAATTGGAACCGCGGGGTTGGCGGCAGACTTTTTTGCTGGGATACCTTTTTCGCTTCCGTGATGTTTACGCTCGGCGACCGTGAGAAGGCTTATCTGAATATCAAGGGTATTCTCGACGCCGCGTCTCCGCTCGGCATGATTCCGAACTCGAGTGATCAAGCGGTATTCGATCGTTCCCAGCCTCCCGTCGGCAGTATGTGCGTGGAAAAGATCTACGATGCATACGGCGATATGGAATTTTTGTCGGAGGTCTATCCGATTCTTTTGCGTTGGAACCGTTGGTACGATGAGAACCGTTCCCTGGAAAATGGTGCCCTCTGCTGGGGCTCGAAGGTTCCCGAAACCGGTAAAGGCGATCTGTTCGGCGCGAAATGCGAGTCGGGTATGGACAATTCGCCGATCTTCGACGATGCTGTCTACGATCCGAAGAGCGGACTTTGCTTGCAGATAGACGTTGGCTTGACGGGACTTTTTATCAAGGATTGCAAGGTGCTTGCGCGTATGGCAGAGACCCTCGGCAAAAAGGAGGACGCAGAGGCTTTGTGTCGCCGCCGTATGCGCGCTGAGGAAGCGTTGCAAGCGCTCTGGAATGAGGAGGACGGCATTTTCGAGAATCTCGATCTCGTGACGGGAAAACAGATCGACCGATTGACCCCCATGAACTTCTTTGCTCTGTATGGCGAAAGCGTGACGGAAGAGCAGAAGCGCAGAATGATTGAGGGGCATTTGCTGAATCCTGAGGAATTCTGGGGCGAATACGTTTTGCCTTCTGTGAGTCGTAGGGATTACGCTTTTTCGGAGCAGCATTATTGGCGCGGAAGAATCTGGGCTCCGTTGAATTATCTCGTTTACGAGGCACTGAAGGATGCGGGGCTTTACGCGGAGGCAAAAATGCTTGCGGAAAAGTCCGAGAAGCTTCTTCTTCTCGAATGGGAAAAACACCGTCATATCCATGAAAATTACAGTGCGGTTGACGGCATGGGCTGCAGTGCGCGTCAAAGTGATGCTTTCTACCATTGGGGGGCTTTGCTCGGATATATGGCGCTCGACGCCTTGAGGTGAATTATGATCAAAGGAATCATTTATATAAAAGGGAAAAAATACGAGGTGCAAGCCGAAGCGGGCGTGACGGCTTTGTCGCTTTTCAGAGAGCATAACGCTTCCGTTTACGCGCCCTGCGGAGGAAACGGAACCTGCGGCAAATGCCGTATGTATATCAAGGGGGAGGTTTCCGCTCCCGACGAGAGGGAGAGATCCTTCCTTTCGGAGAGAGAATTGCGCGACGGCGTGCGCCTTGCTTGTATGTGTCGCTTGCTCGGTGCATTCGAAATTGTTCCGATGGACGAGGCTATGCGTATACAGACCTCGTCGAAATGCGTTTCCTATACGCCCTCTCCGTATTTGCAATCGGTCAAATGCGGAAGAGAAACGATCTTTTATCGGGATGGCAAGGAGTTTTGCCGTGAAAACGGAGACGTGAGAAATCTCGGTCTTGCCGTGGATATCGGAACGACGACGGTCGCCTCCTATCTCTGCGATATGGAAAGCGGAGAGGTTCTCTGCGTCAGAGGCTTCAAAAATCCGCAGAGCGTATACGGCGCGGACGTGATTTCCCGTATGGATAAGATCATGAAGGACGGCGCTCTGCTGGGCGCCCAGCAGAAATGCGTTTGCGACGCGATCCGCGAATCCGCGCAAGCCATGTGTGAGGAGAAGCGCCTGAACGTCATGGACGTCCGCGCGGCGGTGATCTGCGGCAATACCGTCATGCAGCACATCGCGGCGGGGATCAACCCCGTCTCCATCGCGGTCGCCCCCTTTACTGCGCCGACCTTGTTCGGTGAGGAATACGATGCGCACGCGCTCGGTCTGCTCCCGAATGAAAGGGCGGTCGCGTATTTCGCACCATGCTTCGCCTCCTACGTCGGCGGCGATATCGCCTGCGGCATGATCGCTTCGGGCTTGGACGAATGCCGCGAGCGCGTGCTTTTCGTCGATATCGGCACGAACGGCGAGCTTGGGCTCTCCACGGAGAAGGGTCTCTATTTCTGCTCCGCGGCGGCAGGCCCCGCCTTTGAGGGCGCG
>JAZRLQ010000097.1:0-3514 GCA_045646925.1 Eubacteriales bacterium
ACAGGTTGAAGCTCTGGAACACCATGCCCATGCGCTGACGCGCGAGGTTGATGTCGATGGAGTGCTTATTGACGACGTTCTGCAGGATCTTTCTGAAGGCTCTGCCTTCGTTTCTGCGGAGAAGATCGTCTCTTTTGATGAGAGCGACGATCTCGTCGGGGGTAGCGTTCGGATCCGCCTTCGAGAGTCTTTCGAAGGTTCTGGAGATCTTGATCGCGGATTTGTGGAGATAGGGATCGACGGGGGTAACGAGTCTGCCGTCGAGCCATACTTCGCCGTAGGTGGGTTCTTCGAGGAGGTTCATGCAACGGAGAAACGTGGATTTACCGCTGCCGGAAGGACCGATAATAACGACGCGCTCTCCCTTTTTGATATCGCAGGAGATTCCGCGCAAAACGGAAAGCTCACCCGTTTTTTTGTTCCCGAATTTTTTGTAGATGTTTTTGACACAGATCATGGCTTCGGGTTTGTTGGTTTTGATGTTATCGTTTGTCACCGGAACGAAGTCTCCTTTCAATTTGTTTTACGCCGAACGTGAGCGCGTAGACAATGACGAGATAGAAGAGAGCCGCCACGGTCATAGGTGCAATATAGCTTGCGAGGTTCTGACCGCTGCCGACGTCCTTTGCGGAAGCCGTGAGGTCGTACATACCGATCATGCTGACGATGGAGGTTTCCTTGATCAGCGCGATCATTTCGTTACCGATGGAGGGGATCACGTTTTTGATCGCCTGCGGAATAACGATACGGAACATGGTGGTACCGCTGGAAAGACCGAGCGCGCGTCCCGCTTCCGTCTGACCGACATCAACGGAGAGGATACCTGCGCGGATATTTTCCGCAACGTATGCGCCGGAGTTGATACCGAAGGAAAGGATCGCGGTCACTTCGAGAGGGAAGCCGCGGATGGCAAAAATAACGAATGCCATGATGAAGAGCTGGAGCGCCATAGGCGTACCGCGGATGATGGTGATGTAAAGATTACAGATGGTTCGGGGAATGATCATCCATTTGCTCTTGCTCTTGGAGATACCGACGAGAGCAACGAGCGTTCCCAGAAACAGGCCAACGATCGCCGCGCCGACCGAGATGATCAGCGTCAGCTTCAATCCGACGAAGATCGAATTGAGGTATTTTTCGTTGACGAAACATTGAATGACGTCGTTAAAAAATTTCATAGATGTTTTCCTTTGTTTGTGTGATGGGAGTTTGAAAAAGGTCCGTGTTGCTATGTCCGAACAACACGAAGCGGAACCGCACGCAAAGTACGGTTCCGTCGGGTGATTTCATGGTGAAAATGAGTTGGGATTATTCGAGACCCATGTGCTTTTTGATGAGCGCTTCAACGCCATCCTTGCCGAGCTCGTCGAGAACTGCGTTGATCGCATCGAGAAGCTCCTGGTTTCCCTTGGTTACGCAGATCGCGTAGGATTCCTCGGTGGGAATGTCAGCTTCGCCTTCGCCGCCCTTGTAGTAGAGAGCTGCGCATTCGTAGTCAGAAGACTTTTCAACGATGAAGGAAGCGGGGAGCTTGTCTACGACAACAACGTCGATCTGGTTTGCCTTGATCGCGTCAGCGGCAATCTGTGCGTTGTCGTACTGGGTGAGGGAAGCGCCGGAGCCGTAAAGAACGCCGTTGTAGCCATAGTCGGGATCGCTTTCCTGAGCATTGATTTCGCCGTCGACGTAAATATCACCGGTGGTGTCTCTCTGAACGCCGATCTTCTTGCCTGCGAGAGAGTCCCAAAGAATATAGTTTACGTCACCGTCGGTACCGTCAATGGTCATAGTGCCCTTTTTGTAGATAACGTACTGAACGGAAGTGAAGTAGGTGTTGGAGAAGTCAACCTTTTCCTTGCGGGCATCGGTAACGGTGATACCTGCAGCGCCGGCATCACAGATCTTACCTGCGGAAACGTTGTCGATGATCAAAGCGAAGTCAACGTTCTGGAATTCGATCTTCTTGCCGAGCTTTTCGCCGACGAGATTCATGATCTCAACGTCAACACCAACGATCTGTGCGCCGTCATAATATTCGAACGGTGCGAAGTATGCGTTTGTCTGAACGATGATGGTATCGTCAGCATTACAACCGGTCATGAAAAGGCAGGTTGCGCACATAAGAAGACAAAGCGCAAATGCGATAATCTTTTTCATAATAATATCCTCCGAAAATTTCATTGGTAAAAAATTTTTACGGATATGATTATAACCTTTAATTTCGCATTTGTCAAGGCTATTTGGAAAATTTTACGGATTCTTGCATAAAAATTTGATTTTTGGTTTGTTTATGCATTTTTATTCCACAATATGCATGATTTTGTGCATAAAATGAAAACGAGAGCCTTCCTTGCGGAAGAAGGCTCTCGTTTTGAAAGCTTATGCAAACAGAATCTTTGCGATACGGTCAACGGTTCCTGCGCCGAGGATCATGAAGGTGTCACCGGGCTTTGCGATCTTGCGGATCAGCTCTGCGGCAGCGTCATAGGAGGGGATGTAGCTTGCGTTTGCGACCGCGGCGGCAAGCTTTTCGGAGGAAACGCCGTAGATATTATCCTCTCTCGCCGCATAAATGTCCAGAAAATACGTCAGATCCGCGTCAACGAAGGATTCCGCGAATTCGTCGAAGAGAGAGGCTGTTCTGGAGTAGGTGTGCGGCTCGAAGAGCGCGATGAGTCTGCCTTCGGTCATGGCTCTCGCCGCCTTCAGCGTTGCCTTCAGCTCTCTGGGATGGTGCGCGTAGTCGATGTAGACCTCCGCGCCGTTCACGCCGCCCTTGAATTCGAAGCGGCGAAGCAGACCCTTGAAGCTCGAGAGCGTTTCTCCGATCTCCGAGGGAGTGAGCCCGAGCATATCGCCGACGATGGCGGAAGCGAGCGAGCCGAAGATGTGATGATAGCCGACGACGAAGAGATCGACGTGGGTGAAGAGATTTTCTCCTTTATAGATATCGAAGGAATATCTGCCCGATTTCTGCGTGATGTTTTTCGCGGTGTAGTCGGCGGGCTTTTCAATACCGTAGGTGAGCAGATGGGGGATATCCTTCATCGCTTCCATGAGGAGCGGATCGTCCGCGTTCGCGACCGTGAAGGGAAGCTCCGCGTTGTCCTCGTAGGGAAGCTTCGCATAGGTCTCGAAGGAGCGCTGGATCTGGGGAATGCCTCCCGTGAAATAGTCCGTGTGGTCGAGGTCGAGGTTCAGAACGACGGAGGCTGTGGGGTAGAAATGCAGGAAGGAATCCTTATACTCGCAGGCCTCGAAAATGAAGTAATTCTTTTCGCCGACGGTGTAAGCGCCGCCCATTTCCTCGGTTTCCGCGCCGGAGAGAACGGTGGGCTTTCTGTCTGCCGCCATGAACATATGCGCGAGCATGGAGGTACAGGTGGATTTGCCGTGCATACCCGCAACGCCGACGCGGTGCTTGTAGAAGCGCATGAGGTAAGCGAGCAGGTCGGCGCGGTAGATCATGGGAATGCCCTTTTCGGCGGCTGCCGCCATTTCGGGATTTTCCATG
>JAZRLQ010000098.1:0-21872 GCA_045646925.1 Eubacteriales bacterium
AGATACCGTCGTAGGAAGCTTTTTGTGACGTTGCTTCACAGTTGCCGTTGCAATGCACAAAGGCGACGGCGTTCTTCGGCGCTTCCACCTCAACGCCAAGTATCGCGCCCAGCTCGTTTGCGGTATCTTCTGCGCCGGGAACGCAAAAATTGGGTTTTGCGGAGCCCTCCGCAAGCGCGGAGGCGTAGTCGTCACATCCCTTATAGCCGCAGGCGCCGCAATTGACACCCGGCAGACAAGCGCGGATCTTCGCAAACTTTTCGTCTTCTTCAACGCCGAAGAAATGAGAAACGAGAGCGAGCAATATGCCCATGAAGAGCCCGATGGCTACCACGATCGCAAAGGCGATCAGAATATCGATGAATACTTCAGACATATGACCCTCCTTACGCAAAGATGGAATCGACGATTCCCGCGAGTCCCATGAAAGCAAGCGAGATAAAGGACGCGGCGATCAACGTGACCGCAAGTCCGCGGAAGGGAGCGGGAACCTCGCTTTCGTCGATGCGGGAACGAAGCCCGGAGAAGAGCACCATGGCAAGCAGAAATCCGAGTCCGCAACCGAGAGAGCTGACGATGGATTCCAGAAATCCGTATCCGTCGGTAATGTTGTTGATGGCTACGCCAAGCACGGCGCAGTTCGTCGTGATCAGCGGAAGATATACGCCGAGCGCTTTATGGAGAGCGGGAGAGAATTTTTTGAGTGTGACCTCCAGCATTTGCACGAGCGCCGCGATGACCAGAATGAAAACGATCGTCTGCATATACGCGAGATCGAGCTTGTTCAGGATCAAGTACTGGATCGGCCACGTGATCGCGGAGGCGAGAAGCATGACCGCCGTAACGGAAACGCCCATGCCGACTGCCTGCCCGAGCTTTTTGGAAACGCCGAGGAAGGGGCAAATGCCGAGAAAACGGCTCAGAACGTAGTTGTTGACGAGTACGGAGGAAAGTAAGATCACGAGTAAGGTTTTCAAGGTGTCGGACATTTATATTTCCTCCTTCTTTTCGTTTTGGCAAGAGCCCGTCTTGCAGTGACCTGCGGAGGGACAACCCGCGCAGGAGAATTCTTTTTTTCCGGGCGCTTTTCCTCCGGAGAGAGCGCATACGAGCGCAATCAGCAGACCGTATACGAGCATACCGCCGGGCGCTTTTACCAGAAATTCAATTTTGTAATCGCTGAGAAAGGGGATCGGTATGCCGGCAAAGCTTGCCGCGCCGAAAACCTCGCGGACGGTTGCCATCGCGCAAAGCGCGAGCGTGAATCCGAGTCCCATGCCGATGCCGTCGAGAGCGGATTTTCCGACGGTGTTTTTGCTTGCGAACATTTCGGCTCTGCCGAGAATGATACAGTTAACGACGATCAGCGCGAGATAAACGCCGAGCATTTCGTAAAGATCGGGGAATTTTGCCTGAACGATCATTTGCACGACCGTGACGAAGCCTGCGATGATCGTGATATAGCAGGGAATGCGTACGCCGTCGGGAATGACCTTGCGAAGCAGAGAGATCAGAACGTTCGAGCAAAGAAGCACGACGAGCGCCGCGATTCCCATACCGAAAGCGCCGATCACGTTCGTTGTCGTCGCAAGCGTCGGACAAGTGCCGAGAATCAGAACGAAAACGGGATTTTCCTTGAAAATTCCCTTGGTCAAAACTGAAAGATTGCCGTTTTTCTTCATGCTGTAGCTCCTCTCTCAAAGATTTTTACGGATTCGAACGCGACGAGGATCGCTTGCTTGTATCCGTTTGTCGTGGTGGTCGCGCCGCTGATGGCATCGATCTCACCGTAGTTTGCTTCCGTTTTTCCGTCGAATTGACCATAGAAGGATTCGTTCGCGCAAACGGAACCGATACCGTCCGTTTCTTCTTGTGAAACGGTCATACAATCGATGATCTTGCCGTCCGACGTCAAGGAAACGCGGATGAGAATATATTTTCCGGACGGCTTACGCGTTCCTTTGATGCCGTATCCTTCGCCGTTGATCTCGAGAACGTAATTGCCCGTCGCGGTCTTTTTCGCGGACACGAGCAGAGAAGAAAGTCCTTCGTAATCAGTCGGAACGAGATCGCTCGTTTCGGAGGAAAGGAGGGCGAGGATCGCGTTTTTCGCGGTTGCCGCGGTTTCGTTGGAGGTGTCGGAGAGAACCGCGCCTTCGGAATCGAGTCCAACGAACTCCTCACCGATCACGCAAACGAAGCCGCTTTTGTTTTTTGCCTGATAAACGCGGCTGACACCGTTGAGGGTTTCGGTGATGAAGTAGGGCTCGAAATCGCCATTCGCGGAGGGGAGCGCCGCCGCGAGATTATCCTGCAGGATTTCCTCTTCCGTTCGCACTTCGACGTCAACGCCTTGCAGAGCGAGTGCGGCGTTCAGCGCGTCTCTGACGGCAGAGCGATATGCCTCTGTGGTTTTCGTTGCGCCGGCAATGATATCGACTGCTTCAATATCCGATATGCTTTTTCCAATGGTTATATTGGCAAACTCGGTTGCCGCGACACCGCCGATGTTGGGCGTTTCCGAAGAAGCGATCAGTTTAGAGCCGGAAACCGTACCGTCTGCGCGGACACCGCACATGATAACCATGCCGGTGGAAAAACCCGTCGTTTTCAGCTTGATGACGTAACCGCCGTTTTCGGCGCGATACGCTTCTTCGACGGTGGAGGGGAGCTTTGTTTGGCTGATATCGATCGGCTTGAAGCTGATCCCGTCGGGCATGACCTCTAAAAGAGCCTTGGTGACCTTTGCTTTTTCGTTTGCTTCGATGGCGGGTGCGGTAATGGCGTTTGTGATGGCGAGGATCACGGAAACGATCGCGCAAATGCAAACGAGAACGAGAATATTGTTAAGGGATTTTTTCATGATTTTTGACCTCCGAAGACCTTGTGAGCGGTCAGAGCATCGATATAGGGCGTCAGGATATTCATGAAGAGGATCGCGAAAGAAACACCCTCGGGATAAACACCGAAATAGCGGATGAGGAACGTGAAAAGTCCCGCGCCGATACCGAATATCAGCTTTCCTTTTGCGGTTGCGGGGGAGGTTACGTAATCGGTTGCCATGAAGATCGCGCCGATCAGAAGACCGCCGGAAAGGATGAGGGCAAGCGCTTTCATGACGTCAAAGCCTTCTGTGAAAAGGGAAAGCAGGAAAACGCTTCCCACGAAGGAAACGGGAATGTGCCAGGTGATGATCCGACGTGCGAGAAGGTAGACGAGACCGATCAGAAGCGCTGCTGCGCACGTTTCACCGATCGCGCCGCCCGTCAGTCCGAAGAAGAGATCGGACAAGGCGGGGATATCTCCTTTTTCGATGGAGGGAAGAGGAGTCGCGCCCGCAACGGTGTCGACGATGACGGGATACGCCTGCTTTGTCATAGAGCCGAAGGAAACGAGCATGAATACGCGCGCTGTGATGGCGGGGTTGACGGGATTGTGACCGATGCCGCCGAACAGACATTTCACAATAACGATCGCGAAGACGGAGCCGATCACGCATTGCCAGATCGGGATATTGGCGGGGAGATTGAGCGCCAGCAACAGACCCGTGACCGCGGCGCTGAAATCACCGACGGTCTGGTCCTTTTTGACGATGAGCTGGAAGAGCGCTTCCGCAAGCACGCAGCTTGCTACGCAAACGGCGATTACGAGCAATGCGCGTATGCCGAAGATGATCGTTCCCGCGATGGAAGTGGGAATGAGCGCGATGATCACGTCGCGCATGATTTTCGCCGTTGAATTTCCGCTATGGATATGAGGCGAAATGGAGAGTTTCAAGGTTTTATCCATTTTTCGTTGCCTCCTTTGCTTTTTCTTCCTTCAAAAATACCTTTGCAAGCTTATTCGTCTGTACCAAAGGACGATTTGCGGGGCAATTGAAGCTGCAACAACCGCATTCCATGCAGGTTTGTACCTGGAGCTTTTCGAGAAGAGCCGCATCCTTTTTCTTGTACGCCGCCATAATGGAAGCGGGCGCAAGTCCGAATGGGCAATTGTTCGTACAAGCGCCGCAACGGATGCAGGAGGTCGTTTTCGGAAGCTTGGCTTCCTTTTCGGAGAGCGCGAGAATGGCATTCGTGTTTTTGAGAATGGGCGCGTTGATATCGGGAACGGTGATGCCCATCATCGGACCGCCGTAAATGACCTTCGCGGGCGCATCCGTCAGACCGCCGCAGAATTCGAAAATATCGCTGATCGAGGTTCCGAGGGGAACGATCACGTTTTTCGGCTCTTTGACGCAAGCGCCGTCGACGGTAACGCATTTTTTCACCAGAGGCATACCGTTTTTGAGATAATTGCCGATCGCCGCGAGTGTCGTGCAATTGCATACGATGCAACCGACGTCGATGGGGAGCTTTCCTGCGGGGATCACTTTTCGGAGTGTATGATAAATGAGGACCTTTTCACCGCCTTGAGGATACATGGCGGGGAGAACCTTGACCTCCATGCCCTCGATGCGTCCGGCAAGCTTTTTCATGGATTCGATAGCGGCTTTTTTGTTCTTTTCGATGCCAAGCACGATGCGTTTGATACCGAAATGCTTTTTCATGGCATTCAACGTGATCTCCATATCGTCCGCGCGATTTTTCATGGTCAGAGAGTCGCTTGTGATATAGGGCTCGCACTCCGCGCCGTTGATGACGAGATATTCGATGCGCGAGAGATCGATGCGGAATTTTACGTAAGTCGGGAAGCCCGCTCCGCCGAGACCGACGACACCGCTTTTTCGTATCGCTTCGATCAGATCGTCTGCGCATCGAACGTCGGGAGGACAGATATCGGGATCTGCGGTCATTTCGCCGTCGGATTCAATGGTGATCGCGGGCGCCGCCGATCCATTTGAAAGAATCATATCGGAAATTTTTGCGACCTTGCCCGATACGGAGGAAAAGATCGGGGAAGAAACAGCTCCGATACCTTCCGCGATCAATGTGCCGACCTTGACGTGATCGCCAACCTTGACGATCGGTTTTGCGGGTGCGCCGATATGCATGGACGTCGGAAGCGTGACGGATTTCGGCGCGGGCATATATACGGCTGAAGTATTTTCAGTATTTTTTCTGTGGGGGACGTGGATACCGTTCAAGAAAAAAGACATGAATGATCCTACCTTTCTTTGATTTTGACGTTATAGTATATGCGGATAATTATAAACACATGGGATTATATTGTATCATATAGAACAAGAAATTGTCAATGTGAATTTTATTATAAATATGGATTTCGTTTCCTATTTATATACGTATGTCGGTGCAAATAGTTTGGGTGAAACGAACTTTTTTATACGGGCTTGGACTTAAGAAAAATCCGCTCATTTCAGACATCTGTCAGAATGAGCGGATACGTGTTTATGCTTCAACCGCGTCGCGAATGACCCAATCGTGTTCGTTTAACAACCGTTCTGCCGTTTCGCTGCTGCACCCTTTGATCTCGCAGACGATGCGGATCATTCTGGCGCGGAGCTTCTGATTGCTCGGCTTCAGATTGATCATCATGTTTTCGTAGACCTTGCCCGTTTTGATCATGGCGCAGGTGGAGATCATGTTCAGGATCAGCTTTTGCGCCGTGCCGCTTTTCATACGCGTGGAGCCGGTGATGACTTCTGCGCCCGTGTCGGCGATGATGGAAAGCTTCGATACGCGTTCGATCGGCGTATCGGCGTTGCTTGCTATGCTGACGCTGAGCGCGCCCATGCGATTGGCGTATTCGAGCGCGCCGACGACGTAAGCCGCTCCGCCGGAAGCGGAAATGCCGACGACGACGTCGTTTTCGCAGATCGCGTATTCGGAAAGATCTTTTTCTCCCGCCGCCGCGTCGTCCTCTTGCGCTTCTGCGGCTTGGCTCATGCATTTTGCGCCGCCGGCGATGATGCCGATGACTTGTGTGCGAGGAACGCCGAAGGTGGGAGGACATTCAGCCGCGTCGATCACGCCGAGACGTCCCGAGGTTCCCGCGCCAACGTAGAACAAATGTCCGCCTCTTTCAAATCGCTCCGAAACGGCGTCGCAGACGGCGGCGATCTGTTCCGTTGCCGCTTCTACCGCGCGGACTGCGTTCATGTTTTCCTCGTTGATGACTCTGAGCATGGAAAGCGTATCCATGCGGTCGATATGCTTCGAGGCTTCGTTTCTCATTTCTGTTTTCAACATCGCTGATACTTCCTTACTTCATAATGTAATATAAGCTGTATTCGCCCGTTTTATCCCTAGCGTAGCGGGATTTGCGGAGATTTTCAAAGCTGATCTCGAGATGTGTGCGTTCGCGGATCTCCGTGATACCGAACGCTTTGACTTTTGCGTACAGCTCGTTGATGAGCGGATTTCTCGCAGGATCGTCAAGCGCCATGCGGGAGGCTTTCAGGAAGAGGATCGAAAGATATTCCTTCTCCAGATGACGCTTTGCGGATTCGGTTCTGACCGCCGAGAACGCCGATTGGAAGAGCGCTTCCGCGCGTTCCACGAGCTCGTCGGTGTAATACGATACGCACGGATCGTCGTACAATGTCATTTTGGTGCCGTAAGCGGAGTTGCAGAGCATATCCACGTATTCGCGGATATAGGGATAGCATTCTTCTCCGTATACGCCGCGGATGAATTCGTCAATGATCAGATCCTCGTTCTGATAGGGGTTCCACAAGAGCTTCGCGCCAAGATAACATTCCAGATCGGCGAGAGCGGGCGTTTCGCCGAAGGCAAAATTGCCTTGCTGCATAACGCCGACGACGCCGTTTTTATGGTATGTGCGCATATTTTCAGGCATGGTTTTGTAATTGGGGAAGGGAAGCAGATAGTTTTTGAAATTGCACGCGTAATCCCAGATATACAGATGCTTTGAGAGCTTGCCCCATTGATTGAGATTTTCGATAAAGCCTGCGGCTTCGGAATTCGGTTTTTCTTTGGCTTGGATCTCCATGGGAGAGCCCCAGCTGCACTCGATATTGCAAAGTCTGACGATCACGTTGTCCGCCGCGCGCAAGCCAAGGGGTGCCTTTTTCGTATACTGATAAGCGAAGGTATGGAGATATATATCGGGATATTCTTCGCGGATATCGTCAGCCAATCGGTTGACGAAGCTGATCACCGTGGCGGCAGGCGTTCCGTAAGCCTCGTTCAGCTTTCTGCATTCGGGGCAGGTGCAATAATTGCGCCAGTCGTTTTGCGAAATGGAAAATACCTTGCAATCCGGATTTTCCTTGATCCATTTGCGGAGCGTTTTGCGCGCCGCAAGGAAAACGCCCTCGTTTGTCAGACAAAGCTGCGTGCGCTCGCGGAGACGTTTGCCGTCGACCATGGAAAAATATTCGGGATGCTCGTCGTAATAGACCTCGGGGGGAACCAATTCGTTGAACGAATGATGGAAATTGAAAAATTTCATTTTTCCACCCTTTTCGTTCGGAATGTGCGACATATTAGAGTTTAAACGGTTTTTTACGCAGAAATCCGTATCGAATGCCGAGCGGAAATACATTTCACGGTATTCGAAGGCGGGATTTTCCGAGATATCGATATCTTCGACCGCGAGAACATCAATGTGGTCGAAGGTCTCCACATCCTTCGTGAAGCATTTGAAGTTGATATATTTTTCGAGAAAATGATAAACGCCGTATATCGTGCCGCGCGGTGTTTTTCCCGCGATCACGATATCTTCGCCCCGCGTTCTGATGATGAAGCCCTCGTCGGACAAGGCGCTGACGTCGGTCGTAAGACCTCTTACGTTCGATCCGATATGGATTTCGGGCGTTCTTCGAGGGCAACGCTCCACGTCGGAAAAGTAGGGAACGATCGCTCCCGTCGCTTTGTAAAGATACTGATAAAGCATGGAGGCGGCGTACATTTCCGCTCCGTGCGGCATACGGCTCGTGACGATATGATAGTAGCCTTTTCCGTTTTCAGCAATGATTCTTCTCATAATATAAACCTTTCTTGATGAAATTTATAATTCGACGATTTGCCTATAGATCTGCTTTGCTCGTTTGACCGCTCCGTCCACGGGTTCTTCGGTCGCTTGTATCAACGTACAGACATGAGTCTGCAAACACTTTTCGATGATCGGAAAAATAACGTCGCTTTTTCGGCTGATACCTCCCGAAAAGAATACGGGAACTTCCGTTATATCGGAGGCGCTATGCAGAGCGTTTGCCGCCGTATCGATCTTTTGCGCCGCAAAAGCAAGATTCTTTTCGAGGATTCCGATCGCAACGGCGTCATCTTGTTCCGCCGCTTGAAATACGAGATCCGAAAATCCTGCGATATAGCGTTTGCCGCCGCGGTAGAATTCTGCGAGATGCGCCTCGGCAGATTCCCCAAGTCTTTCTGTCAAAAGCGCGGTCAGAAGGGTTGGCTTTCCGCTTCCGTCCCCGTCGCAAAGCGCTGCGGTGATCGCGTCTCTGCCAAGCGTATATCCGCTTCCGCCGTCGTCGAAGAGCTGTCCCCAACCGGAGATTCGTTTTCTTTCCGTTCCGTTTATCGCGTATACGATAAATCCCGTTCCCATGATGACGAGAATACGGGGATCCCGATCCGAAAGCGCGACGAGATTTTCGATATCACTTCCGTTTTCGAATGCGAAAAATCCGAATTGTTGAAAAAATCGGTGCAGAATCTCCGCGTTATTTCCCGTAAGACCTCCTCCCGCGATCCCCGCAAACATGGTGATCTCTGAGAAGGGAATGCCGAGACAAGCCTCGAGGACCCCGCTTTTCAGAATGGCGGTCGCGTTTTCCATGCCGATATCGTTGGGATTGGCGGCGCCCTTTAAAATTTCACGGATAACGTTTCCGTTTTCGTCGGTCAGCTTGAAAGCGGTCTTCGTTCCGCCGCCGTCAATACCGAGAAAATATCGTGTGTCTTTTTTCAATCAAACTCCCTCGCTTTCTTCTTCTATTATAAAACAAAAAATTGAGATTGGCAATAGAATTATGATTCGAATACGCCTATTGACAAAAGTATTTTGCGGTGCTATAATGTCGGTGTTCCGAAATTCCAATAAAAAGGAAGGCGTATCATGACAGATCAGATTTTTAATACTTCTCCGTATAAGCGCTCCCGCAGAGCGTATATTCTGGAATGCGCGTTCGAATATTTCGTTGCGCTTATGGTGACGGATGCCTTTTTGGCAACGCTGCTGACGAATATGGGATTGGATGACGCCGTGATCGGCGTGATCTCTTCGTTGATCTCACTTGCGTTTTTGTTCCAGCTTTGTTCAATTTTCGTCGTACAGCATATACGAAATATCAAGCTGGTGGCAATACCCATTCATTGCATTAGCCAGATGTTCTTTTTCGTTTTGTATCTGCTCCCGTTTTTCAATATCCCGCAGCCGCTTCGCGTGATCGTTATCGTGGGATGCCTGATGATTGCCTATTTCGGAAATTATCTGGTGACCTCCGTGATCTTCAATTGGGGTAACTCTTACGTCGATCCGAACGGAAGAGCCAATTTCGCGGCTACAAAAGAGATCGTTTCGTTGATTTCGGGTGTTGTCGTCAGTCTTTCTATGGGCTGGGCGATGGACCGCTTTACCGAAGCGGGCAATATCAAGGGAGGCTTTATTTTCATCGCTTCGATGATGCTGGTGTTCGCTATCGGCGATTTCATCTGTCTTATGTGTATGAAAAATCAGAAGACGGAAAAGAAATCGAAGGAAAAGACGAAGCCGTTTCTGCAGGTCGTCCGAAAATTGTTTTCCAATAAAGGCTTTTGTTGCGCGGTCATCGTGCACGTGATCTGGAGCGTGTCCGTTTATATGACCGTCGGATTTATGGGAACATACAAAACAAAGGACCTTTTGCTCACGGTCGGAACGGTGCAGATCATCAATATCGCGGGTTGCCTTATCCGCGCTTGCTTCTCTAAGCCGATCGCGCGTTATGCGGATAAGCGTTCTTACGCACAGGGGATCAAGCTCGGTATGTCCATTGCCGCCGTCGGATATCTGATCAATATATTCACCACGCCGTCGCTTTGGTGGTTGGTTGTCTTCTATACGATCATCTATAACGTTTCCTGCGCGGGAACAAGTCAGAATCTGATCAATCTGACATATAATTACGTTGATCGCAAATATTTCGTACAGGCTTCCGCGATCAAATTCAGTATAAGCGGTCTGTGCGGCTTTGCCGCTTCCATGATCGGAAGCAGGATCCTTGACGCCGTACAGAAAAACGGCAATACCTTATTCGGTATCACCGTCTACGGTCAGCAGGTTTTGTCCGGAATTTCGCTCGCGATCGTTTTGTTTGGTATCTTGTTCGTCAAGTTCGTTACGGAAAAACAGAAAATTATCGCGAAATAAGAAAAATTCCTTTAGAACGCAAAAAGGCACGATCTCTCTTGAGAGACCGTGCCTTTCTTTATATGGAATAGGAAGCGCCGTCTTCCGCGATTTCGACGGGGAAGGGAATCTTGTCTTCTGCAGTTCGGATGCGAGGAATGTTGCGCGGAGCCAAATGCGTGAAGACCATTTTTTTCGTTCTTGTTTTTGCGATGGTTTCGAGATTATTTTCAACCTTGAAGTGAACAAGCTCACACAAAACGGCATCGAAGTCTTCATCGAAAAGAATTGTTGGATAATCGTGAAAATCACCCGCAAGATCTCCCGTGTAGAGCATTTTTTTGCCTTCCGCCTCGATCAGATACGCAAAACTTGGGAACGCGCCGTTAAACATATGCGCCGTTGCGATCGACGTTACGGTGATATTTTCGTCCTCATAAACCTTTCCTGCCTTGACGGGAAACAGAAAAACGCGGTCATTGATCTCGATATGAAGCGCAGAGAGCCAGATGCGGAATGCGTCGATACCTTTTTCCTCCGGCAAAAATATGGAAACGGGACTCGCATCGCGGCGGTAATTTGTGAATCGCTTTGCAATGGCGGAAAGTGTTCCTGCGTGATCCTCGTGCATATGCGTTACGAAAACAGCGCGGATCCTTTCAATCGGCAATCCAAGATCGGTCATTTTTCCTTCGGTGTTGCCGCCGCAGTCGAAGAGATAGTAATTGTCCCCGACGGAAATCAGATTTGCAGAGCAGGCTCTGCCGACCTCGGTCGCGCCGTGACTGGTGCCCAGTGTGTATAATTTCATTCCATGTACCTCTCATAAAATTTCAGGATGTTCTAATATTATAACACAAATTGAAACGACACGCAAGTCCCCGTAGTTTTGTCAACAGAAAAAGCAGGGCTTGCGCGTAAATTTAGGATAAATGAAAACAGAACACCGTTAAAACAGTGTTCTGTTGCATAATCATATTATTCGTTATTCGTGTCTTCTGTGGATTCGTCTCCTTCGGAAACTCCGTCACCTTCCGTTTCGGTGCCATCGTTTGCGTCATCTGTAGTTTCATTATTGGTGGTTCCTCCCTCGGTTGTCTCGTCGTCGGGAGTATCTTCACTTTCGTTGGTTTCATCGGAATCGTCTTCTTCCGAATGATACACTACGACATTTTCGATACCATTAGAGTCGGTATAAATGATTATCACGTCACCGATAACGATTTGTTCGCTCGTTCCTTCGGTTGCAACTCCGTCTTCAACGATCCATACAACCCACGCGGAATCAATACTGATCTCTTCTGTTTCTGAGGAAGGCTCGTAATTTACCAGTTCAACAGCCGCAACATCGGTAATTACATAATCTGTTCCTTCCTCAGTGAGAGAATAGACGATCAGCGTAAAGCTACTGTCGCCAATGGCTGTAATTTCGGCTACCATTGCGTCGATGGAAAGGTCGGTGGATTCATCCGTTCCCGACAAAACAATGATTGTGCTTGCGTCGCCGGACACAATGCTTGCAACGATCATATCGCCTTCTGTAACATCTTCTGTGCTACCGCTCATCAACGCTCCGGAATCTACGATATAATATTCCGTGTTTGAGCTTATGTAGATATACTCAGTTGTGCCATCCTCCGTAAGATCGCTTACGTCAAGCTCGGTGTAATCGTCGATTTCCACACCACTGGTATACAATGAAATCGCGATATACGAGCTGCTGACTTTACATCAATGAGAAATTTCTAAAAATGCTTTTCTGTAATTTCCGAAAAGTTTTATATGAGTAAAGAACAAAAAAGAAAGCCCTCGAAAATGCTTGATTTTCAAGGACTTGTGGCGGAGGGTGTGGGATTCGAACCCACGTGCCCAGAGGGCAAACGGTTTTCAAGACCGCCTCGTTATGACCGCTTCGATAACCCTCCGTATGAAATTTTAAATAAAGGAGTCGATGAAAATCGACCCCTTTATCATATCATATTATGTACGAAATGTCAACAGATTTTTTGAAAAAATCAAAGCAAACCTTCGGCTTTCATGATTTCGGGGAAGGTGCGGTAATCGTCGACCTTGACGAAACGGATTTCGGAAAGGTAGACGGATTCGTCGTTGCCGCCGGGACCGTAATCGTCGCCTACGAAAGCAACTTCATCGAGGGCGATGCCGTTATTTTCGCAATATTTCTTCAAAGCGTAATACTTGTTGAAAGGACGGGGCGCCATATCGAAGGATGAGGAGCCGCCGACGAATACGTTATAATCAGAGAAAATATCACAGATTTCGGCATAGATCGCGCGGCGTTTGCTACGGTCGGGGTCGAATGCGAGCTTGTCCTCGATCTTCGCTTCTGTGCCGATGATCGGGAAGGTCACGCAACCGGATTCATGGTACTGGACGTTGTCGCCGGCATATTCCTTGAAGCCGTATTTTTCTCGGCACATGGTGACTCGGTTTTCCACGCTTTCTCTGTCGCAGGGTAGGATATTGTTTTCAACGATATCCAAAGTCTTGGTTTCGGGATTGTATTTACCAAACTGCAAGCCGTAGTTTCCGATGATGTCGATGGGGAAGCCGCCGAGCTGATTGAAGATACGCATACAAGCGCCGGCTCCTGCCATAAGGAGCTTGTACTTTTTGGAAAGCGCCTGCAATGCTTCGAAATTAGCGGGTTCGAGGGGCGTTTTGTGCTGTGTCAACGTACCGTCAAGATCAAAGGCAATCAATTTGATCATGGGAAAGTTCTCCTTTGGTGAATTATTCGTTGATTTTGATCGCGCGGGGTTCGGTCATGCCACGTGCGTCCAAAATTTCATTGAGTTCTTCTTCCGTCATGATCTGGTCACGGAGAATGATCTTGCGTACGGACAATCCGGTAGCAAGAGATTCCTTTGCGATGAATGCGGAACGCTGATAGCCGATATAAGGAGCCATAGCGGTAACGATACCTGCGCTCTTTTCAACGTTGTTGTTGCAGACAGTTACGTTAGCGCGGATACCCTTCACGCAGTTTTCGATGAAGGTATCAACGGCGTTTTTCATAGAGGTGAGGGATTCGAAGAGCTGATAGAAGAGAACGGGTTTGAATGCGTTGAGCTCCATCTGACCTGCTTCAGCGGCAGCGCAAATGGTTGCATCGTGACCGATGACGAGGAAAGCTACCTGGTTTACGACCTCGGGAATAACGGGGTTGATCTTACCGGGCATGATGGAGGAGCCGTTCTGCTTTGCGGGGAGGAGGATTTCACCGATACCGGTCTTGGGACCGCTGGACATCAGACGGAGGTCGTTTGCGATCTTGGAGAGGTTAACGGCGCAGGTCTTCAAGGAAGAGGATACGCTGACGAAGCCGTCAAGGTTCTGCGTTGCGTCGATCAGATCGTCTGCGAGATTGAGCTCGTATCCGGCAACGTCGGAAAGCGTCGTGGGAATGATCTTGAGATAGAGAGGATCTACGTTGATGCAGGTACCAATCGCACTACCGCCCATATTGATGGTGTGCATTTCTTTTTCTGCGTTTTTGATTCTGATGATATCGCGACGGATAACGTTTGCGTAAGCCGCAAATTCCTGTCCGAGACGGATCGGAACAGCATCCTGAAGCTGAGTTCTACCCATTTTAACAACGCCGTCGAACTTCTTTGCCTTTTCGTCGAGGGCTTCAACGAGCGCGCTGAGGCTTTCGAGAAGAGGAGCAACGAGGTCGATGACGGTCATCTTACCTGCGGTGGGGATGACGTCGTTCGTGGACTGACCGTAGTTAACGTGGTCGTTAGGGTGTACGATGGAGTAATCGCCTTTTCTGCCGCCGAGCATTTCGATCGCGCGGTTAGCGATAACTTCGTTTGCGTTCATATTTGCGGAAGTGCCCGCGCCGCCCTGAATGGCATCAACGATAAATGCGTCCATAAGGCCGCCTGCGATGATCTCGTCGCAAGCCGCAGTCATGGCATTCACCTTGGTTTCGTCAATGGCGCCCATATAGCCGTTGACCAAAGCGCAAGCCTTTTTGATCTTTGCCATATTCTTAATAAAAAGAGGGTGGAGCATATGTCCCGTGATTTTGAAGTTTTCTGCGCCGCGGAGAGACTGCACGCCATAGTACGCGTCGGTAGGAATCTCCAGATCACCGATCGAGTCATGTTCAATTCTCAAAAATTCATTCATAATGCTGATTTCCTTTCCTATCTTTGATATGATCAAGACAATTGTTTTATAAAATCGAATGGGGGAACCCAAACAAAATAAGTTGAAACAGGTCTTTTGTGCAATATAGAAAGAAAGCGCCTTTACCCCGGGTATGGAAAAGCGCACTTTCTCCTTATTACAAATTACAGATTCATTATACCATTCTTTCCTCTGTTTGTCAACCAAATTTCGTTGATTTTTTAAAATAGAAAAATTGAGGTCTTGTCGGAAGCTATCTTTGAACGACGATCCCCTTCATAAACTCGGAGCGGTTATGAAAACGTTCTATCATACGTATTTCCTCGTCGGTACAGCCGATGAGGATCTTGATTTCGGAGTCTTTTTTCCAAAGATCTATGGTGCAAATGATTGCAACCGCTTGTTGCGTCGGCAAGGAACCGCGCCAGATATCAATGCCTTCTCCGTCCATAGAGGATGTGTTTTCGATATAGCCGTAGTCCGCTTCGTACACGAGATCCGGAAATTTCGGGTGTGCGCTGTTCTTTGGGCGGTCGATCACGATCTTGCCCGACGATACGAGTGTGTCGAGCGCTTCCCAGAAATCTTTGTTATCGGATGGGAACATTTTTAGACCTCCTTACGTTTTGCGTTTATTCATAAAATGTTAAACCCCGCGCAGAATTCAAAACCGAACTTTGCGCGGGATTCCGAAGAGTGATTATAAAGCTTTACGGACGCAGTCCCATACCGCCCTCGAGGGTGATGGTCTCGCCGTTCATGAATTTGAAATCGGGGGAAGCGAGTTGTACGCAAGCTCTGCCGATCTCGGTTTCGGGATCGCCGAAATGTCCCGCGGGAGGCATTTTGACGTTTGCCTTGAACGCTTCGGGATAAGCCTTTTCAAAATTTTCAAGCTGTGCCGTCCAAGCGAGCGGGCATACGATATTGGTGTTGATTCCGTCCTTTGCCCATTCGGTCGCGGCAACACGGGAAAGACCGCGCACACCTTCCTTGGCGGCGGCGTAGGAGCATTGTCCGTAATTGCCGAACAGACCCGCGCCGGAAGCGAAATTGATGATGCTTCCCTTGGTTTCCTTCAGATAGGGATAGCAAGCCTTCATATAGTAGAAGGTGGCGTAAAGTCCGGAGTAGATCGCGAGATCGAACTGCTCGGTTGTGTGATCCTGGATCGCAACGCCGGAAGCGGATGCCTGCGCGTTGTTGATCAGAACGTCGATCCTGCCGAATTCGCGGATCGCGGCTTCAACGACGTCCTTTGCGGTTTTTTCATTGTCCGCGCCTGCGGCAATATCTGCGGCGATGGGCAGAACGCGAATGCCGTAAAGGCGTTCCAGCTCGGTTTTTGCTTTTTCCAATTTGGAGACGTTTCGTCCCGTGATGACGATGTTTGCGCCTTCTTTTGCATAAGCGGTGGCGATGCCGTAGCCGATCGAGCCGCATCTGCCGTCGGAAAGCACGGAATATCCTCCGCCTGTAATAATAACGGTTTTACCTTTCAAAAAACTCATAACACTACCTCCTTTGGTGGTATTTTTGCATAGAAATGGAATCAATGGTTTATTTTACTCCGAACCATACGCACATATTGGTTTCGCCGCGATTGGCGAACGCTGCGTAGGGAATCATCTTCAACGTAAAGTCCTCGAAATTCTCCGAATATGCAGAGTAAAGCGCGGGAGCAGCTTTCTTTCGGAATGCTTTTACGCTGACGGTATAGCCGCAGATGGTATCGTCGTACGTTGCCTCTGCTTTGAAATTTTTGTCGATGAAGAGCGCGTGGAGATTTTCGATATTGTCGATGGCTTCGCCCGCGCAAACGAACGGACCGCAACAAACGGCGGCTTTTCCGTTGTTTTCATAGATTTCGGGGTTGCTTTCGATCAGAACGGGCTTGATCGCAAGATCGACGACGATTTCGCCGTTGGGCATATCGATGACGGCGTAGCCGTTTTTCATTGTGTACGGAACGCTGATGGAATATTCATCGCACCAAGCGGGGATACGGACGCAGAGCGTTTTGACGTTTTCCGTTTTCAGAACAATGGTTCCGCTCTTCGGGAAGCTTGTTTTCTGTACGATCTTCATGCCGTTTGCTTCGGCTTCGGAGTCGGCAAACTGATTGACGTAAACGGTATCGTTTTCATATCCGTAAATATAGTTGCCGAGCGAGGAAAGTACACGGTTCAGATTCGGAGGGCAGCAGGAGCAGCTGAATACCTCGACGCGCTGTGTGATCGCGAAGCGTTCCATGTGATCGCGGGAAATGAATTTTCTGTAATTGCGGAGATTGATCTCGAGCGGATTTTCGTAGAAGAAGCTCTTTCCGTCGAGAGAAAGTCCTGCGATCATTCCATTGTAAAGGATCCTTTCGATCAGATCGGCGTATACGGAATCGTTCTCGAAGCGGAGCATTCTTTGCGCGAAGAACATCAGCGCGATTGCCGCGCAAGTTTCCGCGTAAGCCTTGTCATTGAGCAGATCGTAATCGATCGTGAAGGTCTCGAGGAGTCTGGTGGAACCGATGCCGCCCGTGATATACATCTTTTTTGTGACGATGTCGTTGAAGAGGGTTTTGCAGACTTCGTAAAGCTCGCGATCGTTCGTTTCGTATGCGAGATCTGCCATGGCGGAATACATATAGCAAGCGCGCACACAATGTCCCGCGGCTTCCGTTTGCTCACGGACGGGGAGATGGGACTGCGTATTTTTCGAAACGCCGATGACGTCCTCATATCCTCTCTTGTCAATGAAAAACTTTGCAAGCTTCAGATAACGGACGTTTCCCGTGGCTCTGTACATACGGACAAGCGCAAGCTCGATCTCCTGATGTCCCGGGGTTTCGAATTTTGCCGTTTTTTCGGTCACGAACGCTTTTTCGATGCAATCGACGTATTTTTCCATCAGCTTCAGAAAGCGGTCTTTTCCGGTGGCTTCGTAATAAGCGACCGCCGCTTCCATCAGATGACCCGCGCAGTAAAGCTCGTGCCAATCACGGTTGGTATATCGTTTTTCGGGGGCGCAGGTGATGAAATAAGAGTTGAAATAGCCGTCATCGCATTGATTCTTTTCGATCTGATCGATGACCCATTCGATTTTTTCTTCGAGCTCGGGCGATTTTTTCTTGTGAAGGATATACGAAGCGCCCTCCATCCATTTGGCAACGTCGGAGTCCCAGAAGATGTGGGGCTTCTTCGGTTCGCCCTCCTGCCAATCGCAAGCGAAGGCGGACACTCTGCCCGTGTCGTAAAATCTGTTGTAAACTGCGTTTATGGTAACGTTTTCGTTCAATATCTGTTTATCGTATAAAAAGCCGCTTTTTAAAACGACGTTTTGAAAGGGGATGGTGATCATAAATATTTCCTCCAAACAAAATCAATTTTGAGAGTGATTCTCATATTTCCATCTTATTATACCATCAAATCCGGAAAATGTAAACCCTTTTTATCAATTTTTACAAAAAATGTGTGGAGAAACGAAAAAAGGCTGTTGCCGAAATGGCAACAGCCCAAACTATCAACTTCAACCAATATTATTCGCTGATGAAGGGAAGCAGTGCTACGTGACGTGCTCTCTTGATAGCATCAGTGAGTTCTCTCTGGTGTTTAGCGCAAGTACCGGTTACACGGCGGGGAAGAATCTTAGAACGTTCGGAAACGAACTTTCTGAGTCTTGCAACGTCTTTGTAGTCGATCTTTTCAACTTTTTCAGCGCAGAAAACGCAAACTTTCTTTCTTCTGCGGTTTGCAGCGTTCTGGCGTGCGGGTCTCTGTTCTCTATCCATGATTGAAACCTCCTTCTCTGTAATAATCGTGATTCATTTGCATTAGAACGGCAGATCGTCGTCGCCCGCGATCTCTTCGAATTTCGGAGCTTCCGAAATGGGAGAATTGAACGAGGGAACTTGATAATCGTCAGTTCTTGCGGATTCGCTCTTGCGTTCGACGAAGCTTGCTTCATCAGCAACGACTTCGGTAGCGTAACGCTTGTTACCGTTGTTATCGGTCCATGTTCTGGTTTGCAAGGAACCGCAGATGCAGATCGCGCTGCCTTTTCTGAAGTATCTTGCAATGAATTCCGCGTTGGATCTCCAAGCGACGATGTTGATGAAATCGCTCTGAGACTGTTCACCCTTGGTGTACTTACGGGTAACACCAATGGAGAAGGAACATACGCTGACACCGGAGGGTGTCTGCTTCAACTCGGGATCTGCAGTCATATGACCGATCAGAATAACTTTGTTCAGGCTTGCCATGTTAACAACTCCTTTGCAATTAAGCTCTGGTAGTCATGGAACGCATAACACCTTCAGTGATGTTGAAAATACGTTCGAGTTCAGCAACGAAGCTGGGGTCAGCAGTGTAGTTAACGAGAACGTAATAGCCTTCAGTCATATCGTTGATCGGATATGCGAGCTTACGCTTGCCCCATTCATTGAAAGATTCAATGGTACCGTTTTCTTCAATAAGAGCTTTGAACTTATTAACGAGAGCGGCAGTAGCTTCCTCTGTGCCTGTGGAATCAACGATATACATTGTTTCATAGGATACGAGTTTGTTTTCCATCTGATTGCACCTCCTTCTGGACATAAGGCCGCGAACATCAAAATTTATTCGCAGCAAGGAGAAAAAACCAAGAAAGTTTTTTCTATCTTTGCTATTATACCACTTGTCGAGTCTTTTGTCAATTGCTTTTTCAAAAAATATTGAAATTTTTATGAACATTTTTCGCCGCTCATTGATTTTTGTGCTGAAGATGCTATAATTTTCAATATAGAAACGTGAAAGGATGGTCGTGTATATGAAAAAGAAAAAGAGGCAAAAATGGTTTCGTGAGCTGCTGCGAAGAAGACTTTTCGTCTGCTTGTTGATCCTTGCCCAGCTTCTGATCCTGATCTATTTTATTTTTTCGAGAAGCGTGGCTTCTTCCGTTATCAACTTTATTCTGCGCTTGACGAGCGTGGTCGTCGCTCTGCACATCATTTCCAGAAGGGATAAGGAAGCGTATAAGCTGACGTGGGTATTTTTCATTCTGATCTTTCCCGTGTTCGGTGGGCTTACGTATCTCTTTTTCCGTTGTCAGACCCGATCGAAGAAATTGCGAAGAAGGATCGATATGATCAAAAGCGCGGTAAAGGCGGCAGGCCTCCCTTCCGCATACACGCGGTCGATCGAGGAAAATCCCGTTCATGCTCGCCAGATCGAATATCTGGAGAAATACGCGGATTTTCCGATTTACGAAAACGGTCGCTCCGAATATCTTTCTCCCGGAGAGCGCTTTCTGGAGCGGTTGCTTGAAGATATGGAAACGGCGAAAAAATACATTTTCGTCGAATCCTTTATCATCGAGGACGGCGAGATGTGGAGATCGATATTGTCCGTTCTGAAGAAAAAAGCCGCCGAAGGCGTGGACGTCCGCATTATATACGACGATATGGGTTGTTTTTTGCGGTTGCCGAGGCGTTTCGTCGTGGATATGCAGGCGTGCGGTATCCGATGCGATATATTCAATCGCTTCGTTCCGCTTCTGACGGTGGTGCAGAATTTCCGCGATCACAGAAAGATCGTCGCCATTGACGGTGAGATCGCGTATACGGGCGGTCTGAATATTGCGGATGAATACATCAATAAGATCAGCCCGTTCGGGCATTGGAAGGATTCCGGTGTGAGGATCGAGGGGAAGGGCGCCTTTTCTCTTGCGCTCGTTTTTCTCGAAATGTGGATGCTGATGGGGCACGAGGAGAAGGATCTTTCTCTGTACCGTCCCGTATTTGTGGAGGGCGGCGCGGAGGAGATCGAAAACGGCTACGTTCAGCCGTACGCCTCGACGCCTCTGGAAAAGGACAGTATTTCCGAGGACGTTTATATGCACATCATCGGAAAAGCGAGAAAATACGTGTATATCATGACGCCGTATCTGATCGTGGACAATAACATGATCTCTGCGCTTACCATTGCCGCAAAGAGCGGCGTGGACGTTCGCATTATGACGCCTTATCATTGGGACAAGAGAGCAGTGCATTTCATGACGCGCTCGTATTATCGTGAGTTGATCCGTGCGGGCGTGAAGATATACGAGTATAAGCCTGGCTTTTTGCACGCGAAGACCTTCGTGTGTGACGATGAGATCGCGACGGTCGGCTCTGCGAATATGGATTTTCGAAGCCTGTATCTGCAATTTGAATGCGGCGTATTCTTTTGCGGCACGAACGTGGTGGATGAGGTACGTCATGATTTTTTGCAGACGGTTTCCGTTTGCAAGGAGATCACGGAAGCCGATTGTAAAAGCAATGCCGCCGTGCGTTTTTTGCAGGACGTTTTCCGCTTGCTCGCGCCGCTCATGTAGGCTTATGACAAAAACCCCCGCATTGAAAGCAATGCAATGCGGGGAGCTTTTTATCTTGTTGAACGATGGATCAGAAGAGTCCGACGATGCGGCCGTCGTCTGCGACGTCGATGCGTTCAGCGGCGGGAACCTTGGGAAGTCCGGGCATGGTCATGATATTGCCGGTCAGAACGACGATGAAGCCTGCGCCTGCGGCAACCTTGACGTTGCGTACGGTAACCTTGAAGCCTTCGGGAGCGCCGAGAAGCTTCTGGTCATCGGAGAAGCTGTACTGGGTTTTCGCCATACAAACGGGAAGGTTATTGAAGCCGAGCGCCTTCAGCGTTGCGATCTGTTTTTTTGCGGCGGGCTCGATGATGATATCTTCGCCGCGGTAGATACGGGTAACGACCTTGCGGATCTTTTCTTCGATGGAGTCCTCGTCCTCGTAAGCGAAGGAGAAGTTGTTCGGAAGCTCACAGAGACGTACGACCTCTTCTGCGAGCGCTTCGCCGCCCTTGCCGCCTTCTGCCCATACGGTAGAGAGCGCGACGTTTACGCCGAGCTCACGGCATTTTTCGATGATCAGATCGATCTCGGCATCCGTATCGGTGGGGAAGCGGTTGACCGCAACGACGGAGGGAAGCTGATATACGTCGCGGATGTTGGAAACGTGGCGGAGAAGGTTGGGAATACCCTTTTCAAGTGCTTCAAGATTCTCTGTTCCAAGTTCTGTTTTAGCAACACCGCCGTGAAGCTTAAGTGCTCTTACAGTTGCAACTACAACCACTGCGGAGGGTTTAATTCCAGCAAAACGGCACTTGATATCAAGGAACTTTTCAGCACCGAGGTCAGCACCGAAGCCTGCTTCAGTGATAGCGTAGTCGCCCATTTTAAGAGCTGTCTTTGTGGCAATAACAGAGTTACAACCGTGAGCGATATTTGCAAAGGGACCACCGTGTACAAAGGCGGGAGTACCCTCAAGAGTCTGAACAAGGTTGGGCTTAAGTGCATCCTTGAGAAGAGCTGTCATAGCGCCTGCTGCACCGATTTCACCGCAAGTAACGGGTTCATCCTTGAAGTTGTAGCCGATAACGATACGGCTGAGT
>JAZRLQ010000099.1:0-6678 GCA_045646925.1 Eubacteriales bacterium
CGGGGATATCAAGCGCGCCGAGTACGAACGGACCGATGAGTACGCCTGCGACCAAGTACGCGGTAACAGCGGGAAGCTGAACCTTTTTCGCAAGTCTGGACAAAAGCAAACCTGCAAGCAAAGCGATCGACAGACTGAGGAAAATGCTGGCTGTTTGAGTCATAATTAATCATGCCTTCTTTCAAAATGATTTGATGATCGGCGAGAGTCATTTGTAAAAAGCACCAAATTACTCCTACCAAAATCGTATTATATCACAACAAACAAAGAAAGTCAAGGTGTTTTTTGATTTTCAGAAGAGATTTTCGTTGGTTTTTCAATATCGGCGTTCCGAAAAGCATTCCCTGCGAATCGAGGGGGGTGCGCAGACGGAACTCCGCGAGAATCAGCCATTTACCTTTCCCGGTGGGAGAAGGGGGACCACGATAGTGGTGGATGAGGTGTTTTATCGATACAAAGTACTACCTCATCCGCCTCGTTTCTCAGCACCTTACCCAATGGGAAAGGCAAACGGGAGGCCCCCCTATGTGTTCGCGCAAGCGAAATTTCCATAAAAATACAAATTCCCTCTTGACAAACGCTATGGTTTGTGGTATACTGTTCTCGAATAAGGGAGTAATCGACGCTTCGTCGTAATAAGGTCAACAACGTGTTTCCCTCGGGAATCTGGCTTTATTTGAAATGATGAGACTTATCTGTTCTGACAGATGAGTCTCTTTTTTTGTTTTACGGGGCTTTGTGCGCTCTCAATAAAATGTATAAGGAGTTTTTTATGAAAGAGTACCTGAAATCCTCAACCGAAGTTCTCAAAGAGCTTTCCTCCGACACGCAAGGACTGAAGAAGTCCGAGGCGGAAGCTCGCCTTGCCACAAACGGAAAAAACAAGCTCGTGGAAGGCAAAAAGGAATCCCTGCTTCACAGATTTCTGAAGCAGCTTGCGGAGCCGATGACGATCATCCTCATCATCGCCGCCGTGATCTCCGCCGGCGTGGAGATCTATAACGGCGTTGCGCAGAATCATTGGGAATTCCCCGCGGACGTCGTCATCATCATGGCGGTCGTTCTGATCAACGCGATCCTCGGCGTTTTTCAGGAAAGCAAAGCCGAAAAAGCCATCGAAGCTCTGCAGGAGATCGCCAAAGCGACATCCAAGGTCATCCGTGACGGTCATCAGATCAGTGTCCCCAGCGAAGACCTCGTCGTCGGTGACGTCATCGTTCTCGAAGCAGGTGACGCCGTTCCCGCAGACGCGAGAATCATCGAATGCGCAAGCATGAAGATCGAGGAAGCGGCGCTGACGGGCGAATCCGTTCCCGTCACCAAGCAGGAGGATATCCTCACCGCAGGCGCAAACGGCGACGTTGCGCTCGGTGACCGCAAAAACATGGTATTCATGGGAAGCACCGTCGTTTACGGACGCGGCAAGGCGGTCGTTACCGCAATCGGTATGGAAACCGAAATGGGCAAGATCGCTGACGCGCTTGCACAGGCGCAGGAGGGTAAAACACCTCTTCAGATGAAGCTCTCCCAGCTCAGCCAGATCCTCACCTATCTCGTCATCGGTATCTGCGTTCTCATCTTCGGCGTTCAGCTCGTTCGCTACGGCGTTGGCTTCGAATCCGTGCTCAGCTCCTTCATGCTCGCGATCTCTCTTGCCGTTGCCGCGATCCCCGAAGGTCTCGCGACCGTCGTCACCATCGTTCTCTCCATCGGCGTTACCAATATGTCGAAGCGCAACGCCATCATCCGTAAGCTGACCGCCGTCGAAACCCTCGGTTGCACGCAGATCATCTGCTCCGACAAGACGGGTACGCTCACGCAGAACAAAATGACCGTCGTCGATCACTACGGCGACGACGAAAAGCTCCTCGCGAACGCCATGTCCCTCTGCTCCGACGCAGAATTCGACACCGAAGCCAACACCGCCGTCGGCGAGCCCACGGAATGCGCGCTCGTCAACTACGCGGAAGCGCTCGGTCTCAGCAAAAACGCGCAGAAGAACGTTTACGTTCGTATCGGCGAAGCGCCCTTCGACTCCATGCGCAAAATGATGACCACCGTTCACGAGACCGCGTACGGCACGATCACGCAGTTCACCAAGGGCGCGCCCGACGAGATTCTCCGCCGTTGCACCTCCGCGCTCATCGGCGGCAAGACCGTTCCCATGACCGAGCAGATACGAAAGGACGTCCTTTCCGCAAACAAGGCGATGGCTGACAAGGCGCTCCGCGTGCTTGCCGTCGCACTGAAAAACCTCGGCGAAGCGCCCGCATCCTACGAGCCCGAAGCGCTCGAAAACGAGCTCTGCTTCATCGGACTTGTCGGCATGATCGACCCCGTCCGTCCCGAAGTAAAGCCTGCCATCGACGAATGCCGCAGCGCAGGCATCCGTCCCATCATGATCACGGGCGACCACAAGGACACCGCCGTCGCCATCGCGCTCCAGCTCGGCATCATCACCGACAAGTCGCAGGCGATCACGGGCGCGGAGCTGAACGAGATCTCCGACGAGGAATTCGAGAGCGCCGTCGAAAAATATTCCGTCTACGCCCGCGTTCAGCCCGAGCATAAAACGAGGATCGTCAACGCATGGCGCAAAAAAGGCAAGGTCACCGCGATGACCGGTGACGGTGTGAACGACGCGCCCTCCATCAAGAACGCCGACATCGGCGTCGGCATGGGTATCACAGGTACTGACGTTACAAAGAACGTTGCGGATATGATCCTCGCGGACGATAACTTCGCGACCATCGTTTCCGCCGTCGGCGAAGGCAGAAGAATTTACGATAACATCCGCAAGGCGATCCAATTCCTTCTCGCCTCCAATCTCTCCGAGGTGCTTTCCATCTTCTTTGCGACGCTCATCGGCTTCACCATCTTCCAACCCGTACAGCTCCTCTGGATCAACCTCATCACAGACTGCTTCCCTGCGCTCGCGCTCGGTATGGAAAAGCCCGAAAACGACGTCATGAACCGCAGTCCCCGTGATTCCAAGGAAGGAATCTTCGCGGGAGGACTCGGCTTTGCCGTCTTCTATCAGGGCTTCCTCGTGACGCTCATCACGATCGCTTCCTATTTCATCGGTCACTACTTCGAAACCGGCAGCTTCGAGATCACCGACAGCGTTCACGGCACGACCATGGCGTTTCTCACGCTCGCAATGTGCGAGGTCTTCCATTCGTTCAATATGCGTTCTCTCCACGGCTCCATCTTCACCATCAAGGGACAGAACCTCTGGCTCTGGGGCGCGGGCGCGCTTTCTCTCGTCCTCACCTCCGCCGTCGTTCTCGTTGAACCGATCGCAAATCTTTTCGGTATGGTCGCGATCGGTTGGGAAGAGTATCTCGTTGCGATGGGACTCGGTCTTCTCATCATTCCGATCGTCGAGATCATCAAGATCTTCTCCCGTCTGATCGATAAGAAGAGAAATCACTGATATTGGGTAAAATTTGAGCGGGCGATCGCAGATCGTCCGCTTTTTCTTTCCCTTTTGGAAAAGGGGAAACGGACAACGAATCTCCGATATCCTCTTGAAAAATTGCTTGAAATGCGGTAATATAAATACATAAGACACGAAAAACAGAGGAGGAAGCATATGCCAAAGAGTATGATCACGACAAAAAACGGACTGCCCGTACTGAAAATCAACGAGGAAGAGATCCTTCCGTGCGGATATATGAGCTACGCCATCGACAAGGCGGATTACAGCGGTTTTATTGCAAGCGGCTACAAGCTGATCTTCGTTCCCGTTTACGCCGGTGACAGAGGGATCAATCCGATGAGCGGCATCCGTCCGTTTTACCCCGGCTTCTGGGTAGGCAAGGACAGATACGATTTTTCCGCCGTGGAGGAGAATTTCAAAAAGGTGATCGCGGATCGCAAGCCCGGCGATATCTTCATCATTCCGAGAGTGATGGTGGAGCCGCCGTCCTTTTGGGAGAAGGAAAATCCCGACGAGCTGTGCAGGGATTTTTCGGGAAAAAGCGTTCATCAAAGCTATTCCTCGGACGTTTGGTTTTGCGATACGGAGAAGGCGATGGCGGCTCTGCAGGACTTTTTCACGCAGAGCAAGCTCGACGAATACGTCGTCGGATGGCAGATCGCGTGCGGTTGGACGGAGGAATTCATGCGCCCCACGATCTACTCTCTGCAGCTCACCGACTATTCGGATACCTCCGCGAAGGCTTGGCAGAGCTATCTGAAGGAAAGATACGCCGATATCGGCGCGTTGAACGCAAAATGGATGACGTCTTATCGTACGTTTGACGATATCGCCGTGCCGTCCCCTGCAGAAAGAGTCTACTTCCCCGAGGGCGCTACGGAATATCCTGCGCCCGTTGCGGAATACAACCGTTTCCGCAGTGTCGAAACCGCGAACGCTCTGTGCGTGCTCGCGCGCTCGGCAAAAAAGATCACGGGCGGCAATCGGGTGATCGGCGCTTTTTACGGCTATGCGGGCACGAAATTCGGACATGACGCCATTGATCTTGTTCTGAACTCCCCCGACGTCGATTTTCTCGCAAGTCCGTTTGCGTACGATACGGGGCGAGCGCCCGGCACGGATTGGGTGCTTCAGGGCGTTCTCGGCTCAACGAGACTGCACGGCAAGCTCTGGTTCACGGAATGTGACGTCCGCACGCATTTGAGCCGACCGATCAGCGTGGCAATGCCTCACGCAAATCCCATCGGCAACACCATGTACGACGGCCCGATCTGGTTCGGACCAGACAGTGAGGAAACGAGCGTTCATCAGATGAAGAAAGCCTTCGTCAAAACGATGAGCATGAGCGGCGGTATGTGGTGGTTCGATATGTGGGGCGGTTGGTTCAAGACGGCCGCGTACATGGACACGGTCAGAAGGTCTCTCGAGCTATACCTCTCGCAATCGAAGGAACGCTCGGTCACGGAAGTCGCCGCCGTTTACGATACCTACGCCAGAGGACATCACCGAAAGAACGCGAGCCTCGAGGGCTTTCTGCAAACGATCGCGCGCACGGGCGTTGCCTACGAGCAATTCGCGCTCACCGATATCGACAAGCTCGATCCCGATCGGTTCAAGGCGATCGTTCTCCTGAATACGCACGCGCTCGTTCCCGAGATCGAAGCATGGAAGGCGCGCAATCGCTCCGTTCTGTACGTTTCGAGCGCTTTCGCGGAGCCGTCGGAGGACGCGCTCTTCCCCTGCAAAGACGGCAAGGTCCGCGTCGGCAAAGGCTATCAGGAATACCTCTTCCCCAACGTGCCGTCCTCGCAGGCGCTACGCGAGGCGTTTCTGACGGCGGGCGCGCATATATATAATTTTACGGAAGATATCGTGTACGCCTACGGAAAAATGGTGGCGCTCCACGCCGCCTCCGACGGAGAAAAGAGGATCTTCCTTCCCGAAAAATGTAAAATCAAGGACGCGTACACCGATGAGATCATGCAACCATGCGATTACTTCTTCGATTTCGCCATGAAAAAGGGCGAAACGAGGGTGTTCGTCGCGGAAGCGCTCTGAGGTGAAGTGGCGCGAAGCAGGAGACGGAACGTTGGTTGAACTGACGCTTCGCCGTCAGTTCGCCTTTCTGTAACTTTTCTTTCAAACAAAGAAAAGTTAGTAAAATCGTTTTCCCTTTTCAAAGGGAACGGGCAACCGCATACGCGGTTGCACTACGTGCCTCATTTTGTCAACTCCTGCAAAATCCGTGTTGACAAATCCGAGAATGTTTGATATAATCAAAAATGCAAGATAATTGCTTGATTATTGAGTAGCTCGCATAAGCATACTGCGTGGCGTTTTCGGGTGGGAACTGACAAAAACCGATCGATGATCCGACCGAAAAGCCGCACGTTTCGTGTGGCTTTTTCTTTCGGCTTCGGGAATTTCATCCCCGCTCCTTCCGCTTCTTCGCAAGTATGTCGAAACGAGTCTTTTTTAGAAGAAAATATGATGTCAGATTGAAACATCTTGAAATATTGCGAACTGAAAGGAATCACAATATGGCAAATTACAATTTTCCGGAAGCAAGAGCCATTCTTGCGCGCACCGTTGCCGAAGAAGGCATCGTGCTTTTGAAAAATGAAGGAAATATGCTTCCCTTCAAGGATGAAGCGGTCGCCGTTTTCGGCAGAACGCAGATCGACACCATCAAATGCGGCACAGGTTCCGCATTCTGCGAAAGCGAATATATGGTGGACATCCTTACGGGACTTGAAAACGCAGGCATTAACGTTGACCGTGAGCTTGCGGATACGTATCGCACATGGGTTGCGGAAAACAGCGTTACGTCCCTCGGTATCTGGGGTACGGGCGCGCACTACAACCCCGAAATGCCCATGATCAAGGACACCGTCAAGCTGGCGGCGACGCGCGCGCAAAAGGCGATCGTCGTCATCGGCAGAACCGCGGGTGAAAACGACGACGTTCAGGTAACGGAGGGCGACTATCTTCTCGCCGCCGACGAAAAGAAGCTGATCGAACGCGCGTGCCGTTACTTCCCCGAGGTCGCGATCGTTATCAACTCCGGTAACCTGATCGACCTTTCCTTTACCATGCACGACAAGATCAAAGCGGTCGTTCTTCTCAACCTTCCCGGGATGGAAGGCGGCAATGCGCTCGGCAACATTCTTTCCGGTAAGGTGAACCCCTCCGGTAAGCTCACGGACACCATCGCGAAGAGCTACGAGGATTACCCC
>JAZRLQ010000100.1:0-4505 GCA_045646925.1 Eubacteriales bacterium
GTCAGTATATCGAGTTCCTTAAGTGCGGCGGATCTAAGTCGCCTCTCGAGTCGCTTCTCGTTGCCGGCATCGATATGACCGATCCTCATATCGTTTCGGGCGCGATCGAAGACTTCTCCTCCGCGATCGCTCAGTTCAGAAAGATCTATCAGAATAAAAAATAAGGGAATACCGCGTGAGAAAGCTATTTCCAATAAAAACGAGACTTCTTCCATCCTTCGGGATTGGGGAAGTCTCGTTTTGTTAGTATATAAGCTTGATGGCGGCGGCACTTTGCGATCCGTCGGCGGACGTATGGAGCGCTTGGAGCAGATCGCCGGATATGATGAGACGGTTGTCGTCGGGGAAGATCTCGCGCGCTTCACCGCGGATCAGACTTTGGATATAGGCGCGTTTCGGTTTCGTTGAAAGCGAGATCGAAAGCTTTTCGAATGCGCCGAAAATACCGATATAGGACGGATCGTCCGCCTCGAAGGATACCGTCGGCGACGTTTCTTTTTTCAGACCGGACGAGATCGCGCCGACGGAATAAACGCCGTTTGGATTTTTTGATAGCAGAATGTAAGGCGTATTTTCGCCTTCGACCTTTGGCAGAGGCGCGTTTCTTGCTATGACGCGGGGTGCGCTCTGTGAAACGCTCTTGTTCCACGCGGGCGAAAACCAGGTGTCCTCGGGAGTGAAAAGGAAGGTGTCAGTTTTCAGCTCTTCGGAAAGATTGAGCTTGCCGCCCGAAAATGCGGGCGCGACGGAATGCCATCGGATCGCCGCTGTGATCTCGTCGAGCCTTTTGTTTTCCGTCAGATGCGAGCGCATGACGCCGACGGCGCAACCGAGAACGGCACCGATATAAAGCTCGTCCTCGCAATTGATCAGTTCCGATTCGGCGGTGAGTAAATGACAGAGTCTGTCGAGCGTAGTCGGAACGGAGAGCGCGGGCGTTACGTCGTACGAACGTAAGACTTCGCTGAATGCGGCAAAGCGCAGAGCGCCGTCGGCGCATTTCCGATCGTCTGCAAAGCGGAGCTTTCCGCACGGGATATCACCGTTCAAGGGTCCGCCGCAGAAGGCGTGCTCAATGATCAGCTCGGGATACAGCTCCTTTCCCATATCGGTCAGCATTTTTCGGAACGCTTCGCAATGGGCGAGTCTGCCCCAATCCACCTTCCAGTAGAGAACGCCTGCTTCCTTGCTCATCAGAAGCTTCTCCTTCCAATAAGCGCGGGTTTCCTCGTTCGGCTCGAAGGGAAGCGTGCCCTCTGCGCCCGTTTTCTGCGCGCAGACCCAAATGCCGATCCCGCGCCAACCGCAAGACTTGATCTTGTCATTCAATATGCGGAGCCGCTCGGCATGCGTGCCCTTGCAGGACGGGAAGCGAGCTTCGTTTAGAAAAAGGCTGCCGAAGGCTTGTCTGTTATCGCTCGGATGAACGCCGTAGCCGACGTCCCATCCATCGTCAAGGATCAGAAGCATGGCGCTTCTTGCCTCAGGAAACAGACCCGCGAGGTCGGGCTCTCCGAAGAACGCCTCCTCGTTCAGTACGTCTCTTGCGCGCCTTGCGCCCTGATCACCCGCGAAGGCGAGCGCTTCTTCGGCGGCATCCTTTCCGAAGAGCCGACGCGCCAGACCGTATTGCGTTTCCCACGTGCAAAAGTAATCGGGGGAGATTGTTTTCAGCGGAGGAATGATGTTCATCGTGATGACCGACCTTTCTTTTTACGTTGAGCATATTATAGCATGAGAAGGCAGAGATGTCAAGAAAGGCTTCCATCCTTCGTTCTATGATGCGGAATGAACAAGTGAAAAGCTTCGTTTGCAATATTTTCGGAATTTTGCTATCATTTTGACGGAAGATGAGCCGATTTCTGAAAAAAAGCGACATTATATTATGAAGGATCCAATAAAGGAGGATAACGTTATGAAAAAACGATTCATTTCACTGATTGGCTGGTTGCTTTTGTGCGCGATCGTACTGAACGTGTCGGGTTGCAGAAAGCTCCGCGCAAACGATCTGATGGTCGGTGTCACACCGCGCGGAACAGAAGAGAGCGCTAAGCTCGTTCCGAAAAACGGAGACGTTACTGATTTTGCGTTGCGCCTTTTCCGCACCGCAAATAACGGGGACGGCAATACGCTCGTGTCACCCTTGTCGGTCATGTGCGCGCTTGCGATGACGGCAAACGGCGCGAAGGGGGAAACGCGCGAGCAGATGGAGGCTATTCTCGGCATGACCGTCGAGGAGCTGAATTCGTATTTCCGCGCTTATATGAGCGCGTTGCCGCAGGGGCAGAAATATAAGCTCCGTCTCGCGAATTCCATCTGGTTTTCCGATGCGGAGAGCTTTGCGGTCGATCGGGATTTCCTTCAGCTGAACGCGGACTACTACGGCGCGGCTCTCTACGAAGCGCCGTTCGATAATCGGACCGTGAGTGATATCAACCGTTGGATCAAAAACGAGACCGACGGCATGATCACCGACGTTCTGGATCGGATCCCGCCCGAAGCGGTGATGTATCTCGTCAACGCGATCGCATTCGAGGCGGAATGGGCGGAGATCTATGAAAGGGATCAGATGAGGGACGGGACCTTCACGAAGGAGGACGGAACGGAGCAGAAGGTTCGGATGATGTACGATACGGACTATTTTGCGTATCTCGAGGACGAAAATGCGACGGGCTTCATCCGAAAATATCAGGGCGGAAAGTATGCGTTCGCGGCGCTTCTTCCGAACGAGGGCATTTCGGTGTCCGAATATTTGGAATCTCTGAACGGGGAAGCTCTGCAGACGCTTTTGTCCGAGGCGCGCGCGACGAACGTGAAAACGGCGATTCCGAAATTTGAGACTGAATACCGCGCGGAAATGTCCGAGATTCTGAAATCCATGGGAATGGAGCTGGCGTTCAACGGAAGCAACGCGGATTTTTCGGGCATCGGAACCTATGCGAATGGAAATATCTATATGAGCCGAGTTATCCACAAGACGTTTATTCAAGTGGGGGAAAAGGGAACGAGGGCAGGCGCCGTGACGGTTATTGAAATGCCGACGAATACCGCTCCTGCCATCACGGAGCCGAAGGAGGTCTATCTGGACAGACCTTTCGTTTACATGATCATCGACTGCGAAAATAACGTACCTATCTTCATCGGCACGATGATGGATGTGAACGCATAGTTTGCAGGCTCCCTTGGCGCACCTGTGATAGAGCAGGTGCGCCAAACTTTTCTTTCTAACTCAATTTTCGGTTTATAACCTCTCAATTATCGAGAGGTGGACAAATCGTTAAAATTTTGGTATAATATAATCACAGACCGGTCAAGTAACAAAATTAGGAGAATGGTTTATATGACATTTGGACAAACAATAAAATCACTTCGCCGAGAAGCAAATATGACACAAGAAAATCTTGCAGAACTTCTTTCTATTTCTCCGCAGGCGGTCAGCCGTTGGGAAACAGATGTTGCTATGCCCGACATTTCTTTATTGCCGCCGCTTGCCAATTTGTTTAACGTAAGTACCGATTATCTTCTTGGGATGGAAACATATCAAAAGAATTTGAGAAAAGCGGAATTTGACGAAGCATTCCACAAATATTGGGAACACGACGACAAAGAAAAGAATTATCAAATCGCCCTGCGTGCTGCCGCTGAATATCCGGGAAATATGGAATATGTGGAATGGCTGGCGTCGGCAGAATATTACGTTGCTGTGCCGATTTTGGATAATAGTGAACGGGCGTGCTTGCTTGAAAGCTCCGTAAAACATTATAAATTGGTTTTGGATAACACCAAGGATTCAAAATTATATTCCAAAGCGTTGTTCGGAATCGTTCTTGCACTTAGCTGTAATCAAAAAAAGGACGAAGCCAAGCAATACGCTATGTTAGAAGAGGATGAGGAGAAAAGGGATGAACTGCTTTGTTGGTGCTTGGAGGGTGAAGAAAGGAAAAAGCATTGTCAACACCTTACAAATACAAAGTTAAATAGCTTTCTCTTCCAACTAAAATTCGGTCAAGACTCAATAGAAGTGTATGATGCCGTTGAAAAAATACTGGATATTATGTTTCCGGACGGTAATTTTCAGTATTATCACAATACTTTGCAATACAATTCTATTAGCAAAGCCTTTTGCTTCTGCAAAACACAACAATATGACTGTGTATTAGAAGAGCTGAAAAAGGCAAGGTACCATTCGGAAGAAATGACAAAAATAAATCATCAAAAGACAATAAAGTTCACAGCTCCGCTATTTTCACTTATCGAAGAAGAGCATCCCGTTACAGATTCAGATATAACCGATGTTGATGATTTCATTCGCTGTTTGAATAACAACCGTTGCTTTGATCCTATCAGGGAAAAAGAGGATTTTAAATCTTTGATGGCATTATAACCCAATTTCTGCTCGCGCGAAGCTTCGCATTTGTGTACACAAAAGCAGTGCTTGTCAGGAAAAGAAGACGGACTTTCGGGGCTCACAAACCAAAGGCTCCCTCCGGGAGGGAGCTCCCGAC
>JAZRLQ010000101.1:0-13152 GCA_045646925.1 Eubacteriales bacterium
AGCAGGCAAGGTGGAATTCGTAAACATCGAAGGACTCACCATCGAAAACCGTATCGCTCACAACAAGGCGATCCCCGATGACGTCATGGCTGAACTCAAATCCTGCCACATCATTCTGAAGGGACCGACCACCACTCCTCAGAAGGGAAGCGGTATGCCCAATATCGAATCCGCAAACGTTGCTATGCGCAAGGCACTCGATCTCTTCGCAAATATCCGCCCCGTAAAGGTTCCCGAGGAAGGCATCAACTGGACCATCTTCCGTGAAAATACCGAAGGCGGCTATGCGGTCGGCTCCAGCGGCTTCAACGTAACCGAGGATCTCGCCGTTGACTTCACCATCACGACCAAGCAGGGCTCCGACAGAATCGCAAGACTTGCTTACGATTACGCAAAGAAAAACGGCTTCACCCGCGTTTCCCTCGTAACGAAGGCAAACGTTATCAAGACCACCGACGGTAACTTCCTCGAGGATTGCCACAAGGTCGCAGACCTCTATCCCGAGATCACGACCGACGAATGGTATGCGGACATCATGACCGCGAAGCTCGTTGACGAAAAACGCCGCCGCGATTTCCAGGTCATGCTTCTCCCCAACCTCTACGGCGACATCATCTCCGACGAAGCGGCTGAATTCCAGGGCGGTGTCGGTACGGCAGGATGCGCGAATATCGGTAAAAAATACGCGATGTTCGAGGCGATCCACGGCTCCGCGCCCCGTATGATCAAGGACGGCAGAGGTCAGTACGCCGATCCCTGCTCCATGCTCCGCGCTTGCGTCATGCTTCTCTCTCACATCGGTCTTCAGGACCGTGCTGACAAGCTCGAACGCGCGCTCGATATCTGCTCCTTCGAGGAAAAGAAGCTCGTGATCACGGGCAGAGATACCGGCGCAACCTGCGAAGCGTTCGGCAACTACGTTATGGAAACCCTTCAGGGATTGATGTAAACGGAACATTATATATAACAAAAAGAAGCGCAAGACGATTCGTCTTGCGCTTTTTGACGATATTTCGGAGGAGAGACCGATTTTTTCGGAATACGATTGACAAAAGGGCAATATATTTGTATAATAGTAACATAGAACTTTTTATTTTCAGTTCAATACATACAAAAAGGAGATTTTCGTTATGGCATATTGCAAAAATTGCGGCGTTGCGTTGGACGAAAACGCAAAATTCTGCGCAACCTGCGGCGCTTCTCAGGAAGAAACCGTTGCTGCAGAAATCACCACTGAAGAAATCGTTGCTCCCGCACCCAAAAAAGCATCCGGCAATCTCAATATTGCACAGCTCGTCTGGTCTATCATCAACTTGATTGCTTGCTGCGGTCCTCTCGGTATCGCAGGCTTGATCCTCACCATCATCGCAAAGGACGCTCCCTCTGCCGAGGACGAAGCAAAGAAGCTCAAAGTGGCAAAGACCTGCAACCTCATCGGTACGATCGGCGGCATTATCATCGGCATTCTCTATATCGCGTATATCGCGTTGATCTTTCTCTTTCTCGGCGATGCTTATGAGATTGCATAAGCGCATTGTTTTATCAAAGATATTCGTAAAAAATCCCGCTTTGCGGGATTTTTATTTCTTATTTTGAAATGAATTTTTGAAAGGAGGGGGAGACTTGAAGCAAAAGTCGAAGACGCTTCGGATTCTGACGGGGGTCGGCGTGCCGCTTTTTGCGTTGTTTGCGGCGTGCGTGTTTTTTCTGTCGGGGAAGACGCCTCCGTGTATTTTTTACGAGATCACGGGCTTGTATTGCGTGGGTTGCGGCGCAGGCAGATGTATGCTGTCGCTTTTGCACGGTGAGCTTTACGCCGCGTTTCGCTATCAGCCCTTGCTTTTTGTTTCGTTCCCGTTTCTGGTGTATTACGTTTTGAAGGTATATATCGCCTTCGTTTTCGGTAAGGATATCTTGCCGTTTCCGAAGATTCGGAATCGTTGGTTCGGTATCACCGTTGCCGTTATCATCGTCGGCTATTGGATCTTGCGTAATATTCCCGTTTATCCCTTTACGCTCCTCACGCCGACCTCAATATGAAAAAAGACTTGCTTAGGCAAGTCTTTTTCTTGATATTATGCAATGACGATATTCTTTGTGCGGAAATTCATTTTTCTGTTATCGTAGCCGGTATTGTCCTTGTAAAGACGGACCGTTTGTGTGACGGTTTTTCCTTCGTATGTGGCTTCGATCTCGTAATCGCCGTAGAATCCCATGAAGGAGAAGCTTCCGTTTGCCTCTGCGGTGAGATTCGTACGCCACTCCCGATTGATCAGCTCGTCAAGCGCGCGGTAAACGGGCTTTTCGGAGCAATCGTTGCGGATGAGCCCCGAATGGAAGAGGTTTTCCGCGCCGAACGCCGTGTTGTCGGCGAGATTCCACCAGACGATGGAATCGACGTGCTTTCTGCCGAACCAGAGCTTGAAAAGCCGCTTTGCCAGCTCTGCCTGCAACGCCTCGTCCTCGGGATCGTGTCCGAAGGAGGGAATGGAAATTTCGGAAATGGAGATCGGCAATCCGAAATCACCGTAACGCTCGAACGCATCGAGCTGACGGAGCGGATGGCAGGCGTGATGTACTTGATGAAAGAGCTTTTCCGGATCGCCGTTCGCGTGATACTGAATGCCGATGCCCTCGATGGGCGCGCCCTTCGCGAGATTTTCCTTGAGTGCCATATAATAATAACTGCGGAAGCCGCTGTATTGCGTTTCGCCGAGGGTTTCGTGCATACCCTCGTTCCAATAAAGCGTGGAATAGGGAAAATATTTTTTGCAGAGGTCGAACGCCCATTTTTCATGGTCGGGCTCGTCCGTCAGCTGCAGATTGCGGCAACCGAAGCCCTTATAGCAGTTCTTATAAATGCGGAACATTTCGTTGATGACGTCCACGTCGACGAATTTGTCGGGATAACGCTCCGCGATCGCTTTCAATCGTCTGTCGATCTTGATCTTCAGCTCTCTCGAATCCTCGCTGATCCAATCTGGCTGAAAGGAGTTGTAGATGAGACAGTGTCCTTTCATGCGGATCTTGTTCTCTTCGCAGAATTTCACGATCGTGTCCACGGGCGGTCTTCTGTGAACGTATGCGGAATCCTCGGAGAAGCGAGGGTTTCCTTCTTCCGGCTCGAGCGTGTCCCAATAGAGCGGAACGACGGCAAAATTGAAAAGCCTTGCGAATTTTTCGCGGTAAGCCTTGCGTCTTTCCTCATCCTCAAACTGATCGAGATAAAACGTATTGCATCCGAATTTGAATTCGTGAGAGATCTGCTTGATCTTCAGCTTCACGTTTTGAAGCGGAGCGCCGCTTTCGTCCGTGAAGGAAAGGGAAAACGCGCCCTTTCGGTTTTCCTCGATATCGCGGTCCAATTTGTCATTCAGATAGAATCCGAATCGGTCGAATTGGTCGATCAGCAATTGCATTTGCTTTTTGTCTGACATGGTAGGCTCTCCTTTATTGAGACTGTTTTTTGTTGCAGGGGCAATTTTTCTTTTTGATGACAAGGAGAATGAAGATCACGACGACGGCAGTGCCGATGAGCGCAAGCGCGATGGCGACGAGCGGTGACGGCTTGACGTCGACGGACGATCCTCCTTCATTTTGCGTTTCGGACGTGTCTGTCACGGATGTTTCGGTTCCCGCAGATGTGGTCGGATTTGTGATTTCCGAAGAGGACGAAGAGGCGCTTGATTCGGGAGGCGTGATCGGAGGCGGTGTCTCTGCGGTACCGATGGAGGAGAGAAGCGCTTCCGCGCGCGCAGAGAGATAGTAGCGCATGAAGCCGAGCGCGGTGTCCTGCGTCGTATCCGCGGGTGTTCCGTAATGCTCAAACTGAATGAATTTTACGGAGCTTTTGTAGCCGTATTGCGAGAGAAGCCACGAATTGCCGTCGTAAAGCTTCCATCTCGTTCTGTCCATGATAACGCCGTCATGGATCTCCTCGACGCTTTGCTCCATCCAACCGTCGTCGGCAAGCGCCTGCTGTACGGCGGCGTAAGCGACCGCGTATTGCTCTGCGACTTCATATTTGAAATCCGCGTGCTGCATAAGACTCTTCGCGAAGGTTCTGACGTAATCTTGAAAAACGCCGTCCTGCGCCCAGAGAAAAGAGGTGTCGTCGAAGAAATATTTGTCGAAACGGATGTTGCCGAGCGTGTTGTCCAGATCCCAGAGAGGACCCATATAAATTTTTGCGGTCTCGCCGTTTTCATCGGCGTCCTTGAAGAAGAACATGCTGCCGAGATAAGCATCCCAGTTTTTCATCAGCTCCTGCACCGTATATACGCCTGCGAAGCTTTCCATGTCGATATATTCGGTGTAATGAACGCCCTTGCGGTTGTATCCCGTTTCGGAATAAATGGCTTCCTCCATATCGGCGAAGAGCCCCGCGATGTATTCCATTTCCTCACGGCTTGCGTATTCGGGGGATTTGACGGCGTAGATCAGTCCGCTTTCCGTGGTGAAATGACAAGCCTCCTGCTGACCTCGGAAGTCAAGCTCGACGAGGTAGCCGCCCGTGATATCGTCAGGCGATTCCGCGCCGACGCAATAGGTGTATGATTCGAGAGCGCTGTTTTCGATCAAAGCGCCCTCGGTGACCAGTCTGATATCGAGGCTATCCAGCTCGACGTCGGGATTGGCTTTTTCGGTCGCTTTTTCGAGATCGGCGATATCCACGCGGTTTTCGCCGATCTGTACCTTTTCGGTGAGCATATAGAGTCCGCGGTATTCGCCGTCTACGTAAAGATTGACGTAGCGGTAATCGATATTGTAAGGAATGTTCAGCGCGTCTCCGAGCGTGAAGCCGAGCGCGTTATGAAGCATGGATTGGTCGGTGTAATTGGCGAGAAGGATCCACGTCTTCGCTTTTCCCATGCCGAAAAGATCGGTTTTCGAATCGAGTTTGATCTGGTACGCCTTTTTTAGATAAGTCCACGTTGCGTTGCCGCGGCTCTTCATCTCGCTTTCCGTATTTTCGGCGAGGTCGTTGTATTCCGCGGAGCCGTCACTGTTCAGAATGACGATCTGCGCACCTTTGTCGCGGTATTCCTTGTCGGCGTCGATGGCGGAAAGTCCGTTGGAGGTGGAGACGAAGACGGAAGAAAGCGTGTCATCGTGATAGAAGGTGTAGAGCGTATTTTTTTCGTTTACCTTTAACGTGAGACGGTAACATTTCTCACCGCGCTCGTCCGTCGTTTGATAGGGAATCAGATCGAACGGCTGATCCGGTTGCAAGGCGGCGCCTTCGCAGGAAAGCTCCCCGTCGCAATCAAAGCGGATCTTCGTGATATCGACGGAGGAGGGAAGATAGAATACGCCGTCGACGGAGGATATTTTGATTCCACTTTCGTTTTCGTTGGGGATCAGAATGCAAACGTCCGATTTGTTTCCCGCGAATATACAAGCGGAGAGCAAAAAGACGAGCATGACGGAAATTGTGATCGTGAGGATTGATTTTTTCATACGTTCATCCCTTTCTTTTTGAAGTATCGTTGATCTTATTATAGCAGATAAGTCTGAAAAAAGCAATCCCCTCAAACGTCGTTTGAGGGGATATTGCGTTAAACGCCCATGTATTTGCGGATGTCTCCCGTTTCGTTCAGAAGCGCCATGATCATATAAAGGCGCGGAATGTGGAAGGGCCCCTTGAAAATATTGCCCTTGAGCGTATTGGAAACGCTGTTATCATAATGGAGATAACCGTACCATTCGCCGTTTTCGCGGTCGATGAAATATTTTTCGCAGTAGGCTTCCGTCTCCTCGCAAGCCTGCTTATATTTTTCGTCACCGAAAACGAGGTGCGCGAGACGAAGCGCGATCACCGTTTCACATTGCGGCCACCAGAGCTTCATATCCCATTCGAGCGCGACGGGCGGTTTTCCGAGCGCGTCGGTGAAGGCGATGATGCCGCCGTTTTTCTGATCCCAACCGAGCGGGAGCGTGATGTCGATGATTCTTTTGCCCGCTTCGATCGCTTCGCGGTTATTGGTAAGGATGCCCTCCGTCATGACGAACCACGCCGCCTCCAGAGAGTGACCGGGATTTACGGTTCTGCCCGTCGGCGTGTCGGAGAAGCTTCCGTCGCTATTTACGTTTTCGAGAAGCGCGCGATCGGTCAGAAAACCGCCGCGCAGGATCTCCTGCAGACAAGCGCCCGCGATCAAATCGTATCGCATCTTATATTCCGTGTCGACCGCGCGCATGGTCTGCGCGGTGGAGAGCATGATCATGACGGGGGAGAGCGCCTTGAACGCGTGCGTTTCGGGATTGAATTTCGGCTCATTTTTGCGCTTGCCCGTGAAGCAATCATACGCGATATCGAAATATTTGCGACTTGCGAGAAGCGCGGTCTCGTCACCGCTTACCAGATAATATTCCGCGCAGCCGATGGCGGCGAAGGTCTCGGAGAAGTAATATCTTCTTTTCTGAATGCCTTTTCCTTCTCTCGTTACGGTGAAGAACATTCTGCCGTCGGTGTCCTCGCATTTGGGAAGAAAGTCGTAAATGCATTTTGCTGCTTCCAGATAAGCGGGATCCTTTTCGATGACGTTGTACGCCTTGGAGAAGGTCCAGAGCGCGCGGCCCTGAAACCAGACGCTCTTGTCCGCGCCGTAGATTTCACCCTTTTCGTCAAGACAGGTGAAAATGCCACCCTGCTCTTTGTCGATGGCGTTTTCGAGCCAGAAGGGGAGAATGTTTTCGATCAGTTCTTTTCTGTAATTCATAATATACCCTTTCGGAGAGATCAGTGTGTAAATTCCGTTTTCATGCCGTCGTAGGCGACGAGCCATCCGTATTCGCGAACGGCTTCCTCGAGGATGTGGTGGATGGGATTTCCGTTGTGAGAGAAATGGTTTATGATCTTTACCGTCTTTTCGTCGGATGCGCCGATGGATTCGAGACGGGTGTTCAGACGCTTGATGTTTTCAATGCCCATGTGACCGCCCTTGTCGCTGAAGGAAAGGAAAACGTTGGTGCAGTCGAAGCTGATGCAGTCAAAATACAGCTTTTCCTTTTCGATATAATCGAAAACCTCGTCGAAGAAATAACCGGTGTCGTGCGCGTAGAGGAGCGTTGCGTCTTTTCCGCGGATGACGTAAATGAACGGCTCCTCTGCGGGATCGTCCATATGTCTTGCGGGGAGCGCCGTCACGACGTAATTACCGACGTCTGTCGGCTGATAGGGCGCGATCTTATTGACGTCGACGTTTTTTACGTTTGGAACCTGCTCGATCTTGCGAACCACGCCCTCGCCGCCGTATACGCCGAGCGTTTTTTCACGAAGCGCGTGCGCGAAGGGTGAATGTCTCATCTCGAGCTCACCTGCGTACAGATGGTCGCCGTGAGGATGCGTGACGAGAAGGTTTTTGATCAGATCGCCTTCGATCCCGTTTGTCAGAAAATGAAAATAGGTGTCTGCCGGAAGATCGATGAGCAGATCGTCGTTCACGAGCGCTTGAGAGCGCGTACGAATGTTTTTTCCGCCGAGTTTGCGCGCTTCCTTGCAGATATCGCAATTACAGAAGATCGCGGGTACAGCCTCCGCTGCGGCAGTTCCGAAATAGGTCAGCTTCATAAATGTGAAAGGTCCTTTCTTTTTGATTCGTTGAAGAGGTTAAACGGTATGCTCCGTACGCAGAATGATCTCGTCCTGCATTTCCGGAGAGAGTCTTGTGAAATAATCGCTGTAGCCGCCGATCCTGACGACGAGGTCCGGATAGGCTTCTGGATTTTTTCGCGCGTTTTCGAGCGTTTTTCGGTCGGTCACGTTGATCTGCAATTCGAATCCGCCTCTTTGCATATATACGCGGATCAGTCCCTGCAAAACGTCGGTGAGACGGTCACCGAGCATATTTTTTGAAAATTTCATGTTGACGGCGACGCCTCCGATCAGCTCCGCGTGATCCCATTTCGTCGAGGAAAGGATCGAGGCTGTGGGACCGCTTTTCTCTCTGCCTTGACAGGGACCGGAGCCGTCACCGAGAGGGAAGCCCTTTTTTCTGCCGTCGGGAGTCGCGTTCGTTTTTCGTCCGAAATATTCGTGCATGACCCAACAGAAAACGCTCGGCACGAGATTCGCGTTGCTGAGAAAGCCCATGTATTTTTTGCATTCGTTTACGATATGATCGGTAAAGAGTCCGAAAAAGCGGTCGATCTCGTCGAGATCGTTTCCGTATTTCGGGATCGTCTGGAGCAGGCGCAAACGTAGCGCCTCGTGTCCCTCGAAATCGGTGTCGAGGATCGCTTTCAGCTTTGCAAGCGACAATTCCTTTTTGTCGTAGACGACGGTTTTGATGGCGTAAAGGGAATCCACGAGATTCGCCATACCGACGAAGCTTGGCATGACCCAATTGTATCTGGCGCCGCCACGCTCAATGTCAAGTCCGCGCGCAAGACAATCGTTTACAAAGCAGGAGAGCAAAGGATCGATGGAATGCATCGCGCGATACCGACGGAGTCCCTTCTGCGTTTCAAAATTCCGCTCGATGATCCGATCGAGTCGATCCATGATCTCCTTGAGATGCTCGTCGAAGCTGTCGTATTCCTTCGTCATGGTGTCGAGCAAAAGCTGAGCCATATTGGTATAGGGACTTGCGACCCAGACGTTGGAGGCGGCGATGGGAGTGATCTCCACGCAGGTGCTATGGATGTAATCGTGAGATTCAGCTTCGCTCACGCCGTAGGTCTGCAAGCCCTTGCTGATGACGTCGTCATTGAAGATCGCGGGATGAGATCTGCCCTCGGCAAGAATTTCGCACGCCCGTTTCAAAAATTCCGCGGGCATATCGCTCGTATAGCAAAGCCCGACGGATGGATAGACCAGTCGGATGTCGGAGATCGCCTGCATACACATTTCCGTCAGCTCGTTTGCGACGGTGACGCCGTTTTTATCCCTTCCTCCGACCATATAGCCACTGGAAAGCCCGTTGGGTACGCGCATATTGATCTGAATACCGAGACAGTCGAGAAGAAGCTGCGCGCGTTCACGCGTAAGTGCGCCGATCTCCATATCCCTTCTGTAAAAAGGATAAAGATAGCGATCGGGACGTCCGAGCTGGAACTGTTGGTTTCCCTCGCGGAAGGGCCAGAGAGAGATCACATAGGTGATGAAATGAACGGATTGGATCGCTTCGTGAAAGCTTTCCGCAGGATACGCGGGAACCTTTTTGCAGATCCTTGCGATCTCCGTAAGCTCGGCTTTTCTTTCGATATCGTCGGTCTGTCCGGCGAGACGGAGCGCTTCGCGCGCGTAATTTTCACTGTGGCGGATCACGGCGAGAAGACATTGCTTGCAAATGAGATAAAACTCTCTTTTGTCTTCATTGCAACGGAGAAGAAGGCCGTCGATCTTTCGTATGATCCCGTGAATACCCTCCGAAAGCAAGAGCTCGTAGTCGATCGCCATATGCGAATCCTGACCTCCGCCTGCCGCGCGGAAGGCGCGTCTTGCGATATCGCGGTATTCCCGCTCCCATTGCTCCCGCTCGGGTGCCGTTAAGAAATTTCCGATCTTTCCGACGATCAGCTCGCCGTCGGAAATGTCCGGTGTCAGAGCGCCGAGCGCCTCCGACAATGCGTTTGCGTATAATACCTCGTCGACGACTTCTCCATATTCGCCGTATACGCGGTAGAAACGGTAATAGAATTCGTCTGTACACGGTCTGTGTGTAAGCGCTTTTGCGCGCAAAGCTTCGATTCGTTTCATAGGATACCTCCGAACTCGGAATGGATCGATTGTTGATTTCATTATAACATAAAAGCCTCTGAAATCATAGCGTAAAACGGAAATTTGTGTCGAAAAATATTTTTGTGTTTTTTTGAAAAAATGCAAAAACGGTATTGCTTTTTGTGTTTTGTTGTGATATAATATTTCTGTTTGTGAGCATAAAATACGGAGGTTTTTGAAATGGCACATTCGATCAGAAGGCACCACATCCTTGTAAATCCGAAAAAATCGGATCGATCCGGATCCTCTCTTCGCGTACTCATTCATGCGGCTGTATCCGCTGTCCGCAATTTTTTGCATCAGAATACCGTCCTTGCGATAGCTCTGGCGGCGGCATTTGTCACGTCTCTCGTGATTCCGCCCGATGCCGAGTATCTCGGTTATTTTGATTTCAAGACGCTTACTTGTCTTTTCTGTACGCTTGCCTGCATCTGTGCGCTCAGAAATCTGAAGTTTTTCGTTACGCTCGCGCGCCGCATTATCAAGCTTTGCAAAAACGCGAAGCTTTGCGTGCTGACACTCGTATACATCACCTTCATCGGATCGATGTTTCTTGCCAACGATATGGCGCTCCTCACGTTTCTGCCGCTTGGATTTATGGTTTTGCAATCGGCAAAGCAGGAGAAATACATGGCGTTTACCTTCGTCATGCAGAATATCGCCGCAAACCTCGGAGGCATGCTGACGCCCTTCGGCAACCCCCAAAACCTTTACATATATTCCAAATTCAATATCCCCACGGGTGAATTTGTGAGCATCATGGCGTTGCCCTTTGCGGTTTCCATCGCGGTCATTACCCTCTGCTGCCTCATTTTCGTAAAGCCCGAGCCCTTGGCGATCGAAAACGATGACGTTGTGATCAACCGTCGCCGCGCGGCGATCTATCTCGCCTTGTTTGCGCTTTCCGTGATCATCGTTTTCCGTGTGATCCCCTATCAGATCGGCCTCGTTCTCGTTCCGCTCGCGCTCATGTTCCTTGACCGCGACGCATTGAAAAAGGTCGACTATCCGCTCTTACTTACCTTCTGCGCATTTTTCATATTCGCGGGCAATATGGCAAGAATTCCGCTGGTTCAGACGTTTTTCGAGTGGTTGCTCGAAAAGAACACGCTTCTCGTGAGCGCGTTGTCCTGCCAGTTTATCAGTAACGTGCCGAGCGCCGTTCTGCTCTCGCAGTTCACCGATAATTACAGAGAATTGCTTCTCGGCGTTAATATCGGCGGTGCAGGTACGCTGATCGCTTCTCTTGCGAGTCTGATTACCTTCCGTGAATATACCAAGCATTATCCCGAAAAGACAGGAAAGTATATCGCCCTCTTTTCCGTCTGCAACTTCGGAATGCTCGCGCTCCTTCTCGCCGTCGAAAGCCTCTGGCTTGCAATTCTGGGCTGATCTTATAAATGTATAGAGTACATAGATTCAAAAAACGCAGTCGAAGCCGACTGCGTTTTTGGTTTTTACGGTATTTTATTTAAGCTCAATGGTGAAACCGAAGCGGAACTGCTTCTCATAGAAGGAGTAGGGCGGGAGCGCGCGGTGACCGCAGCTGTTGGAGCCGAGACCGCATACCTTGTAGTTGATGAGAAGGAAGGTGTGCGCGGAGGGAATGAGCTCCCAATTGTGCTTGGCTTTTTCGAGCATTTCGGGGCTGTAATGGAGCGCGGAGAATTCGAATCCGTTGCCCTTTGCGCAAAGCGCGCTTACGGTGTCGGAAATCGTGACGTATTTCGTGTCGACGTGGTTTCCGTGTTCCTGCGGCATGATCATATCCTCGTACTGATCGGTGACGGTGGTGCGGAAAACGTCATGATATGCGTGATTCTGCATATCGGTGTAGCAGGAACGGGGACCCTTCGCGAAATATTCGAGATCCTCGAAGCCGTCGACGGTTTCGATCTGCATAGCGAAGCGGGGGATCTGCTCGATCCACGCCTGCTTGGGCTGAGCGGCGTCTACGTCAACGTGAATGCCGTTGCCGTCGAAGGTGTAGGATACGGTCAGCTCGAAGAGCGGGATTTTTGCCTTGGAGGCGAAAACGCCCGTCATGCTTACGGAGAGAGAGGATTCCGTCTGCTTGATATCGTAGGTGTGTACGTACATACGAGCGCGCGGAATATCGAACTGGCTGTACCAACGCTGCTTGATATTCATATCGTTGTCCGTGGGCGCGCGCCAAGCCGTCCATTTCGTCGGCGCGGCGAGGAATTCCTTTTCACCGTTTTTGATGGAAAGGAATGCGGCATCGGTCAAACGAAGTGTGTAGGAATTTTCACCGCAAGCGATGGAGAGAACGCCGTATTCTTCCGTATAGGTAACGGGAAGAACGGTGTTTTTCGTTTCTTCGACGATCTTCGTCTGGACGGGAAGCTCGGTGAAGCAAGCCTCGTCGCCCTTGGAGGTGAACCATGTGTCGTTCTTATAGACCGTGCGGATCATGATATAGCAGGGGAGCTTGGATTCCGTGGGAAGCGCGGGAAGCTTGACAGTTTTGATTCCGTGAGGCGCGAGATCGGCATCGATCGTGCCTGCGCCGAGAACGGTATTGCCGTCCTTGATCTCGTAACGGATCTCGAAGAGATCGGCAATATTGGTGAAGTCCGTGCGGTTGATCAGACGGAGCGTTGCCTTCTCTTCGTTTTCCCAGGAGATCTGCAGAGGCTGCATAGCTTTTTTGAGAGAATAGAGCGAGGTGTGGGGCTCCATATCGGGAGAGCAGAGACCGTCGCAGCAGAAGTTTCCGTCGTGCGGATATTCGCCGTGGTCACCGCCGTAGGTTGCTTTGCCGTCCTCGCCGATATAAGTGTGATCCTTCCATTCCCAAACGCAGCCGCCGATCAATCTGGGATAAGAGTAGAAGAGATTCCAGTATTCGTCGATGGAGCCGGGACCCATGCCCATCGCGTGCGCATATTCGCAGAGATAGAAGGGACGGGGCTCGCCCGCTTCGTTCTTTCCGTATTTTTCAAGATCCTTGAGCGTGGTGTACATCTGGCTGATCACGTCTACGCAGGAATCTGTGGGAGCGTAGGGCTGCTGTTCCCAACGGATGACACCGCTCCAGGTGCCTTCGTAGTGAACGAGACGTTCCGTGTCGCGCGTTTTGATATATGCGGACATCGCGCGGTGGTTTTCACCGAAATAAGTTTCGTTGCCGAGTGACCAGAAGATGATGGAAACGCTGTTTTTGTCGCGTTCCAGCGTACGAACCATGCGGTCAACGAAGGATTCCTTCCAGAAAGGATCGTCTGCCATGAGGAAGGAAGGGTTCATGTTGCGGACGAGAAGCTCAACGCCGTGGCCCTCGATATCGCATTCGTCAATGACGTAGAAGCCGTATTTGTCGCAAAGCTCGTAAAATACGGGGGCGTTCGGATAATGGGAGGTGCGGATGCAGTTGATATGCAGCTGCTTCATCAGCCGCAGCTCGG
>JAZRLQ010000102.1:0-8688 GCA_045646925.1 Eubacteriales bacterium
GCTCTTATCGTTGCTGACAAGGATAAGGTTACACTCCCCACACTCGGCGCACTCCGTCTGATCGTCGGCAAACAGCTTGACATCATTCCCGCAGGCTACAACTTCCTCTGGATCACCGAATTCCCCTTCTTCGAATGGGACGAAGAAACCCAGACCTGGGCAGCTATGCACCACCCCTTCACCATGCCTCTTGACGAATGTCTCGAATACATCGACTCCGATCCCGGCTCCGTTCGCGCAAAGGCGTACGACCTCGTTCTCAACGGCGTTGAGATCTCCTCCGGCTCCATCCGTATCACCGACTTCGAGCTTCAGCAGAAGATGTTCCGCCGTCTCGGTCTGACCGACGAGGACATCCAGAAGAAGTTCGGCTTCCTCGTTGACGCTTACCGCTACGGCGCTCCTCCTCACGGCGGCGCGGCGCTCGGTCTCGACAGACTCGCAATGATCATGTGCGGCGCAGATAGCCTCCGCGACGTCGTTGCGTTCCCCAAGGTTCAGAATGCTTCCGAGCTTATGTCCGCTTGCCCCGCTCCCGCGGATCCCAAGGCTCTCGCAGACCTCTCCATCGCTATCATCGACAAAGAATAAGTTCTTTTTACCGCCCCGAATCCGTTCGGGGCGGTTTTGTTTTATACGCTTACAAAAAAAGCGGGCATTGCCCGCTTTTTACAATTCCTTCTTATCCGTTCTGTTCAGGATATAATCCACCGATACGTTGTGAAAATCCGCCAATTTAATGAGAATCTCCGTGGGAATATCCAATTCGCCGCGCTCGTAATTGCTATACACGCGTTGACTGCAAGACAAGATCTCACCCATCTTCTTCTGGGTCAGATCCTTATCCTCTCTCAAATCTCTGATCCTTTTATATAGCACGATTTTCACCACCATAACAGTTCTATGTAATAATTATAAATTAGTGAAAATCCGCTATTGACTTTTAGCGCAAAATCCGCTAAAATGAAATTATGTAACTATAAAATTCAGTCAAGGAGGGATCATGAGACATTTTTCGTTACGGACGGACGAGCCGATCCTCTATGAAAACACAGTAAACGACGGCAATACCGAGAATGCTTTGTCGCTCACACTCACTTCCCGAAAGATCCTTCTGGAAAAGAAACGGGGCTTTTTCAAAAAATCGCGCGAATGCCTTCATATCATTGACCTGCAGACGATCAAAATATACTACGAAACGCCGCAGATCAGACAAAAGGGCAAAACCGTCGAGGTCCACAGCTCTCTCTACAAGCTCACGCTCTTCTTCTCCGACATCGACGAAGCGCGCAAATTCACGCACAAAACGATCGATGCCGTCATCCGCACAAGAATAGAATCGTAAGATCACCGAAAACTTCTCTGAAGCGACGGTGATTTTCTTTTTCCAAAAAAGTTTTCCGATCCGTCATTTTTCCGTCGCGAAGGCTTTACTTTTTCCGAAAGTGTGTTATAATGGTTTCACATGAAATTTACAATGAACCTTCCGAAAAGGAGAACACTATGAAAAGATTACTTTTACTCATTCTGACCGTCGCGATTGCGCTCAGCTGCTTTGCTTCCTGCAGCTATCTCAATTTCGGCTCGTCCGGAAACGATCAATCCACCGACAACCTCAAGGTTTACTTCATTTCCCCCGAGGATGAAGAAAGCACCACCTACACCGTCACGCAGACGGATGAAAACGGGCTCAAGCTCGAGGTCACGCTCCACGGCTACAAGAGCGAAAGCCTCGGAAAAGAATTCTACGTCAAGAGCAACGAATACTGCCTCGCAGACGTCAAGCTCACCAACGAATCCGACACCCCCGTTTATCAGTTTCTCCCGACCTCTTGCAGAGATTGTACGCCCGCGCATAATCACGAGATCAGCTTCGATATCGCAAACGGCGATTATAAGCTCAATTCCTCTTCCTTCGGCTTCACCTGCGCCGAGATGACTACCACGTGGACGATCGAGCCGGGTGAATCGTACGAATGGCAGTTGAAGCTCGCGGCAGCCGAACCGCAAGCATCCTCCATCGACAATAAAGACGAAAAGGAAGAAGGCGAAAAAGAGGAGATTACGAACAAATCCACCGCAAGCTCAGACGGCTACATCTATTACGATTCCGCTTTCGTTCAGGGCGGTCTCTTCGAAACCTATACCGCTGTGAATGGAAATAGCGCCGTTGAAAGCTATACCGTCTCGAATGGAAACGGTTCCTTCAATGCCTATTATACCGATATGACCGGTAATATCTTCTTCGGATCCGGCTTCGGCTCGGACGGCTCTTCTTATTACTTTACCGTGATCGGAGGCTCCGCTATCTCGCTTGTCGGTATCCTTCCCGCAGACGGCGAAAACGCGCTCGGACTCCGTCTTTATGATAGCAGCATTTTCCCCGACAACGTCTGCACCTTCGAGGGAGACCTTTCCTTTTATTATATGAACTCGAATGACGGCGCGGACAACGATCTTTCCGTTTCCGTTCCGCTTTCCATCGAGGTCGTATACGTATCCTCCATCCCCAACTCCAATTTTTCAAAATAAAACTTGAAAAAACGCATTGCGGCTGCTCCGTTATCGGACAGCCGTTTTTGTTGTTCGGAACGCGCCAAACAAAATTTATCCTCCAAAAAAACAACCGCTATGCGCGGAGAGCAATAATAAAACCTTGACTTTTTGAATCTTTTGTGTTATAATAAACAAAACGGCTGCATTCCAATTACAAAAATTCATCAGAATAACGGACCGTCCCCGACACCGTCCGTTGAAGGAGTACGTTATGGCAATCAATCTCATCGAAATCCCCCGCAAACACAGAAATTTCCCCCTGCGCGTAGCCATGGGGCATTTTGCCACCAGCCACAGCCACTCGAATTATTATATTGACTTCACCATGTCCAAGCACCGCCTCTCCGAAGCGCGCGCGGGCGCACAGCTTCTTTGCAATCAGATTTCCTCTTCTCAGATCATCGACACGATTCTCTGTCTGGACGGCACAGAGGTCATGGGCGCTTGCATGGCAAGCGAACTGACGCGCGCGGGCTACATGAACATGAACGCGCACCGCACCATTTACGTCGTCACCCCCGAATACACCAGCGGAAGCCAGATCATCTTCCGTGACAATATCGCTCCCATGATCGTCGGCAAGCACGTTCTCGTTCTCGCGGCATCCGTTTCCACCGGTTATACCGCGAAATCCGCGATCGAAGCGATCCGTTATTACAACGGTATCCCCGTCGGCGTTTGCTCCATCTTCGCTTGCGCGGAGGAATGCGAAGGCTTCCCCGTTCAGAGCATTTATACCAAAAACGATCTCACAGATTATCAGATCCACACCGCCCGCGATTGCCCCATGTGCAAAGCGGGAATCAAGATCGACGGGCTTGTCAATAGCCACGGTATTTCCGGATTCTGATCAATACGATAACAAAAAGAGCAAGAATAAAAGGAAGATCCTTTTACTCTTGCTCTTTTCATATTTCAGCTTATCCTTTTTTCTTCAAGCCATCGAGAGCCTCTGCGATCGCGACGGCGGCGTAGGAAGCGAATCCGTGATCACGGCTTCCCTTTCCGTCCTTGTATTCCCAGAGCGTCGAGGTCGTTTTCGCCATGCCCGAGAAGAACGTTCCGACGTTTTCGAGCAAAAGCTCGTACTCCTCAAGCATGAGAAGCGTCTGCATACGCAGATATCTGCCGATGAAGGCGTTGACGGGAACGAAATCTCTGCCGCAAAGATTCTCCGCAAACGCCGAAAATCCGTCGAGGATATGCGCCTTCAGCTTCGCGTACTTCGGCTCGTCGAGCGAAATGTCACCGAAAAGCATGGCGTAATACTGGCCCGCCTCGGAAACGTCGCGCGCATTGACGAGAAGACCGTTTTCATCACGAACGGCGTGATCCACGAAGACCTCTCCGTCGAACGCAAGCGCCTTCGTCTTCTCGCGAACAGCAAGCGCCTTTTTCAGATGAACCTCGTCTCCGTAGAGCGCGTGCGCCGCGAGCAACACCCCGACGTAGAGGAAGTTCGTCGGATAGTTGACGTTTTTCGTCCAATCGTTCGCCTTCGACCACTCGACGAAGTTCCAGGAAGGAAGATCCTCGAGCATTCCGTTTTCGTTTTCGTGTCTTTCGAGGAAGCGGAGAATGCCGGAAACGCTCTCTCGGAACGATTCTCTTTCCGACTCGTATCCGCGCTTCAAAACGTAATCCGCGACCTCGATCACGTACCACATATCCCACTGCGGAATGAACTGTCCGTCCGGCTTCACGTCCGACGGATAGCACATCGGAAGCGCGCCCTCGGGAAGCGAGCCGTCGGCGCGGTACAGACGGAAATTATCGAGAAACGCCGCTTCCACGTCGCATTTTCCGAAGAAGAAATATTCCGCCATACCCGTGAAATAGGAATCGCAGAGCCATCCCGCGCGCTCACGGGAGGGGCAATCCATATAAATATCCGAGGCGTTATGGGCAAACGTGCGAACCGCCGCCTCGTATACGGCGCGAAGCTCCGCGTCTTCGATCTCGCAGGGACGGAGAGCGGACGTATCGCATTCCACGGACACCACGCCGAAATCCGTCATCGTGACCGCACCCTTCTTCACAAGCACGATCGCAAGCCTGCAGGTATACGGCTCGAAGCTCATCATATCCGACTTGCCCTCGGGGAGAAAATATTCCAGCACGTTCTGACAGTTGATATCCGTGAAGGAAAACTCCGTTTCTGAACAAAGTTCAGTGAATCCGACAATGACGTCAGCCTCGTCCGAAACGTCTGCGGAAAAGCGAACGAGTCCCGATTCGATGCGCTTCATATCAAAGATCGCGTATTCTCCCGCGCGCAAGGTAACGGGGAAGGAAATGTCTCTTGCCGTCACGCTTTGCTTCTGTCTCTGGATCCAGCGATACGGCTTGAACGGAATTTCGTCCTCCTCGTATCTTCCCCAATACGTGTCGATCGGGAAGGAGGAGCGCTGCTTGCGGTACGGGAGCGTTTCATCGAAGGAAAATTCTCCGCGGCAGGTAATCGCCTCCGCGTTCACGGGTCGGTACGCAGAGTACGGCGCTTTTCTCGGAATGAAGGTGATCCCATCGACCGTCTCCGTCTGCTCACGATAGCGATCGGAAAACGGTTCTTTTTCCCTCGCATCGTAAATTTCGGTGAAATGTCTCTGTCCGGAATAACGCTCCGTTTTCTGCAGATAGAAAGCGGAACGATAACATTCGAAATCGCCGTCCGTCCAGAGAATTGGCGCGCCGTTTTCCGTCAGCTCCGCGCAAACGAACGAGGGTGAATATACCGTGGACAGAGAACGGCAGGCGTAACCGACGACCTCCGCGCGAATCTCGTTTTTGCCTTCTCTATGATAAGCGTCAAGAGAAAATTCGTCCACTCTCGCGTAGCCGCCTGCCGCGCGGCAAGGACCGAACGCGACGAAAATATCATTGACAAATAATTGATAAAAGCTCGAAGCCGCAATCGAAAGCACGGTGTTTTTCAGAGAATCCGTCTCCGCGCGCAAAACGATATGCGTATTCATTTCCCACTCTTTGCCCGCGGGAAAAATCGGCAATGCTTTTTGAAACATAAGGCGATGTCCTTTCGTTTTTGATAACACCATTATATATGAAAATCAAGGGATTGTCAAGGAGTTGCGACTTCCGCGAATACTTAACAATTTCGCGTCGCGCGTCTGTCTGTGATCGTTCGCTTGCCTTCTTCTTTGTAAAAGGAAAACGATTTTACTAACTTTTCTTTGTTTGAACGAAAAGTTATCAAAAGAAGTAAACAACCTTGCAGGTTGAATGCTTGTGCGTGTAGGATATATGGCAACCAAAGCCATGAAAACTCTGCGAGGATTCGGACGTTTTCCTGTTCTTTGTCGGAGTCAGTGCGTGTGGAAGCCCTGCGCTTCGCGCGGGTTCCTCTGTCGGATCTCGCACCCCCACTCGTAGATCCTTTCCCGCCGTGTGTGGTTACAAAAACGCCGATTACATCGAGAAACCAAATCTCTTCCGTATTATGTTCTCACACTTTAAATTTGTCATTTTAAACGGCTCGCCCTTGGGGGAGAGCTGTCAGCTTTAGCTGACTGAGAGGACTGATTTTACCACTCCGTCATGCTTATGCGCGCCACCGCCTCGTTGCGAGATACCTTCCCGGTGGAAAGACTGGCGAGGCGTCGAAGGCTCATCCTTCACTTTCATTCCCGAGCATTCAGTGATCGAAGAATCTTGAAGAACGGGGCTTGCATTTTATCCACACGTTTGTTATAATGAGAACTATAACATCTCCCCGAAAGAAAGGAACTTCCCCATGAACTATAAAAACGCCGCCGAAGCCATGCAAGCGCTTCGCGCCATCGAGGCAAAGCAATGGGCATTGTCTCACGCCATGAACATGATCGTATACGACGCCGCGACCGCCGCGCCCAAAAACACCGCGGAGGGCAGAGGTCATACCCTCGGCATTCTCAGCGAGTATATGTACGAGCTGATCGCCGCTCCCACGAACAAGGAACTCGTCGACTATCTGAAGGAAAACGAAAAAGATCTCAGCTTTGAGGAAAAAAGAGAGGTCACTCTGATGGAAAAGACCTTCACGCAGATCTCCCGTATTCCGCAGAACGAATACACCGAATACGAAATGCTCCTGAACGACGCTCAAACCGTATGGGAAAAGGCGAAAAACGAGAACGATTTCCCCGCCTTTGCGCCCTATCTCGAAAAGATCGTCGCCTTTAACCGCAAATTCGCGGGATACTATAATCCCGATCTCCCCGCATACGACGCGCTTCTCAACGAATACGAGGAAGGCGTTACGATGGAGGTTCTCGACGTCTTTTTCGAAAAGCTCCGCACGGCGATCGTGCCTCTGCTCGAAAAGATCCGTTATGCAGAGCCCATCGACGATAGCTTCCTTTACCGTCATTACCCCGCCGACGCGCAGAAAAAATGCGCGGAATATCTGATGGAGGTTCTCCGTATCGACCGCGGCTATTGCGGACTTGCGGAATCCGAACACCCCTTCACCGATAATTTCAATAACAAGGACGTGCGTATCACCACGCATTTCTACGAAAACAATCTCGCAAGCGCGCTTTATTCCGTCATTCACGAGGGCGGTCACGCAATCTACGAGCTTGCCTGCGACGATAAATACACCCGAACCTCGCTCGCGGGCGGCGTTTCCATGGGCATTCACGAGAGCCAGAGCCGTTTCTTCGAAAATCTCATCGGCAGATCCAAGCCGTTCGTTCTCGCGATCTATCCGAAGATCCGCGAATTCTTCCCCGAAACGCTCGCCGATATCTCCGCCGACGATTTTTACCGCGCGGTCAACAAAGCGGAGCCGTCTCTGATTCGCACCGAGGCGGACGAGCTCACGTACTGCCTGCACGTTATGGTTCGCTACGAGCTTGAAAAGCAGCTCATCGCAGGTACGCTCTCCGTAAACGAGCTTCCGCGCGAATGGAATCGTCTTTACAAGGAATATCTCGGCGTGGACGTACCGAACGACACGAAAGGTTGTCTGCAGGATACGCACTGGTCGGGCGGAAGCTTCGGCTACTTCCCCTCCTACGCGCTCGGAAGCGCTTACGGTGCGCAAATGCTCTGCGCCATGAAAAAAGACCTCGGTGACCTCACGGAACGCCTCGCAAAAGCCGACCTCACCGACATCAAGGCATGGCTCGCCGAGCATATCCACCGCCACGCAAGCCTCTATACCCCCTCCGATCTTCTCAAAAACGCTTGCGGAGAGTTCAACCCCGATCACTACGTTCAGTACCTCACGGAAAAATTCACGGAGCTTTACGGCATAAAGTAAAAAAGCTTTTGCCGTTTCACGCAAAAAGAAAGGACAGAGAAAAGGGCGTGCAAAATTAGCGGAGTATTATAATAATTGCCTCGCTGTAAACAAATAAATAAACCCCGACAGATTTCCAAATGGTCTGTCGGGGTTATTTTGTTCTGCTCGATAAATTGGAATTTATGATTTTAGATTAACAATCAAATCTATTAAAAGAACTGCTCCAAAAGTTGTCGAGATAAATATCTCCGTCCAATAAATAATGGCATCTTCCCATCCACTAAATATATTTCCTAAAACAAGGCAAATAAGAAGCGCAAAAACAATGTGAGCAACAAACGACGTTAGCATATAAATCCACTTGTTTGTTGGGGTACTTTTCACGAGAAAATAGGTCGGAATTGCGATTATGCATATAAATATTTGTAATGCAATCCAAACAATATCATTAATACAATCGTTTTTACACAAAAGCATATTTATAGTTGACAGAATATGTATCGAAAAAATAAATGAAATATTTTTTACTGTTTGTGTTTTCATCACTTTACCTCCCGTTCGTCAAATTCTTATTTATCATTCTGTGTTATCGCCAGTTTCGCCTTTGTATTACAAAGACATTGTGCAAAGCCCATACCCCTATTCTTCTGCATATAATTCGTCGTAATACCAGTGTACAGGGTTTTCGTAAATGTATTTGGCCCTTGTTTCGTAGTCCTCGCGATCACGAACAATATGCTCCATATATCCACGTTGAAAAATGTTATTTCCAATTTCTCGAATACAAAATCGTTTGAAAGTGGAAACAATATGCGGTAACATTTCATTGGTAGGGGTCGGCGCCCTCGACGACCCGTCCTTGCGTGATGTATATTTATCGGGATAAA
>JAZRLQ010000103.1:0-8132 GCA_045646925.1 Eubacteriales bacterium
GTATATATCCTTTTTCATCCATTTCAGCCTCTGTGGTCATTGGGCATATCTCATATTCAATCATTAACTATCTCCTTTGCGTTTATCGCCAGTTTCGCCTTGGTTTTACAAAGGCTGCGGGCTTAGCCCATACCCCTAAAGTTGCACATTCCCAAAGGCTCCCTCCGGGAGGGAGCTCCCGACGGAGTCGGGTGAGGGAGAGTGCGTTACAATAAGATTAGCACAAAACTAAAATCACGCAGGCTCCTTCCGTCACGCTACGCGTGCCACCGTCTCGCTGCGGCTCGGTCATGCTCGGGCTCTGACACCACACCGTGGTGTCATTCACTACCCTCGCGTCGCTTCGCTACCTCTCGGATGGAGGCTTTTCGTTGGTTCCATTATAACACAAATCGGCAGAGAAAACAAGTTCTCTGCCGAAATTTGTATGTAGGGGCGATTCATGAATCGCCCGTTTTTGTTTTGCGTATTTTGACGGGCGATTCGTGAATCGCCCCTACAAAATACAAACATCTTTATGAGAAGTTGGGAAAAGCAAACTTCTTTTTGTTTATTGAATCAGATCTCTTTGCCGCAAACGCAGATCTCGGGCTTGCCGAACAGTCTGCGGAAGAAATTAACGATCGTGTTCCAGAATTTTGCAAATCCGCTTGCTTCGCAATTTTCGTGGGTATCGTTGGGTTCTTCGGGTGTATCGGGATCTTCGGTCGGAGGCGTTTGAGGCGCGTTTTCATTTCTGAAATCCTCGAGCGTCTGACCTGCTTTCAGAACTGCCGCGTAAACGGTGACTGCGTCAGCGGTTTCGATCGTCTTCGTGAAATCGAAGGGCGTGGTGTAGGTGTTATCCGTAAACCAAAGCACGCTTTCGCCCTCGCCGAGAACGACGGTGGGCTCGTGGAAGGTCTCGCCGATCACGCCGTAGCCGGTTTCATCGACCTTGGTGTTGACGAGTGTCGCGCCTTTTACGATGAGCTGCGCTGCGGCAGATTTTTCGACCCATCTTGCGTAAAGCGTGATATCCTCGTGATCGTTTTTACCGACGGACGTGTTGAAGCGTTCCGTGTATTCGGAATCGAGATACCAGCCCGTGAAGACGTAGCCGGATTTGGTCATGGGGAAGGTGAGAACGACGGGCTCGCCGACCTTTGCGTTAACGGTGTAAGCCTTATCGTTTGCGGAGATGCCGCGGAAGAAACGGATCTGGTATTTCGTGGTATCTTCAACGATGATTGCGGCGATTCTGTCTTTGACGACCTTGGAATATTCGCCGTTTTTCGTGCCGAGTACGATTCTGGTGTAGTAGTCGCAGCCACGATCGAGATCGGTGAACACATGAGAGAATCTACCGTCGGAGCTGGGAGTCAGAGGAACGGAAACGGCATCGGTGAAGTCCTCGGTTTTGGAGATCTGAACGGAGAGGGACGTCAGCGTCTGCGCGTTGAGGTCGGTGATCTGTCCGTTGATGGAAATGGTGTTTTCCGTAGCTTTCGTGAGGTAGGTGTATCTGGGGGAAGCGGCGGTCGTGCCGGTGATCTTAATGCGCATTTCGTGGCCGGGATCGTCAAGAATTTCGATCTTCAGATTGAAGCTTGCCGCCTGCTCTTCGGTGAGAGAGGTGTACCAGGTTTCGCTTCCGGGGAAGTAATAGTCGTGGCAGTTGAAAACGAGACCCGCTTTGTTGAATACGCCGGAGGTTGCGGTATGACGGGGGGTGCCGCCGTCGTCAACGGATGTCTCAACGGAGCCGAGCGCCGCAACGCCGATATCGGAGTTCGTACCCTTCGAGTTGATTCTCATGCCGGGACCCGCGCGTCCGGAGTCCGCGATCGCTTGGTCAACGTGCCAGATGAGGATGCCACGCGTGCCTTCGTAGTTGGTGTCACTGTCGAAGTGAGGCGTGCTGTTGTCGTAATAACGGTTTTCGATCAGATAGTATTCGTTGGGGTTGGGGGAGGTTACCTTCAGAATGTTGTAAGTACCTTCCTTGCTCTGTCTGGAGTAGAGCGTGTACGTGCCGTCACCGACGTTGGTGTAGTCGTAAAGACCGTAAACGGTGAGGTGGTAAGGGTCGTAGTTGGAGGGAGAAGTACCTTTGGGTTCAGCGGCGTTTGCGCCTGCGGAGCCGTTGCCTGCCATGACGGATACCTTACCTGCGGGGGAGTTCGCGCCGCCCCAGGAGCCCGTTGCGCCTGCGGCGTAAAGGTCGCCGTTGCCGAGCGCGTGACCAAGCTCGTGGCAGAAGGAACCGACGGTGAGAGGCGTGGTATTGTCGATCATTTCACCGCATTTTACGTAGTCGGTCGATACGGTGGTGCCGTTGAAGCCGTAGCTGAAGGAGGATTTGTGCGCGTTGTAGCTGGGTGTCTGAGAGCCGTTTCTCGTGTATTCGTAGCCCGCAGTGATGAAAGCGACCATCAATTCGCTTTCGCCGACAACGCCGTCGTTGTTTTTATCGTATACCTTGAAATCAACGAGACCGCCGTTGACCGCTGCCGCGAGAGCCGCGTAACGCTCGGGGTCGCTTGTGGAGCCCTTCGTCGTGGAAGAGACGGAGGTGTTGACGGTGACTTCGATGATACCGTCGTTCACAGTATCGTTTTTGGAAGCGTTCGCGTAATTTTCCGCAGCGGGTGTGAAACGGAATTTTCCGCCGCTCTGGATCTCAAAGTACGATTTCATACCCTTCGGATCGTCTCCGAAGAACATTTCCGACCAGTAGGAGTGGTCAGTCTGTCGAAGCAGGGTTTCGTTTGTTTCGCCGTCCGAGTAAGGTTCGGGATCAAGGTTGACGAGGATGACGAGCAGGGGCGTGTCCGTGGGACCCCAGTAGCCGTAGTCAAACTCGGTAATCTCGAAATCCGTTGCCGCCGCCGTTGAAAGAGGGATCAACGAGAAGCAGAGAATGGACGCGAGCAAGATTGCCAAAAGTCTTGTGGATCGTTTCATAGTATACTCCTTTATAAAAATTATTTTTGAGTCGATCAGATAATTGCGACCATCGCCGCACAACCGAGAAGCAGAAGACCTGCCATGACGCCGCTGAGAATGCGGACGAACAGTTTTTTCGTTTTGTTAGCCATTGTGAACACCTCTTTTCCGTTCGTGTGAAAAAATTTCAAAAAAATATTGAAAAAGTCTGCATCATTTTCGTTTTTATGGTATAATATGAGAAGAATAACCAAATAACGATAAAAATCTTTACTCTATTATTATATATCTTTTTTGGCAAAAGTCAAGAGAGGTCAAAAGAAATTTCGTTTACCGTCAGAGTGAGAGGAAAGGAATATACTATGTCTAAAATAAAATGGAAGGGCGGCGCGCTGATCGCCCCCGTGCCTCCGGCTATGATCTCCTGCATGGGTCCGGACGGTAAGCCTAATATCATAACGGTTGCATGGACGGGAATTTTGTCTACGCATCCGCCGAAAACCTACATTTCCGTTCGTCCGACGCGCCATTCCTACGAGCTGATCCGCGAAAGCGGCGAGTTCGTCATCAATCTGACGAACAAGAGCTTGACGAAGGCGGCGGATCTTTGCGGAATGAAAACGGGCAGAAAGATCGACAAATTCAAGGAATGCAAGCTGACCGCGGATTTCGACGAGCAATTTGACGAATTTTCGTGTCCCTCGATCGCGGAGTCTCCGATGTCCATCTATTGCAAGGTGGATCAAGTGATACCGCTCGGCTCGCACGATATGTTCATCGCGGATATCGTCGGGATCGGTGTCGACGAGAGCTTGATCGACGAAAAGGGAAAGCTCTGTCTAGACAAGGCGGGACTGACCGCGTTTGCGCACGGAGAATACTTTGAGCTCGGAAAAAAGATCGGCGTATTCGGTTTTTCCGTCGCGAAAAAGAAGAAGAAAACGCCTCCCGTGAAAAAATGACGTTAGCAAAATTGCCCGACCTCTGAAAAGGAGGTCGGGCAAATTTTGTTTTCCGCTGAAAACGGAACGTTCGGGAGAATATAATTTGGATTTTGGATTTACAGTAAATTGAACAAGATGGGGATCAGCGCCGTGACGGAAGCGGCGGAAATGACGCCGGTCACGAACACGTAGCCGCGGATATAGCTGCCGAGGAATACGCGGATCTTGCGGTATACCTTTTGTACGCCCATGACGACGTGGTCAATGACGAACGCGAAGGGAAGAAGCAGGAAGAGCAGAAAGCGAAGCATTGCTTTCTTCCAAGTGTAAACGGAGGTGTTTTTTCTTCTTTCGGTTTTTTTGGAGCAGGGATCGGGAGTCTTGACGTCGTAAGAGAATACGCAGCAGCCTTCAATGATTCGTGCATCATAATATTTCATAACAGAACCTCCGAATGTATTTGATATAAGGATATGCCGGATAAATGAAAAATATAACGGGTGCGAGAGAACCCGACCGATTTCGACCGTTTCGTCGAAAACTTTTTCTTTCTGGTAACAGTATACACCCTTTGACGGTAATTTGTCAAGAGCTTCTAAAAAATATTTTACCAAAACGGATAAATTTTTCAAAAACTATTTACAAATCCGATATTTGATGGTAAAATATTACCGTAGAATATAGTTTCCATAGGAGGAATGCCCATGCAATGGTTGGACCATATCAGACAGAGAAAAAAAGAATGCGGTTATACCAATGAAACGCTTTCGGAAAAGTCGGGAATTTCCGTTGGCACGCTCAACAAGCTTTTGAGCGGCGCGACGGCAGATCCCAAGCTTTCCACGTTGATCGCGCTTGCAGAGACCTTTCATTGCAGCGTTGACGAATTGCTCGGTTTGAAAAACGAAGAGCGCGCGTCCGTGCCGAAGGCTCTTGCCGAAAAATATGCAGAACTTGACGAGGACGGCATTGAAGCCGTGTCCTATATTATCAATAAAGAGTACACGAGAGTTTTGAAGGAGCGCGCGTCCATGCCGTATTCGCTGGACGTTCCCGCGACGAGAAGGATCAAGCTCTACGATACCCCTGCTTCCGCAGGTACGGGTTCTTATCTGATCGGCGATCAGTTCAGCGAGATCACGATCTATGCGAACGGAAAGACGGAATCGGCTGATTTCGCCGTGCGCGTATACGGCGACAGTATGATGCCGCGATTTGAAAACGGCGATATCTTGCTTGTGGAGGGAGACGACGAGATCCGCAAGGGTGAACTCGGCATTTTCTCCATCAATGGAGAAAGCTACTTCAAAAAGTACGGCGGCGACTGTCTCATTTCTCTGAATCCGATGTACAGCGATATCCGTCTGCGTGATACCGACAGAGTCATCTGCTTCGGCAGAGTGATCGGTAAGCTGAAAAAATAAGCGAGACCCCGTTCGCCCCTGTTCCGTTCGGAGCGGGGGCTATTTGTATCAAAACGAGGGATGGAAGGCGCGGTGGTTGCCATAGCCGCTACCGATCCCGTTTTGGCGGACAAAGTCCGGCTGCCTCCGTTTCCTCTCTTACTTCCTTTCGGAGCATAAAGACGGCGGAGAGATTGAGCGCCGTCATCAGCGCGACGGTGATGTCTGAGATCTGCCAGACGGCGTTTTCCGTCATGATAGCGCCGACGGCGGCGGTGGCGCTGAAGAGAAGCGTATAGACGGAGGAGAGCTTGCGGGAATCGGAGAGATAGGAGAGCATTTCCTTTCCGTAATAGCCCCAGCAAATGACGGTGGCGAGCGCAAACAGAACGACGCACGCCGTGACAATATAATACGCGCTTTTTCCGTAATAATGCGCAAACGAATCCAACACGAGCTTCATGCCGTTTTTCTGCGTGAAATTTTCGCCCTGCGCGAGCAAGATAACGAGCCCCGTCAGCGTGCAGAGGACGACGGTATCAAAAAAGACCTCGAAAACGCCGAAAATGCCCTGCTTGGCGGGGATATTCGTATCCGCGCCCGCGTGCGCGAGAGGTGCCGTTCCGCACCCTGCCTCGTGAGAAAACGAGCCTTTCGCGATGCCTTGCCGAAGGGACGCCGAAAAGAGAAAGCCTATCACACCTCCCGAAGCGGAGGAAAAGGAAAACGCGCGCATGACGATCGTTCTGCAAAGAGGATAGATTCGCTCTGCCTCGATCCAGAGGACACGGACGGACATCACAAGATAGACGGCGCTCAGCAGAGGAACGACGATCGCGGTCAGACGGGAGATTTTTTCGTAGCCTCCGAAAAGAAGCCGCGCGCATAGCGCGGCGGACAAAACGCCGAACAGAAGAGCGGGGAAGGAGAAGGTTTCCGAAAGCGCGTCCGCGGCGGCTTTCATCTGAACGAGGCTTCCCATGGAAAATGCGGAGACGACGCCGAGAAGCGCGAACGTCCATGCGAGACATTTTCCGAGGCTACCGCCGACGCCCTTTTTCATATAATACATGGGACCGCCGTATTTTTTGCCGTTTTTGTAAATACGGTAGCGAAGGGCAAGCACAATTTCCGCGTATTTGAGTATCATGGAAAAGAAAGCCGATACCCACATCCAGAAGATCGCGCCCGCGCCGCCGATGACGAGCGCGACGGCAACGCCGACGATATTGCCGACGCCGAGCGTTCCCGCAAGGGAAACGGAGAGTGCGCGCAAGGGCGATACGCGCCCCGCGCCTTCTCTCGAGAGCGCAAGGCGCAGCGTTCTTGCGGGATGCAGTAAATAAAAGCCGCCCAGAAACCTCGTGAAGTAAAAACCGCAGTACAGAATAAAAAGCGGAAGCACGATTCCGGTGCCGATATCCGAAACGCGAGAGAACCAATTCATAACAATCCTTTCCTTTTTCGCCGTTTGAAAGACGGAAAAATCGTCGAAATTATACGTTCATATATATGCGATACGCCATCGGTTTTTTCGCTTTTTCGGATAAGTCAAAAAAGTTAGCACTCTATTGTGTAAAATATATGAAATTAGTGTTAACTTTGAAAATTTTTTCAAAAAAGGCTTGATTTTTTTCCACATCCGTATTAGAATAGGCATAGCAATTAGCACTCAACAAGCAAGAGTGCCAAAAGTAATGACAAAAATAATTTCAATAAATACAAACGGAGGAATCCCAACATGAAATTGAATCCTTTGGCAGACCGCGTTGTCGTCAAGATGGTTGAAATGGAAGAAACCACAAAGAGCGGTATCATTCTCACCGCCGCTGCAAAAGAAAAGCCGCAGGTAGCGGAGGTTCTCGCCGTAGGCCCCGGCGCAATGAAGGACGGCAAGATCGTTCCCATGGCAGTCAAGGTAGGCGACAAGGTTATCACCAGCAAATACGCAGGCACGGAAATCAAGCTCGACGGTATCGAATACGTTATCGTTTCCGAAGAAGATATTCTTGCAATCGTTGAATAATTATAACGGAGGAAAACAGTCATGGCAAAAACAATTCTCAACGGCGTTGAAGCGAGAAACGCGCTTCAGCACGGTATTGATAAGCTCGCGGACACCGTAAAGATCACGATGGGTCCCAAGGGCAGAAACGTCGTTCTCGATAAGAAGTACGGCGCTCCCCTCATCACCAACGACGGCGTTACCATCGCAAAGGAAATCGAACTCGAGGACGGCGCTGAAAACATGGGCGCTCAGCTCGTAAAGGAAGTTGCGACGAAGACCAACGACGCTGCCGGTGACGGTACCACCACCGCAACCCTTCTCGCGCAGGCTCTCATCCGCGAAGGTATGAAGAACGTAGCCGCAGGCGCAAACCCCATGGTTCTCAGAAAGGGTATCTCCAAGGCTGTCGACAAGGCAGTTGAAAGCCTCAAGAAGAACTCCAAGAAGGTCAACGGCTCTCTCGATATCGCTCGCGTCGGCGCGATCTCCGCAGGCGACGAGGTGATCGGTCAGCTCATCGCAGACGCAATGGAAAAGGTAAGCGCAGACGGCGTTATTACCGTTGAAGAATCCAAGTCCGCAGAAACCTACTGCGAGGTCGTTGAAGGTATGCAGTTCGACCGCGGTTATCTCTCCCCCTACATGGTAACCGATACCGATAAGATGGAAGCCGTTATCGACGACCCCTTCATTCTTATTACAGACAAAAAGATTTCCAACATTCAGGAAATCCTTCCCCTTCTTGAAAAAATCGTTCAGGCAGGCAAAAAGCTTGTTATTATCGCCGAAGATATCGAGGGCGAAGCTCTTGCAACACTTCTTGTAAACAAGCTCCGCGGTACATTCACC
>JAZRLQ010000104.1:0-17754 GCA_045646925.1 Eubacteriales bacterium
CATGCGAGTGCATGACCGCCGTTTTCGTTTTAACGTTTTGGCTCGTACGCATAGCGGTATTTGCCGTCCGCCATGCGCTCCATGCCCACGCCGAATATTTCCCGAATCACGGGTGAGGCGCACATTTCCGTCGGGGCCAAGTGAGCCGCCACCGCTCCGTTACGGATCGCCGTGACCGTATCCGAAAAATCGAACGCGAGCGGAAGGTCGTGCATGACTGCGATCACGCCCTTTCCCATATCGGCAAGCCTTCTCAGAAGGGTCATCAGCTCGAGCTGATGAGCGATATCGAGATAGGTGGTCGGCTCGTCGAGGAGGATATAGTCCGTATCCTGCGCGAGCGCCATTGCGATATACGCATTTTGTCTCATGCCGCCCGACAATTCGGAAAGCGGCTTGTCGGCAAGGTGTGAAACGCCTGTGTCCTCCATCGCTTTTTCCGCGATTGCTCTGTCGGCTTTACCATACCGTCTCGGATAGCTGAGATACGGGAATCTTCCGTGCAGGACCATCTGCCCAACCGTCATATCGGGCGTGCTTTTTCCCTGCGAGAGGTAGGCGATCCTTTTTGCGATCTCGTTTCCGCGCAGGGATCGCAGGTCGCTTCCGTCAACGGCAATCTCTCCGCCCGTCAGCGGCAGAATGCCGAGGATCGATTTCAGCAGCGTGCTTTTCCCACAGCCGTTGACACCGATCACGCTCGTCAGCCTTCCCTTCTCAAAGGAGACCGTCACGCCGCAAAGGACGTTTTCATTCCCGTATCCCGCGGATACGTTTTTTAATTCAAGCATTGCCGTGTCCCCTTTTGATCAGAATAAAAATAAAGAAGGGCGCGCCGAGAAACGCCATGATGATCCCGACGGGCAATTCGTAGGGCGCGAATATCACCCTTGCAAGCGTATCGCAAAGTGTGACGAAGCTCGCGCCGAAAACGGCACAAAGCGGGATCAAATGCTTCGGAGCGCAGGAGGCGATCCTTCGGACGGCGTGAGGAACGAGCAAGCCGACGAAGGAAAGAAGACCGCAAACGCTGACCGCCGCCCCCGCAAGGATCGCGGACAAGAGCAAAAACACCACGCGCATAACGTCGGTATTGAGCCCGAGCCCTCTCGCGTTTTCGTCGCCGAGCGTCATCACGTCAAGCTCGTTTGACAGCGTGATCAGCGCAAACACTGCAAGCACGGCAAGCACCGAGGCGGGGATCAGCCTCGTGTACGTAGCCGATGAAAAATCGCCTATCTTAAAATCGCTATTCATCACGCTGACCTCGGGGACGAACGCCGTCACGGTATCCGAGATCGCTCCGAGAAAGGCGTTCAGCGCAACGCCCATCAGAATGACGGTGCCTCTCGATGCGCCCCATTTCTTCGCGCCGAGGCTGACGAGCATGACCGTCGCGAAAGCCCCGACAAAGGAAAACAGAGAGAGCCGCCAGCCGCCGATGAGTCCGAGCGCGGAGCAAAGCGTCACCGCAAGTCCCGCTCCCGCATTGACGCCGATAATGCTCGGCGAGGCGAGACGGTTGGCGAGAACGCATTGAATGACGGCACCCGACACGGAAAGCGCCATGCCGCAGACAAGCCCCGCCAGCACGCGAGGAAAGCGAACGTAGATCAGTATTCTCGCCTCGGGGCTGTCCGTATTGCCACTGAGGACGTCCGCAAGCGCGCGCCCGAGCGCAAGCCTCGTCGGTCCGAGCAAAACGCCCGTGAATACGGACAGAAGAAGCATGACGAGCGCGGCTCCGTATATATACGCAAATTTATCGTTTCGTAAGCTTTTCATAAAGTATCCCGTACGATTCCGCCCATCTGTCATTCGGCTTCAGATTGAACAGCGTTTTGTCCATGACGTGCAATCTGCCGTCTCTGACCGCCTCCAGCGTACCCCAGGCGGGATTCTCCTTCATCATATTTTCAAGCGATCTTTCTGCCGCCGTATCGCTCCCCATCGTAACGACGAAGACGTGGTGCGGCTGTTCCCGTATGACCGCCTCCACGCTCAGGCTTTCCAGCAGGCTCTCGTCGCCGTCCGCGACATTGACGCATCCCATGTCCGCGAGCATTTCGCCGAGGATCGTTCCCGTGCTTCCCTTCGCCTTCACGAAGCTCGATGCCGCGCGCAGAAGAAGGATCCTTCTCTCGCCATCGGGAATGTCCGCTTCGGCGTAGCTCGCCTTGATCCCGTCGATCTGTGCCTTCAGCACAAGACCGTTTCGCTCGTAAAGATCCTTTCGCTCGGTGATGTCGGTGCAGATATCCAGCATATGCAGATAATCGTCAAAGCAGTCAACGTCGAAATAGATCACCGAGATCCCCATCGACTCCAGTACCTCTCTCATCTCCACGTTGGAGGCGGTCGAGGCGCTCGCGATCACGAGGTCGGGATCCGAAGCGATCAAAAGCTCGAGGCTCGGCGAGTGCGCGCCTCCGATATTGGTACAGCCCTCAAGCGCCAAGCCGAAATCCTCCCACGCGTCCTCTGCCGCCGCGCAAAGCGTACCACCCGAAAGCATCCAGACGTCCGCGAAGCTTCCGAGAAGAGCGGCGACACGCTCGGGCTTCCTTTGTACGCTGACCTCCCGACCGAGCGCGTCGGTAAAGGTGACTGCGTTTTCGTTTTCTTTTTCCAAACGGTCTCCGCAGGAGACGGCGGATAACAGCGTTGCCGCGATCCACACGGCGATCATTAAGTGCTTCAAAAATTTTAAGTTCTTCATATTTCCTCTTAAACGACGTATTTCATTGACAAATCATGAAAAAAATGTTACAATGATTATATCATAACCATAGGCGGAAGTCAATGGAAAAGGAGTAACTACTATGTTGACAAAAGAACAGATTACAAGCGTAAAGGGCAGAGGCTTTCTTCAAAACAGAGGAACGGAATGCTTCTCCGGCAGAGTCGTGACGACGGCGGGGCTTTTCACGCCTCACGAGCTGCACGCGATCGCGGAATGCGCTGAAAAATTCGGAAACGGAAAGGTCATCTTCACGGCGAGACTTGCCGCGGAGATCGTGGGTATCCCCTTCGAAAAGATCCCCGAGGCGGAGTCTTTTATGGCAGAGAGAGATCTGCACTTCGGCGGCACGGGCGCAAAGGTCCGTCCCATCACCGCCTGCAAGGGTACGACCTGCATTTACGGCAACATTGACACGCAAGCGATTGCAAAGGTCTTATTCGATAAGTTCTACGTCGGTATGCGCGACGTAAAGCTTCCCCACAAATTCAAGATCGGCGTAGGCGGCTGTCCGAACAGCTGTATGAAGCCGAGTCTCAACGACGTCGGCATCGAGGGCTGCCGCGAATTCTCCTTCGACAGCGCGCTCTGCCGAGGCTGCAAAAAATGTCTCGTCGCCGCAAGCTGTCCGTCCAAAGCGGCTTCCGTGATCGACGGAAAAGCCGTGATCGATGCGACCAAATGCACCAAATGCGGCGTATGCGTGGGCAAATGTCCGTTCGGCGCGGCTCCCAAGGAAGCAAAATCGGTCTGCCGCGTATTCGTGGGCGGAACGTGGGGCAAGACGCAACGCATGGGCACGCGCCTTTGCGCGACCTTCGCTCCCGAAGAGGTACCGACGGTGATCGAGAAGGTCATGCTCTGGTATAAGGAGAACGGCTACGTCAAGGAGCGCCTCGGCGCTACCGTGGACCGTCTCGGCACGGAAACGCTCGAAGCGGCTCTCTCAACGAACGATCTGATCGACAGAAAAGAAGAAATTCTGGCAAAGCCCTTGCTCGAGAGATAATCGTACGCAATAAGCGGGCTCTCCGTTTTCTGCCCGAAGACGGAGGACCGCTTATTTCGTCCGAAAATCATTCCATTGATATCAAAATCCATATTACGCCGTGTATTGAAAGCGAAAGTCAAAGAGGTCAGGTGAATTGATATGACAGAAATTCTTTTAAAAAATCCCATCGACGGCGGCTGGTACGCCGATCCCGAGGCAAGATTCTACGACGGCACGTACGTCATTTACGCGACGCGCTCTCGCCCCTTCGACGAGCAGAAAAATCAGGTTTGCTTCACCTCGAAGGATCTCGTACGTTGGGAAAGACACGAGGACATCATCGACATGAGCGGATTTCCTTGGGCGACCCGTGCGATCTGGGCGCCCACCGTCATCGACAAGGACGGAAAATACTACTACATTTTCGCTTCGGGCGATATCAAGACGGAGGAAACGAAGGGCGGCTTGGAGATCGCCGTTTCCGACTCTCCCGTCGGTCCCTTCCGCGCGCTGACGGACAAGCCTCTGGTCAACGGCTTTCATCACGGCGCACAGCCCATCGACGCCCATCTTTTCAAGGATGACGACGGCACGATCTATCTTCTTTACGGCGGGTGGGGACACTGCAACGTCGCCGTCATGAACGAGGAGATGAACGGCTTCGTTCCCTTCCCCGACGGAGAGATCTTCAAGGAGATCACTCCTCCCGACTACGTGGAGGGTCCCTGCGTTTTCAAGCGCGGCGGCGAGTATTATTTCATGTGGTCCGCAGGCAATTGGGCAAAGGGAACCTACCGCGTGAACGTTGCGCGCGCAGGATCGCTTTTCGGTGATTTCTCAAATTACAGAACCGTTCTTCAGACGGGCGACAGCGAGTTTGCCAACGGACCCGGTCACAACGGTTATTTCTACCTCGCGGACAGCGACAGATATCTGATGGTCTACCACCGTCATCACAACGACACCCCGATGGGTAACGCACGCTTCATATGCATCGACGATATGCCGTTCGACGAAAACGGAGACGTTCTGCCGATCAGAATGACGAAGGAATGGAAGATGGTGTGAGAGCTTTTCCCGAAAATTCCTCATTTTCAAAACAAAACCGTGCGCGGTTCTTGCAAGGCGGGAGAAAAGGTGATATAATGAGATAAAAAATGCGATCTCAACACGGAGGAACATATATGAAAACGGAATTTTTTGAATTTGATTCGGACGAAAAGGCGCTTTCCGCCGTCCTTTGGCTTCCCGAGGAAGAGCCGAAGGCGGTTTTGCAGATCACGCACGGCATGACCGAGCATATGGGCAGATACGAGGCGTTTGCGGAGCAGCTGACGGCAAACGGCGTTGCCGTATGCGGCTTCGATCTGCGCGGACACGGAAAAAACGGTGACGACGAGGAGATCGCTTCCTTCGGTGAGGGCGGCTGGGAGGCATCCCTCGACGATATGCGCCGCTTCTGCGAGAAAATGAAGGATCGTTTTCCGAGCGCGCCTTATTTTATGATGGGCTTTTCCCTGGGCTCGTTTCTGCTTCGCGAATATCTGAGCCTTTACCCCGAGGGCGTAAACGGCGCCGTGATCGTCGGAACGGGTTATCAGCCGGGCGCGGTGCTTTCTCTCATGAAAGCGATCGTGAAGGGCGAATGCAGAAAAGCAGGCTTTGACAACACGACCCCTCTTGTCAAAAAGCTTTCCTTCGAAACCTATAACCGCAAATTCCAGCCGAACGAAACAGATTCCGACTGGCTTTGCGCGGACGAGGACGAGCTTTACGAATATATCCGCGATCCACTGTGCAGAAAATATATCTCCGCAGGACTTTTCTACCAATTGCTTGATTCCATGAAGAAAACGGGAAAGAAAAACGCGGCTATGACATGGCGAAAGGATATGCCCGTTTTACTTTTGTCGGGCGCAAGCGATCCCGTCGGCAGTAACGGAAAGGGCGTCGAGGCGGTGAGCCGCAGACTCAAAAAGCTCGGCATGACAAACGTCACCGTACAGCTTTTCCCGAATGGCCGTCACGATATTTTCCACGAAAAGAAAAGCGGCAACGCCAAAGAGGTAGTCCTCGCCGTTCTGCGCTTTATGAAATAAATAAAAAACTCGCCTAAAGGCTGCTTCTCATAAGGAAGTTTACAGCTATTTTGTAGGGACAGGCGTCCTCGTCTGTCCGTTAGCGCGAAAATTTGATACGCAGAAAGCAAAGAGATAACCCCGGCAGATTTTCAAAGGTCTGTCGGGGAATTTTTCTATATAGATAAATCGGATTTATTTAACCAATATCATAGTCTTCATAGCAATTAAGTAATACCTCACAATCGCAATATCCACCCATATCAGTAATCTCTGTAATTGCTTTCTGAATCATATCCTGTGAGATATTATTCTTTAACCATCGCTCTGTATGGTGTAGCGTGTGATCACATCCGGTATTATCCAGCTGTTCTTCCAAATATTCAAACAATTCTTGTACATTTTCTTCTGTAAGCAAATAATCCCTGCATTGTGCTTCTTGCCAAGCTTTGGACAATTCCTTTTTCTTTGCCTTTGATAAGTCAGACATATTTCTTTTCTCCGTCAAATTCTTATTTATCGTTCTGTTTTATCGCCAGTTTCGCCTTTGTATTACAAAGGCTTCGGGCAAAGCCCATACCCCTTATTCATCTGTGTATAATTCGTCATAGTGCCAACGGAGTGGGTTTTCATAAATGTATTTTGCTCTTGTTTCGTAATCCTCACGATCACGAATAATATGCTCTATATATCCGCGTTGAAATATGTTGTTTCCAATTTCTTTGTTGCAAAACCGTTTGAACGCAGAAACAATATGCGGTAACATTTCGTTGGTAGGGGTCGGCGCCCTCGACGACCCGTCTTTGTGTGATGCATATTCGTCGGGATAAAGAAAGATAATTACGTGTATGTGGTCAGGCATAACCACGTATCGGTCAATTTTCACACCGGGTATGTTTTCGCTTGATAATAAATATTTTTCGGTGATTTTACCAATTTCCGTTAATTGTATTTGCGGTGTTAACGGGTCGTCGAAGGCGCCGACCCCTACCGGTTTGATAATATCCGAAAGTATCCTTTTTCTGTCTTTGATACATATTGTGACAAAATAAGCACCTGCGGAGCTGTAATCATATTGTTTAATCCGCAAATCTTTTCTTTTCGGCAATTCTTTTTCTTTATCCATTTGCATCACCTACACCATTATATCACAAAATAGGCAGAAAGAAAAGTCCTTCTGCCTAAATTTGTAATCATCCTTATGAGAAGTTGCGCAAAGCGAGTTTTTATTTATAACCAATGTATATCGGGAAGAGGAAGCTCCTCATACGCCGATTTTGTAAGATCAAGCCGCTTCAGAAGCTCGTCGAGCGTGATAAACTCGATCCTTCTGCCTCCGCGTCTTGCCTCGTGAGCAGTTTTCGTGCGTTTGCACACTCTGCCCTCGGAAGCGCCGAGCGTAACGAAAACGTCGCAACCGGAGGAAACGCGCGTATACGAACCGCCCGCATCCACGATCATCTGCACGAGGTGGTAGATCTGCGCGCAACGCGGTTGCTCGATCGCCATCGAAACGGAAACGCATTTGCCTGCAAAAACCTGCGGTCTTTTATTCTTCGGACGCACGTTTTCCAAAAACAGCTGGAACATCGTTCTGTTCGGGTGGATGTAGGAGCAGAATATCTTGAAATCCTGCGTCACGCCCCAGATTCGATGATCCTTTTCATATCGGCGGAGATCGATCTTCTGAGAAGCGCAGATCTTCTCTACGACGTGCATAGTCGCGCGCGCGTCTTCTTCGCTTTTATGGATATCCACAGGTTTTTCGACCGAAAACTCTTCGCAAGCGCGGTCGAGACCGATCTGTCCGCTCCGCTCGAACGCCTGCGCATACAAGCTTTGGCTATCCAGAAAACGAAACTTCAAAGCGGGCATTCTGTATCTCTCGCAAGCCTTGCAGAGAAAATTGACGTCGTCCTGCACGGAATGTCCGATCACGAGCTGATCGTCGCTTTCGAGAAGCGAGCGGATCTTCTGATAAAAGTGAGGAAAGGAAGGAGCTTTTTTGAATTCTTCTTCCGTATAAGCAAACAGTATCTCCGGATTTTTGGAACGTCCCGCAAGACGGAATTTGGATTCCGGATTGATCACAAGATCGTCGCTCTCCAATTCGTTGAAGTATTCATCCGTGATCACGTAACCGAAGGAGCAGATGCTTCCCTTTCCGCCGTCCGCACATTCAATATCAAAAAATACGTATCTCAAAAAAGCCTCCTTTCTGAAAACGCCTTCGTATCAAGCGTTCTCTCCGTTCAAAAATAGAACCAACATGGAAAGCTCCACGTCGGTTCTTCTGAAAAATCTTTCGCAGCCTAAATATTTTACACGCATATTGCCGATTTGTCAATAGCTTTACGGAAAAACGACTACTTCTGCATTCCGAATTCTGAAATTTCCGATACCTTCACCGATTCATATAAGGACAACACGCTCGTCTTGTTACCGATTCCCTCAGAAAAGGCGGTGGCGCTTCCTGCCGCGACCGCAAGCGCAAGCGCGCGCATAGGGTCCTTCGTTTCATGCCAACCCGCAAGAAAACCCGCAACGGCGGAATCACCCGCTCCCACGGAATTGACCGCGATCCCCTTCGGCGCCTCCGCGGAATAAGTACCGTCATGCGTAACGAGCACGGCGCCATCCTCTGCAAGAGATACCATCACGTTTTCCGCGCCCTGCTCGCAAAGCTTGCTCGCGTAAACAACAGCATCCTCCTTCGACCCGATCTCATAGCCGAAAAGCTCGCCAAGCTCGTGATGATTTGGCTTAATGAGAAACGGACGAAGCGGCAGAATGCCTCGCAGCCGTTCTCCCGACACGTCCGCGACAATGCGCACGCGCTTTGAAGAAACGCGGCGGATCAGTTCTTCGTATATATCGGAAGGCAACGATCTCGGTGCGCTACCCGACAAAACAAGTGTGTCGCCATCGCTCACCATCGCCTCCAATTTTTCGAGCAGAGCTTCTTTTTCCTCTGTCGAGATCATGGGACCCGCGCCGTTGATCTCCGTCTCTTCTCCGCTTTTCAATTTGACGTTGATACGGGAAAAACCGTTTTCAACGAACAGAAATTCCTCGTCCAAGCCTTCTTCCGAAAGAAGACGGCGGATCTCCTTTCCGGTGAAGCCAGAAAGAAAGCCCGTAGCCTTCGTTTCATAGCCGAGCGTCTTTAGCATAAGGGATACATTAATGCCCTTTCCGCCTGCAAAAATCGCTTCTCCGTTCGTTCTGTTGACCGCCCCCGCGTGAAAATCCTGCACCTGCACAACATAATCCAGCGAGGGATTCAACGTTACTGTATAAATCATAACAATCTCCGTTTTCTGACAAAACGAGGGCGCTCCGAAAAGCGCCCTTTCGTTATTTAAATGGTTTCAACCTTGATCAAATTCGTGGTACCCGATTTACCGGTAACACCACCCGTGATAACGATGGTATCGCCGCGGTTGAGCTTCAATTCCTTCTTCGCATAGTTCTTCGCATGATAGAAAAGAACCTCGGTGGAGGGGAACTCCTCCGCAAGCGCGGGAATAACGCCCCAGGAGAGAGAAAGCTTTCTCCACGCCGCTTCCGTCGTCGTCATACCGATGATATCGGTGGGAGCGCGGAAACGGGAGACCATGCGCGCGGTCATACCGGATATGGAGCAGACCATGATGACCTTCGCCTGAATATCGATCGCCATGCTGCAGGTCGAGTGAGAGATCGCGTCGGACGAATTCTGAATTTTGAATTTATGCGTACGGAACTGCTCCTCGTAATTGATGTTGCGTTCCGCTTCTTCCGCGATCTTGGACATCGTCTTAACTGTCAGAACGGGGTGCTTGCCCGCCGCAGTTTCACCGGAGAGCATGATCGCGCTCGTTCCGTCGTAAACAGCGTTCGCGACGTCGGAGATCTCCGCTCTCGTCGGACGCGGATTGTTGATCATGGATTCCAGCATTTCCGTTGCGGTGATTACGCGTTTACCAAGCAAACGGCACTTTGTGATCAGATCCTTCTGTACTGCAGGAAGCTCTTCGAAGGGGATTTCAACGCCAAGGTCACCTCTCGCAACCATGATGCCGTCACAGTAATCGCAGATCTCCTCAATATTGTTTACACCCGCTCTGTTTTCGATCTTCGCAATGATATCAATGCTATCGCCGCCGTTCTGACGCATGAAAGCCTTGAGGTCGATGAGGTCCTCCTTCATGGATACGAAGGAAGCCGCGACGAAATCGACGCCGTTTTCGATACCGAACTGAAGATCCGCCTTGTCCTGCTCGCTGAGATAGGGACCGCTCATGAGCTTACCCGGGAAGCTCATGCTCTTTCTGTTGGAAAGCTCACCACCCTCAATAACCTTGCAAACCGCTTCCGTGGGAGTCAGAGAAACAACCTCGAACACAACAAGTCCGTTGTTCACGAGAATGTGGTCGCCGATATCGATATTTTCACAGAGCTGTTTATAAGTAACGGAAACCTTCGTCTCATCGCCTTCCACCTCGTCCGTTGTGAACGTAAAGGTATCTCCGTCAAAAACGGTCACCTTGTCGTTTTTGAAGGTCTTGATACGATATTCGGGTCCTTTGGTATCGAGCATGATCGCAATGGGGAGATTCAGCTTTTCTCTCACCTTTTTGATCAGATCAATATTTTCCTTGTGCTGAGCGTGCGTTCCGTGAGAAAAGTTCAAACGAGCAACGTTCATGCCCGCAAGCGCCATCTCCGTCAAGATGTCCTCTTTGGAGGAAGCGGGGCCGATGGTACATACGATTTTTGTCTTTCTCATAAAAATATTCCTTTCCGATTCGGTTTATTTTTTCATCTGGATACGTAAGTAACGACTACCTTTTCACCGCCGAAATAACGCATAGCCGTCAAAATCTTGGCAGAAGCGGTGAAATAAACGGCGGTATTCTTTCCGTCAATGCGGAAGATCGCAAAATAAAGATCATCCGTATTCATGCCTGCCGAATAATCAAGCACCGCCTCACATTCATCTGAGAAGCTCGCATAATCTGCATCGGCGGGATAAATTCCCTCGTTTTCACTGAGCTTCGCCTTCAGTATCTCTTTCGCTTTGTTATATCCGTCGTATTTGTATACGTGCAGATGTCCCTGCGTGACGATGTACATATATTCCACCTTCGTCAGCTTCCATGTGAAGAAGCACATGATCAGCAACAAAAGCGGAAGGATCGCGATCACGGGACCCATCTTGAAGATGACGAGAAATACGAAGCAATACGCAAGTGCGAATGCAAGATACATCATCACGAAAAGGAATCTCTGCATTCTGATCTTGCCGTCGGGTTTACGGGCAACCGCGAATTCCGCGTAATTGGCGCCCGCGTTTTCTTCTGTAAAAGGAATTCCTTTTGGTCTTGCCATAGTAAAAGCCTCTCTTCCTTCAGATAACGATCACTTAATCTTTTCCAGAAGCTCCGAGCAGTCCTTCATGATGAATTCGGGCTTCACGTCGCTTTCCTCTACGTCCTTCATCGTGGATTCACCGCTGAGAACGAGCAGAGAGTGGATGCCTGCCGCAACGCCGCAAGCAATATCCGTATATACGCGGTCACCGATAACGAGAGTAGTGTCCTTGTTGACGAGAGGATCCTTCTTCGAAATGCGATCCATTGCGGCGAGAGGCATTTCGGGACGCGGTTTTCCGATGAAATGGGGTTTCTTGCCCGTCGCATTGCAGATCATCGTCGCAACGGATCCGCAATCGGGAACATAGCCGTATTCGGTAGGGCAAACCCAGTCGGGATTTGCCGCAATGTAAGGAATATCCTTGAGCGTCAGAAGCTTGGACACGTCGTCGAGCTTCTTGTATGTAAGCTCCGTATCGTAGCCCATAACGACGCCCTCGATGTCATCGGAATAATCCGTATAAACCTGAACGCCCGCGTCGGCAAGCTCCTTCTTGAAGGATTCCGTGCCGCTGACGTAGAAGCGAAGTCCGGGATGATTCTTCATCAGATAATCCGCAGTCGCTTGAGAAGACGTGATGAAATCCTCGTATTTTGCGGGAATGCCGAGCTTCTCCAATTTCTTTACGTAATCGTTTACGCTCTTGGAAGAGTTATTCGTCATGAAAAGATACGTCTTGCCCTGCGCTTTGATCGTATCGAGCATAGTCTTCGTGAACGGAAAAAGGTTGTTGCCGAGATAAAGCGTGCCGTCCATGTCAAAAAGAAACAATCTGATCTTTGAGAAATCCATTTGATATTACCGATCCTTTCAGAATTTTGATTAAATAAGAGTTTCCGTCTTTTCCCTGTAGGCGCTCGGGGAAAGTCCGAATTTTTCGTGGAAAAGCGTACTGAAGTACGAAGAGTTTTCATAACCGCAGAGCTTGGATATCTCCGCAACGGACATATCCGTAGTGAAAAGATAAAACTTCGCTTTGCGGAGGCGCTCCGAGATCAGATACTCCTTCGGAGCCGCGCCGACGGTTTTCTTGAAGAAACGATAGAAGGAGTCCTCCGAAAGTCCCATCAGATCCGACAGCTCCTTCATCGGACAAACCGTATCCAATCTCTCGCCAATGCGGAGAAGAACGGGAGACAGCTTTGCGAAGCGCGCCATGACCATGCCGCCGTCCGATTTCGGAAAGCTTCTTCTGAGAACCGCGATCGCCAGCTGATAGAGAGACATATTGAGGAAAAGCGCGTTTTCCAATCGTGTATTCGTGAATTCACTGTCGAGGAAGGATTGATGGATCGAAGCGCAAAGCGCCGCCAGACTTCCATCGGGATCCTCCTGCTTCGTCGGAACGGCGAAAAGCGAGAAAATACGCAAATTCGAGAAAACGCGGTAATCGGCGGCGATCCAGATCACTTCGCAACCCTTTTCCGCCGAGAGACGATACGCCGTATCGTAAGGAACCGTCAGAACAGTCCCCGTCTCGCAAACGGTTTCCTCGTCATTCATAAAAAACGAGATCCTGCCCTTGCGAACCAAAAAGAAAAGCTCGAACGGCATACGCTCGCCCTCGAAAACCGTCTGTTCGGAAAACACCTTTTCATCCGATCCCATGAAGCGGATCTCCAATTGGTTTTCCATCAGCGAATAGCTGTCATAAATCATAATCCAAAAACCCCTTTACCGAAAACAAAAATGCCTCTGTCTGAGCCATCACGCCCAAAAAGCAAAATATTACTAATACATTTATTATAGCAATTTCTTCTCTTTTTGTCAACTAAAAACAAAGACCTCGGAACGAAATTTCGTTCCGAGGTTCAAGTTATTGCATTAAAGATCTTTGTAAAGATAGAGCGATCCGCAAGCCAAGGTAAGATCACCCTTGCTTCTCGCAAGCGCGAGCGCTTCTCTGAGGTTGGGCGCCCATTCACCGAGGATGCCGCCTTCCGCCGCCTTCTTGCAGAGAGCCTCTGCGCCCATTGCGCGAGGGTTGTCCTGCACCGTCGTGAAAACGAAGCTGCTGAAGCCGTCGTTGAGCATATTGAGAGACGGCATGAAATCCTTGTCCGCCATGCAGGCAAAGACGATCGTGCGCTTCACGTTCGGATAATAACGGTCGAGAGAAGCCTTGAGCGAACGAACGCCGTTGGGGTTGTGTCCGCCGTCGTAAAGCGTCGTAGGCTCCGTGCCGATCATTTCGAAGCGTGCAGGATTTTTTGCCTCTGCAAGTCCCTTTCTGATCGCATCTTCGGAAAGGCCAAGCGCCTTTGCGCATTCGATCGCGGTACAAGCGTTCTGGATCTGATAAATGCCGCCGAGTCCGAGACGGAGCGCCTTCATACCGCCGTAGGAAATGATCTCGTAGATCTCCTCCGTACCCTCGATCACAGCCTCTTCCGGAACGACGAGCTTCGTTCCCTGTCTTGCCGCTTCCTCACCGATCACGCGGATCGCGGCTTCGTCCTGCGCGGAAACGATCGTCACGCCGCTTTCGCAATTGGATTTGATGGTCTTGCTCTTCGTGGTCGCGATCTTTTCGATCGTGTCACCGAGGTATTCCACGTGATCGATATCGATCTGCGTGAAAACGGACATCACGTTATGGGAAATGACGTTGGTCGCGTCGAATTCGCCACCGAGTCCCGTTTCAAGCACGACGTAATCGAGATTCTGTTCGGCAAAGTAACAAAATGCCGCCGCCGTCCAGATCTCAAACTGAGAGATCTTGTCTCCGAGCGCGCGTTCTGCTTCGGGAACGATCTTTTCAATTTTCGCCAGAAGCGCGTTCAGATCATCGTCGGAGATCTCCTCGCGGCAAACCGTAATTCTCTCGTTGACACGGACAAGATTCGGAGAAATATATTTGCCGACCTTATAACCTGCCGCAAGAAGCATGGATTCCGTAAAAGCGCAAACGGAGCCCTTTCCGTTCGTACCTGCAACGTGGATACAACGCAAGGAGTTCTGCGGATTGCCAAGCAGGTTCATGAGATATGTGATCCTTTCCAGACCGAGTCTGGGAACGGCCTGAAAGCCGTTCGCGTAAGTTTTGAATTGATTGTCGTTTTTCATATTCTGTTTTTCCTCGTTTGTTTGTAGATTGAAGGAAGCAAAAACTTATCCGTCAGCACCGTCAGAAAAATACGCATGAGCGTATTGACGGAAAACGCGGCAAGTCGGAAGATCAGCGCCGATTCCCAGGTGTAACCGAACGCAAAGACGAAGATCGGCGTCATCATCACAATGTCGACGACGAAACCGATAAAGACGAAGAATATCACGTTGCGGGGAAGACTGATCTTTTCTCTTCCGTGAAAAGCAAGTCCCATCAGAAGCCCGAAAACGATCTTGCAAAGAAGAATAAAGGGATTCACACCCGTCCAGATCAGCGCGCCGATGAAATCGGCAAGTCCGTAAGAGACCGCGGACCAAACGGGACCGTAAAGGATCGCGACGATGAGGATCGGCAAAAAGCTGATCTCCACACGCCACATTCCCGACGAGGGAAAACCGAGATAGCGGCAGAAAATAATGGCGAGCGCCACCATCATTGCCGAGGTCGTTGCTTTGAGAAGCGATTCCGAACCTTTTTTTCTGTTTGAGCGAATTTTGGACATAAAAAAGCACCTCCGTGAAAAACAGACGCGCAACCTACACAAAGCTCCCGACGGGAGCAAATATGTAACAGCGGGATGCAACGATGGCACAGCAACAACTTGTTTTCGTCCGAAAGTCAACTCCCCGTAATTTCGGCACTTCGACTCGCCATCATTTACTCTGTTTATTTTATACATTTATTATAGCACAAATTTCGGGAATTGCAATACGTTTCTGTCTGTTTTGTTGACTTTTTTGATGGAATTTTGATTTTTTTGACAAAATCGGTACAGTCCGGCGTGACACCCCAATCGGAGCGTTACACCGGACCGTACCGTTTTACCCTTTATTATCCATATCCTCGCGGTAGCGGATCGCGCCGCCCGTAAGCGAACGAAAGCCGGATACCGCGCCATCGACCTCGTCTGCCGACGATTTGAAGAGCATGACATATTTACCCGTACACGCGACCGTCATTTTTTCCGCGGCGTCGCACGGTGCAAATTCATACGAAGCGTAAAGCTGTCTGGCGATCCAGAGCGCGTCGGCTTCCTTCTCCGCTTCAAACACGTAAAGCTCTCTGCCCTTACTGTCAACAACGTCACGTACGCAAACGGCGTTTTCCACACGTTTGTCGAATTCCTCCTCGGCGATTCCGAACAGAAACGCCGCATCCTCGTCGACCTCCTCGAGATATATACCGCTCGTATCCAAGCCGGCATTGCGATAGATCTTATCGGCGAAACCGCTCATATCCGCAAAAGCGGGAGCGTCCTTTTCTCCGCACGATATCAGACAGATTCCGAGAAAGATCATGGAAAGCAGTTTTCTCATTTGATACAATCACTCCTTTTGAAATAGCCTTCAACAAACAGTTTGTACCAAAGAGCCGTTTTTATACCTTTATTTTGCCTCGAACCAAGAAGCGCCCTCTGCGATCTCAACCGTGAGCGGAACGGAAAGACGAACCGCGTTTTCCATTTCCGTCTGCATAAGCGCGCGGACCTCTGCAGCGCAATCCTTGTGCGACTCGATGATCAGCTCATCGTGTACCTGCAGAATCAGACGCGCATCGTATCCCTTTTCCTTCAGCTTGCGGTCGATATTGACCATGGCAAGCTTGATGATATCTGCCGCAGTGCCTTGAATGGGGCTATTCATCGCCACGCGTTCACCGAAAGCGACCTCCATTTTCTTCGTGGAAGAAAGCTCGGGAATATAGCGTCTTCTGCCGAACAGTGTCGTTACGAAGCCGTCCTGCTTGGCGGCGGCAACGACGTTTTTCAGATATTCACTGACCTTGGGATACGCGCCGAGATAGCCGTCGATATAGTTCTTTGCGTCCATGCGGGAGATCTTCAGATCCGCCGCCAACGAAAATTCGCCCATTCCGTAAACGATACCGAAGTTGACCGCCTTCGCGCGTTTTCTGAGATCGATCGTCACCTCGTCCGCGCTGACGCCAAAGATCTTCATCGCCGTTGCGGAGTGGATATCGTATCCGGAAAGAAACGCCTCCGTCATCGCCTCGTCGCCCGAAATAGCAGCCAGCAAACGCAGCTCGATCTGAGAATAGTCGGCGTCAAGTAACACGTAATCCTCATTTCCGGCAACGAAGAACTTGCGGAATTCTCTGCCAAGCTCCGTCTTGATGGGGATATTCTGCAGATTCGGCTCGGTGGAGGAAAGTCTGCCCGTCGTGGTGAGCGCCTGTCGGAAGGAGGTGTGTACCTTCCCGTTTTCATCCGCGGCGTTCGCAAGACCGTCCGCATAGGTGCTTTTCAGCTTACCGTACTGACGGAAATCGAGAATATCACTGATGATGGGATGGTAGGGACGAAGCTTTTCGAGAACCTCCGCATTGGTGGAATATCCGCTCTTGGTCTTTTTTGCGTGCGGAAAGCCGAGCTTTTCGAACAAGATATTGCCGAGCTGCTTCGGAGAATTGATATTGAATTCTTCGCCTGCAAGCATATAGATTCGGTTTGCAAACTCTTCCTGCATTTCTCCAAGCTTCGCAGAAAACGCTTTCAACGCCGCAACGTCCACGGTGAAGCCTTCCTTTTCGATCTCATACAGAACGCGGCAAAGCGGAAATTCGATATCGCGGTAAAGCGCCGTCTGCTTCGATTTTTCCAGCTCGTCATAAAGAACCGTATACAGAGCGCCCGTCAGATACGCCTTTTCCGCAAGGCTTCCCGCCGTTTTTGAAAGGAGTCTTTGCGTGAGCTTTTCGAAGGAGAAATCGTTGTCCGTCACGGACGCGATATACGCCATCAGCATAATATCCTCCGCGCAGGAGCCAAAGGATACGCCGTATGCCTCCAGCGCGTGAAGCGCCGATTTCTGATCGTAAACGATAAAGCGATAGCCACCGTTGAGAACATCCTTCAAAGAAGCGATATCACTGATCGCATAGACATCAGTACCGTCCGCAACCGCCGCCGTTTCCGCGTCAAAATCAAATGCGATCGCATAGTTTTTCCCTGCGTCCCACGCAATATCCGTCTCGCAGAGCTTCCACGTGGTCTCTTCTTCGCTTTTCTCTTCGTCCAACGCGTATTTTTTCATCAGAGCAAAAAACTCGAACCTCTTGAAAAGCTCCGCAAGCTCCTCTTTTTTATGTCCGCCGTAAAGCGCATCAGCGAGTGTAATATCCATGGGCACATCACATTTGATGCGCGCAAGGAAGCGGGAATCATATGCAGAATCCTTCCCTGCCGCCAGCTTCGTGAGAACACCCTTGGCGAGTTTTTTCTCTTCCAAGCCATCGTAGATCGCGTCGAGATCACCGTATTCCGCGATCAGCTTCAGAGCGGTCTTTTCCCCAATGCCGGGAACGCCGGGAATATTGTCGGAGCTATCTCCCATCAAAGCCTTCACGTCCACGAACTGATGGGGCTTTACGCCGTACTTGTCAAAAAACACCTCGGGGG